>DASWAA010000609.1:0-8315 GCA_036391385.1 Streptosporangiaceae bacterium
AACCGCACGGTCGTGCACCTCGTCTCGACTGAGCCGGTCGGCGGCGCGGAACTGGCCGATCTCGGCCAGGACATCGCGCTGCAGCGCCTCCAGCCTGGCGAACTCGTCCATCCGTCCGGACAGATGCTCAAGGTAGGCAACTACCAGCGCGCTCACCGAGGTGTCGCGCTGGGCAGCGGCGATCCGGGCATTGCGGTAGACCACGTCGGGCACAGAGACGGTCAAGTTCTTCACAGTTTCACAGTAACACGTTTTCTGTGAGAGGCGTCTAGCCGCTAGCAGCGAATCGCGCGGCTGGTGAGTCGCGTGAGGGGGCTTGGCCGACGCGATCCGGCACTGCGGGTGGCGCCGCGGACGGGCCGGGTAGGGTGCTGACGTGCTCTCACTCGTCCTGCCCAAGGGATCGCTCGAACGCGCCACGCTGGAACTCTTCGACGCGGCGGACCTGACGGTCCGGCGGGCGTCCGATCGTGACTACCATGCGTCGATCGACGACCCGCGGATCGACCGGGTCAGGTTCCTGCGCCCGCAGGAGATCCCGATCTACGTCGCCGAGGGCCTGTTCGACTTCGGGATCACCGGGCGGGACTGGATCGCCGAGACCGGTGCGGACGTCGCATCGCTCGGCGAGCTGCCGTACTCCAAGGCGACGAGTGACCCGGTCCGCGTCGTCCTGGCGGTCCCGGTCAGCTCGGGCTGGGAGTCGGTCGCTGACCTTCCCGAGGGCATCCGGATCTCCACCGAGCTGCCGTCGCTGACTAAGCGCTTTCTTGAGGAGAACGGCATCAAGGCCGTAGTCACCCCGTCTTATGGCGCGACCGAGGCGAAGGTGCCCGACATCGTCGACGCGATCGTCGATCTCACCGAGACCGGCTCGTCGCTGCGGCGGAACGGCCTGAAGATCATCCACACGCTGCTGAGCAGCTACACCGAGCTGATCGCGAACCACTCGGCCTACGAGGACCCCGACAAGCGGGCCGCGATGGAGGACGTGGCGCTGCTGCTGCGCGGGGCGATCAGGGCGCGCGGCAACGTCCTGCTCAAGCTGAACGTCGCCGCCGCCCAGGTGGCGGCCGTGACCCAGATCCTGCCCGCGATGTGCTCGCCGACGATCACCTCGCTGGCCAGCGGTGACATGCACGCGGTCGAAGCCGTCGTGCCCAAGCGCGGCGTCAACACGCTGATCCCGGCCCTGCGGGCCGCCGGCGCCAGGGACATCCTGGAGATCCCGATCTCCAAGATCATCGAATAGCTCGCGCCTCTGAGCTGATCATGCCCGTCGGTAGCAGGCCCGATATCTCGCAAACCCTTGGATCACGCCCTTCGATCACGGACCGTACTTGAAGAAGACGGCATTACCGTGCTCGATGCCCTGCTTGTCCGGGTACGCCACGTCGCCGGTTGCCCAGACGGACGTCGTCCCCGGGATATGGGCAATGGTGTAGATGTTGAAAATAATACTGCTTGGATATGGGGTCGAAATCCCATTAGTCGGTATCGGGTACATCGTCCATTTACCGGCTGAGTCATGCAGGAACGTGTACGTACTCGCGGACCTGTTGTAGCCGAGGATCCAGACGCCGCCGTGGCCGTCTGTAGTGATCTTGTACAGGTCGTCCGTGCTCGGCACGACTATGCGATGCCATGCCGTTCCGTTCCAGTGCAGCAGCACGGAGGTCAGCGGGCCCGGTGCCGCGACGGCAGTAGCCCAGACGTCGGACGAGCTGACGGCGACGGCGCCCATGAAGGTGAGGTATTCCCCGGCGGACAGCGACAGCTTAGGAAGCGGCACGCTGCGCCAGGTGCTGCCGTTCCAGTGCAGGGTGACGCCGCGGCTGCCCGAGGTGCTGTAGCCGAAGGCCCAGACATCCTTCGCCGAGACGGCTGCGGACGCCACGACCTGCACGATGTGGCCGAGCGACACCTTCTGGATGCTGTGCGCCGTGAGGTGCAGGGCCGTGGAAGCTGTTCCGAATAGCCAGCCGTTTCCCGGGCCTGTGGTCACCACGCTGCCCGAGCAGAACGGCATGCTCTTGATGCTCGTCGTCGACCAGCGGCTGCCGTTCCACCGGGCCACATAAGCGCTATTGCCTGGCGGGTCCGGTGGGCCGCCGTAGCACCTGTGGCCTGAGGCCCATACGTTGCGGTGCCCGGTGGACGAGACCTGCTCCGGCCGGGCGTTCGCGCCTGGCATCAGCGAACCAGTCCAGGTCGAGCCATTCCAGCGCACAGCGATCGGCGCTTTGGGCCCGTCGCCGAACGCCCACGCGTCCTGGGGTCCGTTCGCCACAAGACCGAGCAGGTTGCGATACCTGTCCTGGCTGACCAGCCTAAAGATGCGCCAGCCCGGCGTCGACGCGGGTGCTGCGGCGGCGAGCGGCGTGCCGATCCCCAGCGCCGCTGCCGCGGATAGAGCCGTGACGGCGACGGCGATCCGGCGGGGGGCGAGAGATCTCATCTGGCGGCCTTTCCAGTCATCCAGTCATACATCTTGGTATTACACCATTAGAGGATGTTGTCTTGTTACCGCATCAGCTGAGGCGCGCCGTGGGTGAGCAGTTCGCTCCGGGGGCATGGTCTGCGTGCTGCTGGTCAGCCGAGCCGGGACGCGATCAGGCGCGCGCAATCCATCGACTCGGTCCTCGTCGCGTCGACATCCAGGTCGTAGTCCCGTTGAGCACGATCACCGCGACCACGCCGTCACGGTACGGCAGGCAATCGGGGCGGACAACGCAATTTCGGCCAGGCACGCGGTCGGCTGCCGACCAGACCGAGGCGACTGCGCGGGGGCTCGGGGCTGGCGGCCAGATTGACGCGCACCGCCTGCAAGCACTGGCGTACCAGGTCGCGGGCTCGGCCTGACCTGGGCGGCGGCTAGGCTTACCGCGTGCTTTCCAGGATCGATCTACGGGACGAGGCGGCCGGGAACCTGACGAGCAGGCGACTGGCCGGCGTTCTTCCGCGCGCGGAACTTGACGTGGAGGCGGCGCTGACTGCCGTCCGGCCGGTCTGCGACGACGTGCGCGCGCGTGGCGCCGAAGCGGTCCGCGAGCATACGGCCAGGTTCGACGGCGTCGACCTGCCGAGCACGCTGGTGCCACGGGAGGCGCTCACCGACGCGCTGGCCAGGCTCGACCCGGCGGTGACGGCCGCGCTGCGCGAGGCGGCCCGCCGCGCCCGGCTGGTGCACCAGGCGCAGCTGCCGCACGAGAGCGTGACCCGTGTCGCCGACGGCAGCGTGGTCACCGAGCGTTACGTCCCGGTCTCCCGGGCCGGGGTCTACGTCCCAGGCGGCCTGGTCGCGTACCCGTCGTCCGTGGTCATGAACGTGATCCCGGCGCAGGTCGCCGGCGTCGGCCAGATCGCGGTCGCGTCGCCGCCGCAGCGCGAGCACGGCGGCCTGCCGCACCCGGCCATCCTCGCCGCCTGCGAGCTGCTCGGAATCACCGAGGTGCACGCCGCAGGCGGAGCGCAGGCGATCGCGATGCTGGCCTACGGCACGGCCGACTGCGAGCCAGTGGACACGATCACCGGGCCGGGCAACGTGTACGTCGCGGCCGCGAAGCGGCTCGTGCGCGGCATCGTCAGCACCGACGCCGAGGCCGGCCCGACCGAGGTCGCGATCGTGGCCGACGGCACGGCCGACGCGGCGTTCGTCGCGGCTGACCTGATCGCCCAGGCCGAGCACGACCCGCTCGCCGCCTGCCTGCTGATCACCACAGATGCCGGGCTGGCCGACCGGGTGCAGGACGAGCTGACCAGGCAGGTCGCGACCGCCCGGCACGCGGGCCGGGTCAAGGAGGCACTGACCGGCCAGAGCGCCTGCGTGCTCGTCGCCGATCTCGACGCCGCGCTGACAGTAGCCGACGCCTGGGCTCCTGAGCACCTGGAGATCCAGACTCAGGACGCCGACGAGCTAGCCGGCCGGGTGCGCAACGCCGGCGCTATCTTCGTCGGGCCGTACGCGCCGGTCTCGCTCGGGGACTACCTGGCCGGATCGAACCACGTGCTGCCGACCGGCGGGACCGCGAGGCACAGCGGCGGGCTGTCCACGCTGTCGTTCCTGCGCGGCATCCACGTCGTGAACTGCACCCGCGAGGCGCTTGCCGGAGTGGCGCCGCACATCGACGCGCTCGGCGGCGCCGAGGATCTCGCGGCCCACGTCAACGCGGTCCGGGTCCGAGTGCCTGCTGGTGGCGCGGGCTCGGCAGGGGCCAGTGCGGGCGCCGGCGGGCTGTCCGGGCTGCCGCTGCGAGATGACCTGGTCGGCCGCACCCCCTACGGGGCGCCGCAGATCACTGGCGTGATCGGCCTCAACACGAACGAGAACCCTTACCCGCCGTCGCCGACCCTGGTGCATGAGATCGCGCAGGCAGCGGCTGCCGAGGCAGCGGCGCTGAACCGCTACCCGGACCGCGACGCGGTAGGACTGCGCGAGGATCTCGCCGGGTACCTCGGGCATGGCCTCACGGCGGCGCAGGTCTGGGCGGCCAACGGATCCAACGAGATTATCCAGCAGCTCTTCCAGGCCTTCGGCGGCCCTGGCCGGGTCGCGCTGGGCTTCGAGCCGTCGTACTCCATGCACCCCCTGATCGCGCAGACGACCAGCACTCGCTGGGTCAACGCGGCCCGGGATGCCGATTTCGGTATCGACCCGGACCGGGCGCTGACGGCGATCGCTGAGCTCGCACCGGACCTGCTCTTCCTCACCTCGCCGAACAATCCGACCGGAACCGCCGTCCCGCCTGAGACGATCGAGCGGCTGTGCGCGGCCGCCCCCGGCATGGTCGTCGTCGACGAGGCCTACGCCGAATTCGCCAGGGATCGTGCGTCGACGGCGCTGGCACTGCTGCCCAGCTTCGGCCGTCTCGTCGTAGTCCGCACCATGTCCAAGGCGTTCGCCCTCGCCGGGGCACGGGTGGGCTACTTGGCCGCCGACGGGGCCGTGGTGGACGCGCTGCAGATCGTCCGGCTGCCCTACCATCTGTCGGCCCTCACCCAGGCCGCGGCCCGGGCCGCCCTGGCCCGATCCGGCGAGCTGCTGGCGACCGTGGCAGCGATCAGGTCAGAGCGCGACGATCTGGTCGGCTGGCTCCGGGGACGCGGGCTCACCGTGGCCGATTCCGATGCCAACTTCGTGATGTTCGGCACCTTCCCCGACCGGCGGGCCGTCTGGCAGGACCTGCTCGACCAGGGCGTGCTGATCAGGGAAGTCGGCCCGGAGGGCTGGCTGCGGGTGACGATCGGCACGCCGGCCGAGATGGACGCGTTCCGCACCGCGCTCGAGGCGGTGCTGTCGTGACCGGGCTGGATGCCGCGGCCACCCGGGCCACCGGGGCTGCCAGGACGGCCCGGGTGGAGCGAGCCACCAAGGAGACGCAGGTCGTCGTCGAGATCGACCTGGACGGTACCGGGGCTACTCAGATCGCCACCGGCGTCCCCTTCTTCGACCACATGCTGAACCAGCTTGGCAAGCACGGCTGCATCGACCTGCGGCTGAGCACCAGGGGCGACATCGAGATCGACGCGCATCACACTGTCGAGGACACCGCGATCGCCCTCGGCGAGGCGCTGCGCAAGGCGCTCGGTGACAAGGCGGGAATCACCCGGTTCGGTGACGCGCTCGTCCCGCTCGACGAGACACTGGTGCGCGCCGCCGTCGACCTGGCCGGCCGGCCTTATGTGGTGCACAGCGAGCCGGACGGCATGGCGCCGCTGATCGGAACGTTCGACACCAGCTTGACCAGGCACTTCTTCGAGACGCTCGGCGCTACGGCGGCCATCTGCGTGCATGTCGCCGTGCTCTACGGGCGCAACCCGCATCACATCGTCGAGGCACAGTTCAAGGCGTTCGCACGTGCCCTGCGCACAGCGGCGGCGCCCGACCCGAGGGCGGGCGGCATCCCGAGCACGAAGGGCGTCCTGTGAGCGGCGCCCGGCCGTCCGTCGTGGTGCTCGACTATGGCTCGGGGAACCTTCGCTCGGCCTCGCGGTCGGTTCAGCGGGTCGGTGCCGACGCTGAGGTGACCGCGGATCCGGACGCGGCGCTGAATGCCGACGGGCTCGTCGTTCCCGGCGTCGGCGCCTTTGCCGCCTGCATGGACGGCCTGCGCGCGGTCGGCGGTGACGAGATCATTCGCAAGCGCCTGGCCGGCTCGCGGCCCGTGCTCGGCATCTGCGTCGGGATGCAGGTGCTGTTTGCCGAGGGTCACGAGCACGGCCAGCGAACGGCGGGCTGCGGCCTGTGGCCCGGAGTCGTGGACCGGCTGGAGGCACCTGTGCTGCCGCACATGGGCTGGAACACGGTCCGCCCGCCTGCGGCGACCCGGCTTTTCGCCGGGATCAGCCCGCAGGAGCGGTTCTATTTCGTGCATTCCTATGCGGTCCGGGCATGGATGGTGCCCGAGCCGCCGATGCTGACCTGGGCGACGCACGGGCAGCCGTTCGTCGCGGCGGTGGAAGACGGGCCGCTGTGCGCGACCCAGTTCCATCCGGAGAAGTCCGGCGACGCCGGGGCAGCGCTGCTATCGAACTGGCTGGAGCTGATCCGATGACGCCGACTCTCACGCTGCTGCCCGCCGTCGACGTGGCGAACGGGCAGGCGGTCAGGCTGGTGCAGGGCGAGGCGGGTACCGAGACCACCTACGGCGCGCCCCTGGACGCCGCGCTGGCCTGGCAGCGGGCCGGCGCGGAGTGGGTCCACCTGGTCGACCTCGACGCGGCGTTCGGCCGCGGCTCCAACGCCGACCTGCTCGCCGAGGTGATCAGCAAGCTGGACGTCGCCGTCGAACTGTCAGGCGGCATCCGCGACGACGCGTCGCTGGCACGCGCGCTCGCGACCGGCTGCGACCGGGTGATCATCGGCACGGCCGCGCTCGAGCAGCCGGACTGGGTCAGCGGCGTGATCGCCGAGCATGGCGAACGGATCGCTGTCGGGCTCGACGTACGCGGGACGACGCTGGCGGCCCGTGGCTGGACGGCAACAGGCGGCGAGCTGACCGAGGTGCTCAGCCGGCTCGAGTCCGACGGCTGCCGCCGGTACGTCGTGACCGACGTGATGAGGGACGGGACGCTGACCGGGCCCAACCTTGACCTGCTGCGCCAGGTCTGCGGTCTGACCAGGAGACCGGTGATCGCCAGCGGTGGTGTTTCGGCGCTTGGTGACCTGCGGACGATCGCCTCGCTTGTCCCGGTTGGTGTCGAGGGCGCGATCGTCGGCAAGGCACTCTACGCCGGGGTGTTCACGCTGGAGGAGGCGCTTGAGGTGACCCGCACGTGACAGCCGGAGCGGGCGCGGGGCAGGCGGGGACCGTCGCCAGCGCGGTGGCGATCCGGGTGATCCCGTGCCTGGATGTGGACGGCGGGCGGGTCGTCAAGGGCGTGAACTTCCTCGGGCTGCGTGATGCCGGTGACCCGGTCGAGCTGGCTGCCGCCTACGACGCCGACGGCGCCGACGAACTGGTCTTCCTAGACATCACCGCGTCGAGCCAGGGCCGGGCGACCATGAGCGAGGTCGTGGCGCGGACCGCCGATCAGGTCTTCATACCGCTGACCGTCGGCGGCGGCGTGCGCAGCGCTGACGACGTGGACCTGCTGCTGCGGGCCGGTGCCGACAAGGTCTCGCTGAACACGGCGGCGATCGCGCGGCCCGAGCTGCTGCGCGAGGTGGCGGTCAGGTTCGGTTCCCAGTGCGTGGTGGTCTCGGTCGACGCCCGGCGGGCCGCCGGGACTCCGAGCGGTTTCGAGGTGACCACGCACGGCGGACGGCGCGGGACCGGGATCGACGCCGTGCAGTGGGCGGCACGGGCCGCCGAGCTCGGGGCCGGGGAGGTCCTGCTGAACTCGATGGACGCCGACGGCACGAAGGCCGGGTTCGACCTGCCGCTGATCAGGGCGGTGCGGGCAGCCGTAGACGTGCCGGTGATCGCCAGCGGCGGTGCGGGCCAGGCGAGTGACTTCGCCCCCGCCGTCCAGGCAGGCGCCGACGCCGTCCTCGCGGCTAGCCTGTTCCACTTCGGCGAGCTGCGGATCGCCGAGGTCAAGACCGCGCTCCAGGCGGCCGGGTACCCGGTCCGCCGCACCGACCTGGGAGAGTCATGAACGGTCAGGCTGGCACAGGCCTCGATCCGGCCATCGCGGCCAGGCTGAAGCGGGACGCGGGCGGCCTTTTCGCAGCCATCGCGCAGCAGTACGACACCGGTGAGGTGCTGATGCTCGGCTGGATGAACGACGAGGCCCTGCACCGCACGCTGACCACGGGACGCTGTACCTACTGGTCGCGCAGCAGGCAGGAATACTGGGTCAAGGGCGACACG
>DASWAA010000610.1:0-6129 GCA_036391385.1 Streptosporangiaceae bacterium
CTGACGGGGATCCGGTGATCGAGCGGGCGAGTTCGGACGACCTGATGCTGCTCTGCTGTGACGTCGGCCCGGTACCCCTGCAGGTCGGTGCGGTCATCATGCTCGACGCGGGCCCCGAGTTCGACGTCGGTGCCGCCCGCGAGGCACTCGCCGAGCGCATCACGGCGGTGCCGCGACTGCGGCAGAGGCTCGTCCGCCCCCCAGCCGGCTGCGGCCGGCCATTCTGGATCGACCACGCGGGATTCGACATCGGCGAGCATGTCCGGTCGGTGGGCTGCGGCGAGCCTGGCGATCAGGCGGCGCTGCTGAAGACGGCGGCCACCATCCTGACCGCGCCCCTGCCCTGGTCCCGGCCGCTGTGGTCGGCGTCGTTCGTCACCGGCCTGGCCGGATCGCGGGTCGCTGTGGTCGTCGTCTTCCACCATGTGCTCGCCGACGGTATCGGCGGGCTCGCCGTGCTCGCCAGCCTGGTGGACGGTGCGGCCAAGCCTGTGCCCCTGCCCTTTCCGCGGCCGGCCCCGTCGCGGCGCCAGCTCGCTGGCGACGCGCTCCGCTCACGGCTCAGGGCCTTCTCCAGGCCAGGTCCGCGTCTGCCGAAACTCGGCTCGGCAGGTGCTGAGCTCAACCTCGCTGGTGTGCTCAGGCCGGCTGGCACCGTGCTCAACGGGCCGACGGGACAACGGCGCAGCATCGCGGTGACCAGGGCCGAACTCGATCAGATCCGCGCAGCCGCGCACGCAGGGGGCGCCACAGTCAACGACATCACGCTGCTGGCCATCGCCCGCGCGCTGCACTGCCTCGTGGCGCGCCGCGGGCACGCGCCTGACGACGTAGTCGCGTCCGTCATGGTCGGCGGCCGGGCGACGGCAGGCCCAGATGACCTCGGCAATCTCGTCGGCGTGATGCCAGTGCGGCTTCCGGCAGGCGGTGACCGGATCGGTCAGCTGCGGCAGATCGCTGCCAGCACCAGCAGGCACAAGGTGGCAAGCCGGGGCGCCTCAGCCGCGCTGCTGCGGCCGGCGTTCCGCACCCTGGCGTCCACCGGTGCGCTGCGCTGGTTCATCAACCATCAGCGGTTCGTCAACGTCTTCGTCACGAGCCTGCGCGGCCCGCGCGACCGGCTCGCCCTGCTCGGTGCTCCGGTCACCGACGTTCTGCCGCTAACCCTCGTCGCCGGAAACGTGGCCCTCAGCTTCGCGGCTATCTCTTACGCCGGCTCTCTCGTCGTGGTCATCACGGCCGATCCCGAGCGCTGCCCTGATGTCGATGTCCTGGCGGCACTGCTGCAGTCCGAGCTCGACGCCGCCGCCGGGCTGGTCGGCGCCGCAGCCGACAAGGCCGCTGGGTTACAGGGATAGCAGCGCTCGCGTACCGGCTGCCGACAGGCCTGACGAGCCAGGGTTCCCGGGCGTACCCCCGTTACCGCCCGAGATCTGCCACGCGAGGCGTGCGCACTAATGGCCGCGGCGCGCGATGCGCGCCGGCAGGTCCCCTGGCCCGTCTGGCCAACGGCTCTCACGTCCACCGGGTGCCGCAAGGCCCCCCAAGCCGGGCACCGCGCGGTAGACCTGAGAACCGTCTGCGGTGACGGTCCATCGCACCTTCAGCCTAGGAAGGCGCGGGACCCCGCCGCGACCCTCAGATGGGCCGCTTACTGCCCCGCCTATCGGCTGTAATCATCATGAAAGCCGCTAGCCGGCTGGTTCCGGCCGGGCCACGGACGAGCACCCGCCTCGGCCGTCACCCGGCAGCTGTGACCAGCCGTTTGTCCTCATCCTGGCCGCCGCCGTAGCTCGTTCCCATCGCCTCTCGCACGTCTGCGAGCGTGCGAGCCGCGATCAGCCTGGCGCGCTCGTTGCCAGCCGCGAGCACGGCGCGCAGGTAGCCAGGGTCGGCGGCGAGTTCGGCCCGCCTGGCCCGGACCGGCCGGAGGAACTCGTTGACCGATTCGATGGCGACCCGCTTCAGCTCGGCGGCGCCGCCAGCCCCGATGCCGGCCGCGACGTCGTGCGGGTCACGGTCCTGGCACAAAGCGGTGAGCAGCACCAGGCTGGACACCTCCGGCCTGGAGTCCGGCTCGAAGCTGATGTCACGGCGCGGATCGGTCTTCGCCCGGCGGATCAGCCGCGCCGTCTCGTCGGCTGTCGCCGACAGCGCGACAGCGTTGCCGCGGCTCTTGCTCATCTTCGTCCCGTCCGTGCCCAGCAGGTTCGGAGCCGGCGACAGCAGCGCGTCGGGAACCGGGAAGAACGACGACCCCGCGGCGTAACGGTCGTTGAAGCGCCGGGCGATCATCCGGGTCAGCTCCAGGTGTGGCAGCTGGTCCTTGCCGACCGGCACCAGGTTCGCCTTGCAGAAGAGGATGTCAGCGGCCTGATGTACGGGATAGGTCAGCATGAGCCCGCTGACCGCCGCCTGCCGCGACGCGGAGATCTCCTCCTTGACGGTCGGATTGCGCTGCAGCTCGGCGACCGACACCAGCGACAGGAAGGGCAGCATCAGCTGGTTGAGCTCGGGCACCGCACTATGCGCGAAGATCGTCGCCGAACTCGGGTCGACCCCGGCCGCCAGGTAATCGGCGACCAGTCCTTCCACGGCAGGCGCCAGCCGGTCAGCGACATCGCGGTCGGTCAGCACCTGGTAGTCGGCGACGAGGATGAACAGCCGAACGCCGGCCCGCTGCAGCCGGACCCTGCTGGCGAGCGTGCCGAAGTAATGGCCGAGATGCAGCGGGCCGGTCGGCCGGTCGCCGGTCAGGATCGTGAACTCGCCAGGGTCGGCGCCGATGAGTTCCTCGAGTTCGGCGGTACGGCGTTGTGCCGCGAGCAGGGCCGCGGATCCGTCCGGATCCGCGGGTTCGGCAGGCAGGATGCGGTGGGTCAGGGTGGTGGTCATTCCGGTGCTCCTTCTGGCTATACCGAAGGCATCCGGTCGAGCGCCCCTGTTAAGAAAATAGAAAAGGGCCGTCCAGCCGGACAGCCCTCGTCGTGCGTGATCTCAGCGGCTGCCCTAGGACGGCCACCAGTTCAGGCACGAGAAACGATGCATGCACCCATGATATGTCCTCTGGGCGGCCCGCGGAAGCTGCCCGCCGGCTAACGGGCGCGCCAGGCGGCCGCTGCGGCCTGGTGGTCGACGATCGGCGCGGGGTAGCGGCGCTCGCGGCGAGCCGACGGCTCCGGGTCGTGGATCTGCCCCGGTGGCAGTCCCTCCAGTTCGGGCACGTAGCGGGCGATGTACTCGCCGCGCGGGTCGAACCTCCTGCCCTGCAGCGTCGGGTTGAAGATCCGGTGCCGCTGGGTGTCGGTGCCCGTGCCGGCCACCCACTGCCAGTTGAGCTGGTTACATGCCACGTCGGCATCGGCGAGCAGCGCCCTGAAGTGATCGGCGCCGGCGCGCCAGTCGACGTACAGGTCCTTGGTGAGGAACGAGGCCACAATCATCCTGGCGCGGTTGTGCATGAAGCCCTCGCGGCCAAGCTGGCGCATCGCCGCGTCCACGACCGGGTAGCCGGTCTGGCCGGCCTGCCAGGCGGCTAGCCCGTGCGGGTCGTCGTGCCAGCGGTCACCCCGGCTGCGCAGGTCGCTGCGTGCCGCATCCGGCCGGGCGGCCAGCAACTGGCAGAAGAAGTCGCGCCAGGCCAGCTGCCGGATGTAGGGCTCGCTGCCCGGCATCGGCGCCAGTTCTGCCTCCACCTCGAGCGGCGAGACACAGCCCAGGTGCAGGTAGGGCGAGAGGCGGGAGGTGGCGTCGGCGGCGAGGTCATCGTGAGCCCGCTCGTATCCCGCCAGGTGCTGGCTGGCCCAGTCGGCCAGCCTGTTGCGGCCCGCGGTTTCGCCGCCGCCCGGGGCGCCGACGGCGGGGCGTGCGCCGGTCAGGTCGGCGAGGTCAGGGATCGGGTCTGAGCTGACATCGCCCGGCACGGCAAGCCGTGCCGGGACCGGCGCGCGCTCCCGCCGCGCGGCGGCCAGCCACCGCCGGTAGTACGGCGTGAAGACCTGGTAGGGGCCGCCGCCGGCTGGGCTGACCGCTCCGGGCGCCGTCACCATCACACCTGGGTGGGTGATGACCTCCATCCGGGCGCTGCGAGCCAGCGATATCAGCCCGGCTAGCCGGCGCTGGGCATAGCCGGACACGTCACCGGCAACGTGGATCTGTCCGGCGCCGGCCCGCGCGGCCTCCTCGACGACGGTCCTGTCCCAGGCTCCGCGCCTGACTACGAGCCGTCCGCCTCGGGAGCGCAGGCTGGCGTCGAGGTCGTGCAGGCTGGCGAGCAGGAACGACAGCCGGGTCGCGCAGCTGCGGTGCCCGCGCGCGATGGCGTCGTCGAGTACGAACAGCGGCACGACGGCGTCGCTGCGAGCCGCGGCGGCCAGCGCCGCGTTGTCGCCGATGCGCAGGTCGCGGGTGAAGACCAGGACTGACGTGGTCACCGGGTCGGCTCACGCTCTGCCAGTCCGGCGGTTGCCCAGATCGAGTCGATCGTCGCCTCCTGCGTTGCCGTTCGCTTCCTCGCTATCAAGGGGTAGGTACCCAGCTGAGCGAGTCGCGTGCCTGTCCTACCTTGGTCGCCTGCCGTACCTTGGTCGCACACGGTGTCGCGCCCGGACGTCCATGATCGTGGACGCCTTTCAGAGGGTGGTCGTCTTTCAGTCGGATCCGACCGAAAGACGACCACGAAAGCAAAACCTCCTACTCTAGCGCCCGCGTCGGCCCGTTCGCCTAAGCCGTCCACAGGCGGGCTGGTGGAATGGCCGGTCGTCCACAGGCAGCGAAGCGCGGAATGCGATTCCCGTCGCGGGTTGGCCAGTCTGGCGTGCATGATGAATCTGCCGATACGTTGCCGCGAGCTCATCGAGCGACAGCGCGGAGTACTCGCACGCTGGCAGGCCGTCGACTGCGAGGTCAACCCGTCCGCCCTTGACGCTCTCTTGCGCCGTGGACGGTGGCGCCCGCTGTACCGCGGCGTTTACTTCGCCTATAGCGGTAAGCCATCCAGGGCAAGCATGCTCTGGGCCGCCGTTCGCCGTTGCGGGCCGGACGCTGTGCTCAGCCACCAAACCGCCGCCGAACTCGACGGCCTCTGCGACGAGCGAAACGGCGCCATCCACGTGACGATTCCGGTAGGCACACGGATCCGGTTCTCCAGGGCCGAGTTCGCTCGTGATACTCCGCGCATTGTCGTGCATAGGTCCTCGCGGATCGACTCAGTCCGGCACCCGGCCAAGAGCCCGCCAAGGACTCGCGTCGAGGAGACCGTGCTCGACCTGACCGACGGCGCACGGGGTTTCGACGTGGCGTTCTCGTGGCTGAGCGCGGCCTGCTCGCGTCGGCTGGTCACTCCGGAGCAGATCCGCGAGGCGGCCATGCGCCGGAAGAAGCTGCGATGGCGACGCGACATTATCGGTGCACTGGAGGAGATCGCTGACGGAGTCCTGTCTAACCTGGAGCGCCGCTTCGTGCGCGACGTCGAGCGCCCTCATGGGCTGCCTAAGCCGCGCCGTCAGGTCCGGATGAAGCAGGGCTCCAGGTCGGCGTACCTGGACAACTTGTTTGCGGAGTTCGGTGTAGTGATCGAGCTCGACGGGCTTGCCTACCATCCGGTCGAGGCTCGCTGGCAGGACATCCACAGGGACAACAACCTCGCAACAGCCGGGATCATAACGCTGCGCTACAGCTGGTCCGACGTCACTCAGCGACCGTGCCAGGTGGCAGCGGAGATCGCGCTAGTGCTGCGGCGACGTGGCTGGACTGGCGAGCTACGGCCCTGTGGCAGCAGGTGCGTGGCGGGATCGGCGTGATCGTGGTCTTTTTTCAGTCGCATCCGACTGAAAAACGACCACGCTCTGAAAGACGTCCGCGATCATGGAGCGGCGAGAAGGCCGGGCGCGGTGGGCCGGGGCGCGGTAGGCCGGGGTGAGAGGGCCGGGCGCGGTGGGCCGGGGCGGTTGGCCAGGGGAGCGGTGCTGCTAGGCGGCCGCCTCGGTTACGACAGCCGATGCCTGCGGGTGGCCGATGGACAGGCCGGAGTCGGCGTCGAAGAACTGCAGGTTGGTGACGTCGAGTGCCAGTTCGACGGGCTCGCCGGAGCCGATCTTGCTGCGCGCGGCGACTCGGGCCGTCCACATG
>DASWAA010000611.1:0-4463 GCA_036391385.1 Streptosporangiaceae bacterium
GCGAGCTGGCCGGGGGGCGGATTCGCCCCGCCCGCGACGATCTGCTGGAGCATGGCGATGAGCTGCGGGCTCGCCACGACGATCGCGACCAGCGCACCGAGTCCTAGCGGCTTAAGCACCTTCAGCAGCAGCGCTCTGTCCCTGATCAGCGCCCCGACCAGCCAGGGGATCAGGATGAAGGCCGCGAGCAGCAGGGCGACCACCGTGCTCTCCTGGTTGACCAGGATCGACAGGCCGAGCGCGGCGCCGAGCGCGATGGCCGGCGCGGCACGGGGCTTGCGCCGGAACCGTACCGCCGCCTCGATCGTCACTGGCAGGAAGATGGTGCCGATGGCGATGTTGACGTGGTACCAGTTCTGCCAGAGCAGCATCGAGGACAGGCCGAAGAACGCTCCAGCGACGATCGCGCCTGGCTCGTTCAGCCAGAGCCGCGCCGCCCGGTACATGGCATAACAGAGCAGGCCCGGCGTGATGATGGTCAGCAGCGTGAACGACGCCGACGGCCCGTAAAGGACGGTGACCGGAGCCATCAGCCAGCCGGCCAGCGGCATCAGCGTGCTGAAGGCCAGGTGGGTTCCGACCGGGGCGGCCATGTAGGTGGTGAAGAACGGATTGCCCGCGTGCAGCAGCTGGTGGGCCGTCCACCAGAGATTCCAGACGAAGCTGGACACGTCCGGGGTGGCTGGCAGCTTGCCGTCCGCGAGGTAGGTGAACCGGGGCCAGGTCGCCGCGATCCCGGCTCCCTCGTAGATCAGCAGCAGCGCCAGATGACGGACCCAGGCGTGCCCGAGCGCGCGCCGGAACGCTGACCGTGCGTCGCCGCCGGCGGCGGTCCCGTCCTCGGCGTCAGGGGCAGCCGGCTCCGCTGCTGCTCCGCCAGCGGTCCCGGCGTCTTCCGCCTGCGCTATCGCGGTGGCCTGTGCACCATGGGCGGTCGCTGTGAGCACGGTCGGCGAGGTTCCGGCGCCACCGGGCGCGGTACCGGTAGGCGCGCCCTGCTCCGGATCTGCCGGATCCGGGGGCGTCGGCTGGCCGCCGGCGCTACGGCCTGCACGGATCATCGGACCACCTTGTCTACGCTCGCTCTGACCGATCCATGTCTACCGCCTGCGAGGCGCTTTGTCCCAGGATCAGCCAGGCAGGAACCTGCCAGAGGAACCCTGCCAGCGGCCGGCCACGTCACGAGCGCCAGACCCTGCAGACGCGGGGCATCAGGACCGATCAGGGCGACAAGCACCGGCTAGAGTCCTTCAGGTGGCACTCAGGGAGACAAGCCTACGCCCGCCGCCCCCGTGGCTGATCCGATGGGAGATTTTCGCTGTCTTCGCGGTGTCCCTGGGCGCCAGCGCGCTCAACGCGTTCCTTACGCTGGTCGGCTCGCTGCTGTCCACGAAACCCCTGGCCGGCCAGCAGGCCCTGATCGTCGGTCAGCTGGCCGCCAACGACTGGCTTGACCTGGCTCTGCAACTCGCCTCTGTCGCCGAGTCGCTCGCTCCGGTCGTGCTCGTCCTTTACCTGATGGCACGCTCGGGCGAGCCGCCGTCGGTGATCGGGCTCGACGGCGGCGAGCCCGGCAGGGACACGCTGCGCGGCGCGGCGCTCGCCGCGCTGATCGGCGGCGCGGGCCTGGCCCTGTACCTGACGGCGTTCCACCTCGGTGCCAGTCTCCGGGTTGTTCCCGAGAGCCTGCCCGCGGTGTGGTGGCGCTACCCCGTGCTGCTGCTCAACGCCGTCCAGAACGGGGTGCTCGAGGAGATCCTGGTCCTCGGCTACCTGCTGCGCAGGCTCGACCAGCTTGGCTGGCAGCCAGTCTGGGCGATCACGCTCAGCGCCGTGCTCCGCGGTTCGTATCACCTGTACCAGGGCTTCGGCGGATTCGCCGGCAACGTCGCGATGGGGGCCGTCTTCGCCGTGCTCTACCGCCGGTGGGGCAGGGTCACGCCGTTCATCGTGGCGCACGCCCTGATCGACGCCGTCACCTTCGTCGGATACGCGGCCCTGCACGGCAAGGTCTCCTGGCTGCCCTGACGCCGTCCCCGCGGCACAAGCCGAAGAGTTAGCGTCGCCGGCGGCCCGTTTCTCTACGGCTTGCCCGCAACTCTTCGTGGTGGAGGGCCGGCGCAGCCCGCTCCGGCCGATCGCGGCTCCCGAGCGGAGCCAGCGCGGCGCTAGCGGGCGAGGCCGTCGACGACGGTCGCGCCCGGCGCGTCGGCCAGCGTCTTGCCGGGCAGCGCGAGCTTCGACTGGCGCAGCCCGCTGCCGATGACGACCAGGTCGGCGGCCGCGACCGCGGCGTCCACCAGGATCGGCCAGTCGGCCGGCAGCCCGATGGGCGTGATCCCGCCGTACTCCATGCCGGTCTCGGCCACGGCGACCTCGGTCGGGGCGAACGACGCCTTGCGGACGTCCAGTGCCCGCCTGGCCACGTTGTTCACGTCGGCCCTGGTCGTCGCCAGGACGACGCACGCGGCGAACCGCACCTCGCCCTCGCGCCGGCCGCTGATGACCACGCAGTTCGCGGACTCGGCGGGCGCGACGCCGTAGCGCTCGCAGAAGGTGGCGGTATCGGCCAGCTCGGGGTCGATCGCGCAGACGCCGACGGCCGCGGCGACCGCGGCCCAGGACGGATCGGCCAGCGCCTTGGCGACGGGCGCTGCCAGCAGGTCAGGCTCACCGCTCGCCGGACCGAACTCCAGAGCTCCGATGGAATATGTCACACGCGCAGTGTAGGGGCGGCTCAGCTGCGAAGGCTGCCGAGCTTGGCGGTGACCTGATGCGGGTTGCCGTCGCGGAGAATCTCGACGCTGACGCGCCGACCGGGCGCGAAGTCGATCAGCACGCTGTCGAGCTGGTTAAGGTTCAGGGTCTGCTTTCCGCCCACCCCGACGATGACCTCGCCTACGGCGATTCCGGCCCCGGCCGCGGATCCGCCGGGCCAGACGGCGTCCACGGTGACGCCGTCTGGCTTGCCCAGCGGGCTGGTGTGAGTGCGCCCGGTGAAGTCCAGGGACGCGCGGTCAGATTTCGTCACCCTGCCGGTCTTGATCAGCTGGCTAGCGATAGCACGGACTGTGTTCGCGGGGATCGCGAACCCGATTCCCTCGGCTGCGGTGCCTAGCTGCGGGTCCTTGGCTGTCAGCGTGGGGATTCCCAGCACGTACCCGGAGAGCAGCACAAGCGCGCCGCCGCTGTTGCCAGGGTTGATGGCCGCGCTTGTCTGGATCGCATCGGAGATCACGGCTGGAGGCTGACCTTTCACGGCAGGCCCGGTCACGAGCCGGCCGGTGGCCGAGACGATGCCCTGGGTGACACTGTCGATCAGGCCGTAGGGACTGCCCATCGCCAGCACGATCTGGCCGGCCTGGACCTTCGCCGAGTCGGCCCAGCGCACCGGCCGCAGGCTCTTGGCGTGGCTGAGCACCCTGATGACTGCCAGGTCATCCGGCGCGAACTCGCCGATCAGCCGGGCCCTGAGCGGAGTGCTCAGCGCGGATGCGCGGACCTCGAACTTCTTCGAGGCACCCACGACATGGGCATTGGTGACGATGTCGCCGCGAGTGTCGTAGACGACGCCGCTGCCCTCGGTGCTGCCGGCCTGAATCTCGACCACGGAGGACAGGAACTTGCTGACGACCGCCACGTAGTCGCCTTGAAGCCTCGACTTCGCAGCGGTCGCGCCGCCGCCCGGACTACTGCACCCCCCGACCGCCGCCGCGGCGGCGCAGAGCACGACAAGCGCTGGCAGCGCACGCCAGCGCCGCCCGCCAGCCGAAGCCATGTGCCCACCCCCAGTAGTCAGGAATGCCGGCGCTCCTAGTCTTCCACCATGACGTTCCCAGAACCTTCCGGTGCAACGATCGGCCGCTCGGGCATCGCCGCCAGCGACGTCAGCGTGGCGCGGCTCGGCCATGCCCTGTCGTCGGGCCTGCTCAGCTCGGCGGAACTTGTCGGCTTCTACCTCGAGCGGATCGAGCGCCGCAATCCTGGCCTCGGCGCTGTCCTGTCGGTCAGCCAGGATGCAGCCGCGCAGGCGGATGCCGTCGACCAGGCTCGCGCGGCCGGTGCCGCGCTCGGCCCGCTCGCCGGAATCCCGGTCCTGGTCAAGGACAACATCTCCGTGGCAGGCTCGCCTGCCACCGCCGGCTCTCCTGCCCTGCTGAGCGCGGAGGCCGCGGATGCCTTCCTGATCGGCAGGCTCCGCGCCGCCGGGGCCGTCATCCTCGGCAAGGCCAATCTCTCCGAGTGGGCGAACTTCCGGTCGACTCAGTCGACCAGCGGCTGGTCCACCCTCGGCGGCCAGGCGGTGAACCCGCACGGCAAGGGCCGCAACCCGTCCGGTTCGAGCTCGGGATCGGCCGTAGCCGTCGCCGCCGGGCTCGCGCCGCTGGCGGTGGGGACGGAGACCGACGGCTCGATCATCAGCCCGTCCCACGCCTGCGGCATCGTCGGCATCAAGCCGACTC
>DASWAA010000612.1:0-6157 GCA_036391385.1 Streptosporangiaceae bacterium
GCTGGACGGCGCGCTCGACGTCAGGGTCGACCGGGAGGAGATCACGGTCATCCTGCCGATCACGACGCCGCAGACCGCCGAGGGCGCGTCAGAAGCCGAGCAGGCCGCTGCGTGGGATGGTCGAACCCGCCGGTTCCGCGAGGAGACCAGGCAGCAGCGGATCGAGATCGCGAGCGAGGCAGAGCACTCCTTCGGCCGCAAGGTCTCCTGGGGCGTGCGAAGCGGTGACCGGACGGTCATGTTCACGACCTTCTCCGTGCCGGTGATGACCAGGCTCCGCCAGGCTGAGCGCCTCGTGCTCGACACGCTGGTCGACGCGGGCGTGGCCAGGAGCCGCAGCGACGCGCTGGCCTGGTGCGTGCGACTCGTCGGGGAGCACGAGGACTCCTGGCTCGGCGACCTCCGCGAGGCGCTTCGCAGGGTCGAGCAGATCCGGGCCGGCGGCCCCCGCTCGTCCTGACCGGCGTGCCCCTGCTGTGCTGCGATCAGCCACCTGGCAGGCCGGCATCTCCCCGGTCTGGCCGCTCGCCAGGCCGTGAGAGCGGCTGCACAACGCCAGAACGGCAGAAGCGCCGCTGAATGGCGAGGTATTGACAGGAATGACGCCTAGTCATTATTATGACATAATCTATTAATCCGTCTCGTGGAGGCGCAGTGTTCCGCTCCCATGCTGCTCGTGTGACCGCCCTCTGCGCGGCGTCCGGCGCACTGGCCATGGCAGCAAGTGCCTGGACGAGCGTCGCTTCGGCCGCTCCGGCCGCCAGCGGCTGGCAAGTGGCTTACCGGCACGGTACGAGCCAGATGTATACGAAATACACATCAGTAGCGGTGTCGGGCAGCCATGTCTGGGCAGTCGGAATGGTCGGGGTCGCCGCAGACGGCCTGCCGGCCGGGGCTCACCTGCAGAACGGCCGGTGGGCGGTCACGGCTATGTCCAGTAGTAGCTGCCGCGCCCTTGACGCCGTGAGCGCGGACGCACCCGGCGATGCATGGGCCACCGGTGTCGGCTGCGTTCTGCACTGGCAGGCCGGCAAGTGGGCCGTGGCCAGGAAATGGGCGATCGCCCCGCCTCCAGCCCCGCCGATGACTGACATCATCGCGTTCAGCCCGACGAACGTCTGGACGTTTGGTGACGGCTGGACGGCGCAGCCCGGCCTGGGCACGTGGCACCTGCAGGGCCGCACATGGAAGCGGATCACCGGGCTCGGAGCCAACATCACGACGGCCAGCGCGGTGTCAGCAACCAGCATCTGGGCTATCGGCGGAGTCAAGGCCGAGGCCGACGCTATCCTGCACTATGCGAACGGGTCGTGGCATCAGGCGACCAGCACCGCGCTAACTGGCCTCCGCTTCGACGGGATCGTCGCGGCAGGTGCGAACAGCTTGTGGGTGACGGCCACGACGACTGCCAAGCCGGTCGGGTACCAGCTGCTGCACCTGGCGAACGGCCGGTGGACGAGCTACAACGTGCCTGACCCCTTCAGCAGCATCCTCTACTTCCGGGACGGCCAGATCGCGCCCGACGGCCGGGGCGGCGTCTGGATCACCGACGGGGCGCAGCTGAGCTCGGGGCGCCTGCTGCATTTCTCCAGGTCTGGCCAGTGGAGCGCGCCGGTCATCGCCGGCGGCAACATCATGCAGATCGTCCGGGTTCCCGGTACTACGACGCTCTGGGCAAGTGGGGCGACGGTGTGGGACGGCCACTTCTCCGCAGGGACACTCTGGCGGCACGGCTAGCGCCGGACCCGGGACTCCCGGTGTGCCGCAGTGTAAGAGAGCGGCCGTCAGCGGGTAGCTTTCCGTCATGGGCGAACTACGTTGCGTAGACGGATCCCTGCTGGAAGTCGCCGCGATCCCGTGTCACGACAAGGCCGGACGCCCCTACGACGTCACGCTGAGGCTGATCAGGGACCGGCAGCCGTTCGCTGTCGTCGGCCAGCGATGCCGCCATCAGCTGGCGGCCCTCGCCGCTCGCATCCAGGCGGCGCGCGTGGATCCGGAGCAGGTCTCCTGCTGGCCTGACCCGGATGACAGGTTCCCCGCCGCAAGCCCGGCTCAGAAGCCGTCGGCGCCATCCCCGGACGGCCGGCCCGAGGAGGTTCCAGGTACGCCTGTCCGGCAGGGCCTGGCCTGGTTCCAGCCCGGTGAGCACGAGTACTTCACCTTGCGCTCCAGGGACCGGGGTGACCTGCCAGGAACCGGTGAGGTGCGATGCGTGCTCAGATCGACCGCGCGCTGGCATTGCGAGCCAGGGACCCGCGGCGGCCCGACTTCCGGATACTGGCAGCTGAGCCGCCGCGCTGTACTTGAGGCCTGGGGCGACGGCGGAACGGGCGTGCGGGCTGTGCTGACATCGGCCGAACTAGTCACTTTCTTGGATACGGTTCTTAGGGAACCGGACGGCACCGCGACGGCAGGGTCGTCTGTGGCTGCTGAGTCAGCCGGGGAGCAGCTAGGACGACTCGGGTGGCCAGCCTGGCGGCAGCGAGGAAGGGAGCCGGATGGGTTTGCGCGATCTCGTCTACCGGCTCTACGAGCGGCGGCTCGAAGCGTCGCTATCGCCGTCGGCAGTTCCCAGGCACGTGGGAGTGATGTGCGACGGTAATCGTCGCTGGGCTCGATCGGCGGGACTACTTGACGTCAGCAGCGGTCACCGCAAGGGCGCCGACAAGATCTTCGAACTGCTCGACTGGTGCCGGGACGCGGGTGTAGAAGTCGTCACCCTGTGGCTGCTCTCTACCGACAACCTGATCGCCCGGCCGGAGTCCGAACTCGAGTCGCTGCTCGAGATCATTGAGGACACCGTCCGGGACCTGGTCGCCCAGCGATGGCGGGTCAAGCCCGTCGGCGCTCTCGATCTGCTGCCAGCCGAGATGGCTCAGAAACTCAAGGACGCGGGCGAGTTGACTGCCAGCTATCCGGGCGTACAGGTGAACGTGGCGGTCGGCTATGGCGGCCGCCGCGAGATCGCGGACGCCGTCCGCTCGCTGCTGCAGGAACATGCCACCAAGGGGACGTCGATCGAGGAACTGGCCGAGATCCTCGATGTCGAGCACATCGCCGAGCACCTCTACACCGCAGGTCAGCCCGACCCGGATCTGGTGATCAGGACGTCGGGGGAGCAGCGGCTCGGCGGCTTCCTGCTGTGGCAGAGCGCGCACTCGGAGTTCTATTTCTGCGACGCCTACTGGCCCGCGTTCCGCAAGGTGGACTTCCTGCGCGCCCTGCGCTCGTACGACGGGCGCCACCGCCGCCTCGGCGGTTGACCTTCTCGATCCTTCACCGCCGCTTCGCGCCATGACCCAGGCAGGCATTAGCACGCCTAATTGTCACGAATAGGTAACGAGAAGTTAACCCGGCTCGATTTAGATGGCGGTGCGCGGCTACTTCCGCGCAGCGCTATATCGCAGGTACCGTCTGACCATGACGGGCGGTGCGTAGCCGCCCGGCGGGAAGGCCCTCGAGATTCTCGAGCTTCGCGTCCTGGCACGCAGGCGAGATGAGCGAAAGGGCCGGCGCCCGGCCCTTAGCTGGCCGGTCCCGGTCCCTCCGACACGTCTGTGTCCGACGCGGCACCCCAGGGTGCCTCAAGGGGAGTGTGAGTCGCCATTTCCGCAACAGCCCGCACACCGCGGCCCAACCGTACCAGCCCTCGCCAGTCAGTCCGTGCGAATGACCCCGCCGTTTCGGCGGATCGCCGCACCTACGTGCTCGACACCAGCGTCCTGCTCGCCGACCCTGGCGCCATCGGCAGGTTCGCGGAGCACCGGGTCGTGCTCCCGCTCGTCGTGGTCACCGAGCTCGAGGCCAAGCGCAACCATCCCGAGCTCGGATTCTTCGCTCGGGCGGCGCTTCGCCTTCTCGACGACCTGAGGGTTATCTACGGCAGGCTCGACGCCGATATCGAGATCGGCGATGAGGGCGGAACGGTACGGGTGGAACTGAACCACACCGACCCCTCCGTGCTACCGGCCGGCTTCCGGCTCGGGGACAACGACACCAGGATCTTGTCGGTCGCGCGCAGCCTGGCCACCGAGGGCGAGAGCGTCGTCCTGGTCAGCAAGGACCTGCCGCTGCGGATCAAGGCAGCCGCCATCGGGCTGGCGGCCGAGGAGTACCGGGCGGAGCTGCCGCCAGACTCGGGCTGGACCGGCATGGCGGAGATCGACGTCAGCGCTGCCGAGATCGACCAGCTGTACCAGTCTGGCACGCTCGAATCAGTCGCGGCCGGGAACCTGCCGTGCCATACCGGCCTGGTCCTGATGACCAGCGGCGCGGGCACGGGCAGCGCGCTCGGCCGGGTGCAGCCGGACAAGTCGGTCCGGCTGGTCCGCAGCGACCGGGACGTCTTCGGGCTCCGCGGCCGCAGCGCGGAGCAGCGGGTCGCGCTCGACCTGCTGCTCGATCCCGAGATCGGGATCGTCTCGCTCGGCGGGCGGGCCGGGACGGGCAAGTCCGCGCTGGCCCTGTGCGCCGGGCTCGAGTCCGTCATGGAGCGCCGTCAGCATCGCAAGGTGGTCGTCTTCCGCCCGCTCTACCCGGTGGGCGGGCAGGAACTCGGCTACCTGCCGGGCTCGGAAGCCGACAAGATGAACCCGTGGGCCCAGGCGGTCTTCGACACTATGTCAGCCGTGACCTCACCGGACGTGATCGACGAGGTGCTGGCAAGGGACATGCTCGAAGTGCTGCCGCTGACTCACATCAGGGGACGATCGCTGCACGACTCGTTCGTGATCGTGGACGAGGCACAGTCGCTGGAACGCGGAGTGCTCCTCACTGTCTTGTCCCGGATCGGCTCGGGCTCGAGGGTAGTGCTCACCCACGACATCGCTCAGCGTGACAACCTGCGGGTCGGCAGGCACGACGGCGTGGTCGCGGTGATCGAGAAGCTGAAGGGCCATCCGCTGTTCGCTCACGTCACGCTGGTCCGATCTGAGCGGTCGCCGATCGCCGCTCTGGTCACCGAGATGCTGGAGGAAACCGCCTTGTAGCCTCTGGTTCTCCGCACCGGCCCGGGGGCGGTACCGTGACGAACGTCATGAGCGACATCGACGACGCACAGGTACGGTCCGCGCTGACCCCGGGCCGGGAGGAGCCTGCCGGCGGCACGGACGCCGCCGTCCCCGTTTCGGTCATCATGCCGGTACGCAACGAGGAGCGGTACCTTGCCGACTCGGTGAGCCATGTGCTCAGCCAGCAGTACCCGGGGGAGCTTGAACTGGTGCTGGCCGTCGGCCCGTCCAGCGACCGGACTCAGGAGATCGCGGAGCGACTGGCTGCCGCTGATCCCCGGATCGTCGTGGTCGCTAACCCGTCTGGCCGGATCCCCAGCGCGCTCAACGCGGCGATCCGGGCATCCCGGCACGACTTCATCGTGCGGATCGACGGGCACGCGCTGCTTCCGCCGGATTACATCGCCACGGCGCTGCGGACCCTGCACCATACCGGTGCGGTCAACGTCGGCGGGGTGATGGCGGCGGAGGGGATAACGCCGTTCCAGCAGGCGGTCGCCTGGGCGATGACCTCGCCGTTCGGAGTCGGCTCCGCCCGGAACCATACCGGCGGCAGTCCCGGCCCGGCCGACACCGTCTACCTCGGCGCGTTCCGCCGAGAGGCGCTGGACCGGGTCGGCGGCTATGACGAGCGGTATCTCCGGGTCGAGGACTGGGAGATGAACCATCGGATGCGCCAGTCCGGCGGGCTGATCTGGTTCCAGCCCGAACTGCGTGTCACCTACCGGCCGAGGGCCACGGTCGCCGCGCTCGGCTCGCAGCAGTTCTATTACGGGCGCTGGCGCCGGGTGGTGGCCCGGCAGCACGCGGGGACGATCAACCTGAGATACCTGACGCCGCCGCTCGCGGTCGCCGCCATGATCGTGGGGACGATCGCCGGGATCGCAGGGCTGGCCAGCCTGGCGGCCGGGGCCAGCGGCTGGTGGGCCGCCCTGCTGACGGCCGGCTTCGCGGCTCCGCTCGGCTACCTGCTCACCGTTCTCTGCGTGACACTGACCGCGGCCCGGAAGGTCAGCGGCCGGGTGCTCGCATGGCTGCCCGTAGTGTTCGCGACGATGCACATCTGCTGGGGGACGGGGTTCCTCACCAGCCCGAAGCACCTTGTCCCTGACGCGGGCCGCGGCCCCGCGGCTGGCGGTCCCCCG
>DASWAA010000613.1:0-2625 GCA_036391385.1 Streptosporangiaceae bacterium
CTGTCGCCAGGCCAAAATGGCATGCGCCCGCCCGTCAGGACAGCAGACACTGACAAGCGTGGAAACCAGGGCCACCTTCCGGCTGTCCGGCGGCGCCGGGCTCACAGCCGCACCGATCACCCGCCGGCTCGGTATCCAGCCCAGCCGCGCGTTCGAGGCAGGCGACATGGTGAGCAGCCGCTCGGCCGGCACCTGCGGCTCGTCGATGTGGCTGCTGAGTTCCAGCGCTGGCATCGAGTCCGGAACCGAGCTCACCGAGCACCTGCACAGGCTGCTCGCGATCCTCGAACCAGTCACCGCTCTCCTCTGGGAACTCGTACAGGACGGCTATGAGGCGAACTGGCTCTGCTACATCGCCTCGCACGCCACCGAGCACGCGGCCGAACTCGACCGGCGCACCCTGCAGCGAGTCCTGAGCCTGCCCGGCGACCTCTGGCTCGATGTCTGCGGAGACGGCGCAGACGACGCCTAGTGATATGTGACGTCCGGGCAGCGACACTCCGTGGTGGGGCACTCACGGCTGATGGGTGAACTCGCGGTACGTGCTCCAGCCCGGGTCGAGCACCGCGTTGATGTCGTGGCCCGCGGCTGGAGATGCCGCCGCGCGAAGTCAGGTGCCTACTCGCCCAGTCAGTCCCGGGAGGCGGCATGGCCACCCACTCGCGGGCTCCGCGGCTGGTGAGGACCAGCACGAGCCTGGCATTATGCGCGGTCATCTCGCGAAAGAGCGCGTCCTCGACCACTCCGAGGTAGTCGTTCTCTTCCGGCCCGTCGGGCATTCCGTCCGGCCTTACGTCCCGGAACATCACCCCGACCGTGATCCTGACCGGCATGGCAAGGTCAGGAACCGTGTGCTGCTGGCGCCATCGTGCCACCAGCCGGGGAGGCCCGGCCGCCTGTCCCAGCCTCCAGATGCCTTCGTCAGCATCGCCCGTCACCGAGCACCCGGCAGTCAGCACTGGCCGGGTACGAGGAGGCACGACTCGCCGATCGTGACCTGCCCTGCCCGTCCGCCGGCCTGGAGGCCTTCGTCAACACGGCTGGCCAGGCGGGTGTCTGCTGCCTCGCCGAGCGGCCCGTCGCGTTCCAGGATGGTGAAGATCGCATCGGCCGCGCTCGCTCGGCCGGGAAGCTGCGAACGCGGGCATGCCGCCGGAACTGGCCGTCGGGATTGATGCCACGCCGGGTTCTTCTGGCATGCTCGGCGCATGAACGAGTCAGAGAAGGCTCAGGCCCGGCTAGCGACCGCCAAGGCGTCAGCCGAGCAGGCAGCCGCGGAGCGGAACTTCACGGCTCTCCGCGCAGCCTACGTAGAGCGACTCGCGGCCGAACGCGAGATTGGCCGCCTCAGCGGACGGCAGTATGCCGACCGGATCGACCTCGGCGTCCGCCTCGACTCCGGAGCACCGCTGCCCCATGTGATCAGCGATTCCCGGAACACGGTCGTGATCTTCTATCTTGACGAGCCGGATCCGGCCTGGGACGGTACCACCGCCACCATCGTGGACCCTGCTTCTCCTGCTCCAGCCGCGCTGGGCATGGTGCACTTCACGGGCGCTTATCTGACCAAGTTCGGCGGCCTGAACGATGAGGCGGTCGAGGGCCACCCGCTGCACGGGTACGGGCTCGAGCAGTACGAGGCCCACGTCGTGCGCAACTCGGAGTGGATCGCTGAGGCGTAGCGCGCTAACTCCGTCCACCCAAACCACCAGCCTGGCTGGTCACAGCGTTATGAGCATTTCGTGATCTGCTTCCACGATGAGACCTTCGAGTGCGTCGCGGAAGCATGGCAGGCACAGAAGATAGTCGCCACGATTCCCGAAGCCCTGCGCGTGGCTACGGCTCGCCTGGTCGCCTAAGTCGCCGGTCCCTCGGCCGTGTGGCCGGGGGAATGGCTGTCCACGGTCGACCGGGTCCTCGATCAGCGGCGGATGCGTCTTCCGGGGTACCCGGGGCTGACTGTGGCGGCCGTATCTCCTTTTCGGGCTGAATACCCTGAGTCGGGGCAAACCTCGGTTTGTGACTACCCCGCCTGGGAGCGAGATGGGAGCAGTCCTGATGGCGCGGAGCCTGCGCAGCCCGGTCGTGCTGATGACGGCGTACGTGGTCATCTTCTGGTACGCGGGGCCGTGGCTCGCGACTGGGTGCGCGCCCCACCGCAACGTGCCTCAGGTGGCGGTGTGGGTACTGCTGGCGATGCTCGCGGCGCGGGGCAGCCGGCCGGCCCGCATGCTGATGATCATCTACAGCGCTGTCGGTGTCCTGGTGATCCTGTTTGGCAAGCCCGGGTGGACGGCAGGGACGTCGGAGCGGTTCATCTGGCTGCTGGCGTGCTACCTGACGCAGGTCGGCCTGCTGGTCAGAACGCCGATGTACGAGCGGACCAGGCTCGGCTGGCGGCCCGGGCAATACCCGACCGCCCGGTTCCTGCCGCTGCCGCGGCTATGGGTCGCCCTGGCGAGCGGGGCCGCGGGCGTGGCGATGCTGCTGCTCCCGACGCAGCATTTCCAGGTAATCGCCTGCCCAGCAGGGCACGCCGTGCAGCGGCCGCCGTGCCTGGCCAACGGCTATGGCTATCCGATCGCCTACCGGTTCACCAGCGGGATCTTCACGATGCACGGCTTC
>DASWAA010000614.1:0-6564 GCA_036391385.1 Streptosporangiaceae bacterium
ACGGTCGTCGGCTCGGTCGGTGACCTCGGCATGGGCGAGCAGATCTACGCGGTGCGCTTCGCCGGGCCGGTCGGCTACGTGGTGACCTACCGGGCCGTCGATCCGCTGTACACGCTCGACCTGTCCGACCCGGCACGGCCCAGGCTCGCCGGCGCCCTGCTGCTGCACGGATATTCGGCGTACCTCTACCCCGTGGACGCGACGCACCTGATCGGTATCGGCCAGGCGACCGATGCCCGCGGCCACATCCTGGGCACGCAGATCTCGCTGTTCGACGTCTCGGACATCGGCGCTCCGGTCAGGCTGGCAGTCTGCCGACTGGCACTGGCCCGGTCCGAGGCCGAGGTCGACCCGCACGCACTGCTGTACTGGCCAGCCACCAGGCTCCTGGTGCTCCCCGTCCAGTTGCCCGCCGCGGTGGCGGCGAAGCATCCGCTCGCGCCGTTGCCGATGCCCGCCGGAGAGAGCGCACAGATCCCGGCGGTCAGCGCCGCTGTCGCGCTGCGGATCGGCGATCACACCATTACCAGGCTCGGGACAATCACCAATCCAGCCGCGCCAGGCTATCCGCCTGGGGTGCCGGGCTATCCGTCCGGCAGCCCGATCCGCCGCTCGCTCGTGATCGGCAGCACGCTATGGACGCTGTCCGACACCGGACTGCGAGCCAGCGACCTCACCACCTTCGCGGCGCTCGGCTGGGTGCCGTTCGAGTAGGAACCAGACGCGGATGTTGACAAGGCAGTCCTGATAGTATCAGGATTACCTTATGGCATCAGGCCCGGATCGCCGCCGGGTCCGTCACGAACAGACGGTCGGGCTGATTCTCACGGCGGCGTGGCAGCTCGCCGAGCGCGACGGCCTCGCCGGACTGTCACTCGGTGACCTGGCCCGGGCGATGGAGATGCGCCCGCAGTCGCTTTACACCTACTTCCCGTCGAAGCACTCCATCTACGACGCGATGTACCGGGAGGGCTTCGAGCAACTCCAGGCCCGCCACGAGACCCTGACCGCGACAGGTGATCCGGTCTCGTTCCTCGCGGCCACGGCCGAGGCGTTTGTTGACTTCGCCGCCGAGCGCCCGAGCCGCTACCAGCTGCTGTTCCAGCGGACCGTTCCCGGGTTCGTTCCCTCCGACGAGTCGTTCGCAGTTTCTAAGCGGACCCTGGCAGGGATGCGGGACTGGCTGGCGGCGGCCGGCATCACCGAGGAACGTGACCTTGACCTGTGGCGGGTGCTGCTGCTTGGCCTGGCCGGCCAGCAGCTGGCCAACGACCCTGGCGGCAGCCGCTTTCGGCAGCTAGCCGGCGAGGCCGCCAGTTACTTCGTGACATTCACGCGAACCAAGAAGGAGGAGCAGAGATGAACGAGCCGAAGCTGTCGGGAATCCACCACGTGGCCCTCAACGTCCAGGACATCGAACGATCGCAGCGCTGGTACAGCGAGGTGCTCGGCCTCACGCCGGTTTCGGAGTACGCCACCGATACCTTCCGGCGGGTGATCATGCTGCACCCGGAATCTGGCCTCGTCCTCGGCCTGAACCGGCACAGCGCGCCGATCGCGGCCGAGCCGTTCGACGAGCGCCGGCCCGGCCTTGACCACCTCTCCCTGAAGGTTGCGGACCGAGCCGCCCTCGACACCTGGATTGCCCGCTTCGACGACCTCAGCGTCATCCACTCTGAGGTCAAGTCCGGCGCCATCCCGGGCTCATTCCTCGTCGCGTTCCGCGACCCCGATGGCCTGCAGCTCGAATTGTTCGCCGCGGCCTAGGCGCAGCGGGGAGCGGCTGGCGCCGCCCGGACGAGCTTCCCGTCGGATAACGGTCAGCCGCGCGGCCGCGTTGCCAGAGCGTGCCACAGCGCTCCGATCTGACCGGGCACGGAGCAGGCGAAAGCCAGCGGGACGCAGCCCTCGGGCACCTGCGCGGCGCCTTCGCCGGCCCGGCCGTCCCGTTCGACCACGACGGCCACGGCGGGATAACGCTGCCGGATCGCCGCCGCGATACCTAGTGCCGGGTCAAGCCCGTGCAAGACGGCGTCCGCGCTGGCCACGATGCCACACTCCGCGCCCCGCAGAAGCGGGCAGGAGGTGGCATCCGGGCCCGGACCTGAGCACACGGCAACGTCGAAGCCGGCCTGCTCGAACGAAGCGAAATCGGAGATCGCCAGGGCCGGGTGGTCATCCTCGACGAGCACCCGGGGACGGCGGCCGACGGCTCTGGCCGGGCTCGCCCTGAGCCAGCCGGCCCGGAGCGAGCCGGCACCGGCCGAGCCGGAGCCGGGTGAGCCGGAACAGGCCGAGTACCACGCTCTGCGTGGGACGCGCTGCTTCATCGCACCTCCCTGGTCCCCCTGGCTCTAGTAAGCACGCGTCAGGAAGCTCAGCACAGGGCCTTTCGTCCCCGCTGCCGCGCCCATTAGCCTCCGGGGTTCCCGCGCACGAGCGGCAGGCGAGAAACCCTCGTCCAGGAGGCTGACAGATTCAATCAACTGATTGACAGCTGGCGCGGCGCTGTCACATCATCGTCGTGCGGTGTGCCGGGACTGGTGGGCCGCGACCCGGCAGCAGGAGCGGCGCATGAGACGCGATGACGACGCGAGCCTCAGCGCCCCGTACACCATCTCCTTCCCGTTCAGCCGGACGGTCGGCCCGGTGATCGGCACCTTCCTCGGCGGGCTGCTTGACGCTCGCCTGAACGGCGTCCGCGCCGCCGACGGGGCAGTGCTGTGCCCGGCATTCGAATTCGATCCCCGCACGGCCCAGCCGACCGGAGAGCTGGTCCCGCTCACCGATCACGGCACGGTGGTGGCCTGGACCTGGGTTCCGGCTCGCGCGGACGACGTCCTCCCGCACGACTTCGCCTGGGCCCTGATCGCCATCGACGGGACGGCCGGATCGCTGTTCCACGCCGTGGACACCGCTGGCGACAGCGCCGCGATGACGATCGGCCTGCGGGTCCGGGCACGGTGGCGGCCGGAGCGGGCTGGCAGCATCCGGGACATTGAGTGCTTCGAGCCGGCCTCGGCATGACCGACACTCCGGCACTGGTCGCCTCGGTGCAGAGCCCGCTGCACATGGATTACACGTACGTGGCCGGGACTGGCCGGTCGGTGTTCCTGCGCGGCCTGGCGACGCGGCGAATGCTGGCCAGGCGCTGCTCCTCGTGCGCGCAGGTCTACCTGCCGCCACCGGAGTTCTGCTCACGCTGCCTGACCGAGCTGGACGAGCCGTTCGAGCTCACGGGCGCGGGCACGGTCAGCACCTTCTGCGTGGTGAGCTTCCCGTTTCCCGGCCAGGTCTACGAGCCGCCGTACATCGTGGCCTATATCCAGGTCGACGGCGCGGACACCAGGCTGATGCACCTGCTCAGGGAGGTGGAGCCCGCAGCGGTCCGGATCGGCCTGCGGGTCGAGCCGGTCTGGCGCGACGACGAGGAGCTCGAGCCGTCGATGGACAGCATCCGGTACTTCCGGCCGCAGGCCGGCGGCGCCGGTGGCTGGCCTGCCGAAGGCGAGGCTGACGCGGATGCGTGACGTGGCCGTGGTGGCCTTCGCCCAGTCGCCGTGCCTGGCCGCCAACCGGCGCGACGACATGGCGGAGATCTTGCTTCCCGTCGTCCGCGACGCTCTCGGATCGGCCGGGATCGAGCGCGACGAGATCGACTTCTACGCGTCGGGCAGCCATGACTTCTACGAGGGACGGACGTTCGCCTACATCGAATCGCTCGATGCCGTCGGCGCCTGGCCGCCGATCTCGGAGTCACATGTCGAGATGGACGCGGCCTGGGCGTTCTACGAGGCCTGGGCCTGGCTGCAGCTGAACGAGGGCGACATAGCGCTGGTCTACGGCATCGGGCGCGCTTCGCTGTCCGCCGACCTGGGCCAGGTCATGCCGGCCCAGCTCGATCCTTACTTCCTGGCACCGCTGCGCCCGCACCCCGACGCGATCGCCGCCCTGCAAGCCTGCGCGCTGATCGCCGCCGGGCGCACGAGCGAACGGCAGATGGCAGAGGTGGTGGCGCGGAGCCTGGCGGCGGCGACCGCCAACCCTAAGGCGCAGAGGGCGGGAATCGTCGACGTGGCATACCTGATGGCCGCACCGTACGTGGCGTCGCCGCTGCGCGAGCACGACATCGCACCGGTCGGTGACGCGGCGGCCGTCGTCGTGCTGGCCGCCGGGCCGGCCGCGCGGCGGCTGGCCCGGCGGCCAGCCTGGGTGCGCGGCATCGACCACCGGATGGACACGCATTATCCGGGGATGCGCGACCTCACGTCGGCGGACTCGGCGCGCCTGGCCGGGCGCCGCGCAGCCGACATGGCCGGGTTCGGCCCGGGCGAGGTGAGCCTGGCCGAACTGCACACCGAGTACAGCTACGCCGAGCCCTTGCTGGCCGATGCCCTGGGCCTGTCGGGAGCGGTCATCAACCCGTCGGGCGGACCGCTGGCCGGGCGGCCGGTGACCGCGACCGGACTGGTGCGGATCGGCGAGGCCGCGCGGCGCATCCTGGACGGCGACGCCGACCGCGCGCTTGCCCACGCGACCAGCGGACCCGCGCTGCAGCAGAACCTGGTCTGCCTCCTGGCGGCAGACCGGTGAGCCCCCCGCTTGCGGTTGTCGGCATCGGCCAGAGCAAGCAGGCCAGGAAGCGCGAGGTCAGCATCGGCGGCCTGGTGCGCGAGGCGGTGAGCGCCGCCCTGGCCGACGCCGACCTGGACCACACCGACATCGACGCGGTAGTCCTGGCCAAGACTCCCGACCTGTTCGACGGGGTGATGAATCCGGAACTGTATCTCGCCGACGCCATGGGCGCCCGCGGGCTGCCGGTCACCCGGGTCTTCACCGGCGGCAGCGTCGGCGGTCACGCCGCCATCTACGGAGCGCATCTGGTCGCGGCGGGACTGGCCAGGCGGGTTCTCGTCGTGGCGTACTCGAAGGAATCCGAGGGCAACTTCACCTGGGCGCTGTCGCGCGGGCTGCCGTTCAGCGCCCAGCTCGGGGCTGGCGCAGGAGCGCACTTCGCGCCGGTCATCCGCGAGTACATCCGCAGGTCCGGAGCACCCGAGCACATCGGCTGGCAGGTAGCGGTGAACCACCGGCTCAACGCCACGCGCAACCCGTACGCGCACATCCAGCGCCCGGACATCACCATCGAGGAAGTGCGCGACTCGCGCATGCTCTGGGACCCGATCAGGTTCCTGGAGTCCTGCCCGTCGTCGGACGGGTCCTGCGCGGTCGTCATCGCCGCCGAGCCGGACGCCGGACGCACCTCGCGGCCGCCGGCCTGGATCCACGGCATGGCCTGGCGCACCGAGACCGGCCATTTCGCCGGCCGGGACGAGGTGGATCCGCGGGCCGGGCGGCTGTGCGCCGCGGAGGCGTACCGGCAGGCCGGAATCGACGACCCGGCGCGCCAGATCGACACCGCGGAGCTGTACATCCCCTACAGCTGGTACGAGCCGATCTGGCTGGAGAACACCGGCCTGGCGCAGGTGAACGCCGGCTGGAAGCTGGTGGACGAGGGCCGGACCGCGTTCGGCGGCGACCTGCCGGTCAACCCGTCGGGCGGGGTGCTGTCCGGGAACCCGACGGGCGCCACCGGGCTGCTCCGGTTCGCCGAGGCAGCACTCCAGGTCCGCGGAATGGCCGGCGAGCACCAGGTCGACGGCGCGCGACTGGCGGTCGGGCACGCCATGGGCGGCGCCTCGCAGTTCCACGCCCTGTGGGTGGTCGGCAGCGAACGGCCAGCCTGATCAGCAAGAGTGACACCCCCGTCCGGCAGACGAAAGGCCATCGCATTGCCTACCTCAGACCTCACCAGCGCCGCAGGCCTGACCCCCGAGCTCATGCGAGCCGGCGTCCACGGCGGTCACCTGACGGCGACGGCACTCAGGCGTCATCGCGACGTCCCCGTGCTCTACATCGGCGGCGCGGCGATGACCGGCGGGGAGATGGCAGCCGAGGTGAGCCGGTACGTCCAGGCGTTCGAGTCGCTGGGCGCCGGAACGGGAGCTCCGGTTGCCCTGCTCGCGCTCAACCGCCCGGAGGTGCTGCTCATCACCGCCGCCGGGCAGATCCAGGGCCAGCGGCGCACCGCGCTGCACCCGCTGGGCTCGCTCGACGACCACGCCTACGCGATCGCCGACGCCGGCATCTCGACACTGGTGATCGACCCTGTCCCGGCGTTCGCCGAGCGGGCGCTGGCGCTGGCGCGGAAGGTCGATGTGCTCAGGCAGATCCTCACGATCGGCCCCGTCCCCGCCGAGCTCGCCGGATACGCCACCGACCTGACCGCGCAGGCCGCGGCCTGCTCCCCCGCCCCGCTGGTCCCGGCGGAACTGGATCCGGACCACATCGTCTCCATCACCTACACCGGCGGCACGACCGGCAGGCCCAAGGGGGTCATCGGCACCGCCCGGTCGATGGCGACCATGACCCAGATTCAGCTCTCGGAATGGGAATGGCCGAAGGCGCCGCGCTTCCTGGTGTGCACGCCGCTGTCGCACGCAGGGGCTGCGTTTTTCGCGCCCACCCTGATCAAGGGCGGCGCGCTGTATGTCGTGCCCAGGT
>DASWAA010000615.1:0-3702 GCA_036391385.1 Streptosporangiaceae bacterium
AGCACGCCTGATCCCGGCTCGACCCATCCGGTGCAGCAGTTCAACGTCCTGTCCGGGGTGTCCTGTCCCAGCGCGAAGGCGTGTGTCGCCGTCGGCTACTTCAACAAGCGGCTGCCCGCCGGCGAGCGGCCGCTGGCCATCGCGTGGAACGGCACCTCCTGGCGGCTGCGGAGCGCGGCCGGGCAGAACGGTGAGCTGGCCTCGCTGTCCTGCTCACGCCCGTCGCGGTGCCTCGCCGTCGGTGCCGTCACCAGCGCCGGCGGCCTGCCGACACAGCCGCTCGCCCAGCTGTGGAACGGACAAGCCTGGACGCTGCACTGGCCAGTCGGGACCGGACTGGGCACGGCCGGTCACCTTGACGGCGTCTCCTGCTCCGGTCTGGCGGCCTGCCAGGCGACCGGTGGCTATAGCACCTCCGGCGGCCGGGTCCGGGCGCTCGCGGAGATCTGGAACGGCGCTTCCTGGCGCCGGGTCTCGGCCGCTAGCCCGAGCCCGGCGTTCAGCGAGCTGTACTCGATCGATTGCACCAGTGCCGTGCATTGCCTGGCTGTCGGTGAGCGGGCCACACAGCTTCCGCTCGCGGAGCTGTGGAACGGCTCCCGCTGGCGGGTGCTGACACCAGTGAACCCCTGACCCTGCCGAGGCGAACCATGAGAATCCGCCGTGTCACGCTCACCGCGGCTGCGTCCGCGCTGGCGATCGCCACGCTGACGGCCACCCCGGCCGTCCGCGCCGCGCTGGCCATCCCGCGCGTTCCGGCGCACGTGCCCTATGTGCTCGCCTGCGTCAGCGTGAAGACGCGGGCGATGACGATGCCTGGGCCGTTCTGCCCGCGCGGCACCACGCAGGTCTTCTGGCACGCGCACGGCCAGCGCGGCGTGCCCGGCGTGCCGGGGTGGGGAGTGGTGGTCTCGCAGGCCGATGGCGCCGACGGCCCGGCGGCCCTCGCCGCGGACGGCTCCTTCATCTGGATCGCCAACAAGGCGGGCGGCTTCGTGTCCGAGATCTCGTCGGGCGGCGGCGTCGTGCGGACGCTGAAGGAGCACATCTACGGGTTCGGCAAGCCGGACGGGCTGGCCGTCGGCGACGGGCAGCTGTTCGTGGCCAACTCGGGCGACAACTCGGTCACCGAGCTGCGGACCAGCGAGGCACAGTTTGTCGCGAAGCTGTCCGGTCCCGGGTACGGGTTCAGCTCGCCGGGCGCGATGGTCGCGGAGAACAGCCGGATCTGGGTGGTCAACGGCGGCAACAACTCGGTCACCGAGATCAAGGCGGGCAATGGCGCGCTGGTGCGCAGGCTGTCCGGCCCGGCCTATCACTTCAGCTCCCCGGCGTCGATCGCCTATGCCGGCGGCCACGTGTGGGTGGCTAGCCAGGGCCGTAACGGAGTCGGCGGGCCGGTTACCGAGATCAACGCCGGCACCGGCGCGGTGGTGCGGGTGCTCTCGCCGGCCAGGTACGGGATCGACGGGCCGGCGGTGCTGGCCACCGCCGGCGGCACGGTGTGGGTTGTTAGTGCCGCCGTCACCGAGGTGAACGCCAGTACCGGCGCCCTGATCAGGCACATCGCGGCCAGCGCGGTCGGCCTTTCCAGCCCGGCGGCCGCCATCGTGGCCGGCGGCAGGCTCTGGGTGGCCAATGGCATCAACGCCGGCGTGGTTACCGAGCTGAACGCGAGCAAGGGCGCGGTCGTGCGGCGGATCCAGGGCGACGTCTTCGACATCAACACCCCAGACGCGTTCGCCACCGACGGCAGCCACCTGTGGGTGGCCAGCTACAACTCCTCGGCACTGACTGAGCTGCCGCTGGACGGCCCGCCGGGCGGGCCTGCGATTGACGCCTGTGTCGCGGGCGTGTCGAAGGCCGTGACCGTGCCGCTCCCGGGCCACGCCTGCGGGTCCGGCACGATCCCGCTGAGCTGGCCGAAGAATGGCCAGGCCGGCCCGGCAGGTTCCGACGGCTGGGCGCACGTGGTGTCCGGCCCCAGCTTCGGCTTCGGCGGTCCGAGCGGACTGGCGGCCGGTGCGGGCAGCGTCTGGGTCACCAGCGCGGCTGGCAACTCGGTGACCCAGCTGACCGGATCCGACGGCAGCCTGGTGCGCACCATATCGGGGGCGGCTGACAATTTCAGCTCGCCTGTCGGCGCGGCCTACGACGGCAGCCACCTGTGGGTGACCAACCTCGGCAATAGCTCGGTGACCGAGCTGAACGCCAGCGACGGCAGCCTGGTCCGGGTGCTGTCAGGTGGCGGTTACGGCTTCAGGCAGCCGGTCGCCGCCAGCTACGACGGCAGCCACGTCTGGGTGGTCAACGCGGCCGGCAATTCGGTGACGGAGCTGAACGCGAGCGACGGCAGCCTGGTCCGAGTGCTGTCCGGCGGCGGTTACGGCTTCAGCCAGCCGTTCGCTATCGCGACGAACGGCACCGACGGCTGGGTGACCAACGCGACGGGCAACTCGGTGACGGAGTTCAGCGTCGCCGATGGCAGCCTGGTGCGCACGATTTCCGCTTCGTCTGGTCACTTCAGCAAGCCGAGCGGCATCGCGTTCAGCGGCGGTGCGGTCTGGGTGACGAACAGCGGCAGCAACTCGGTCACCGAGCTGAACGCCACCGACGGCAGCCTCGCCCGGGTGATCAGCGGGTCGCTCTACGGCTTCAGCCAGCCGCAGGGCGTCGCCGCCGACGGCGGTCACGTCTGGGTCGTGAACCAGGCGACCAGCACGGTCACCGAGCTGAGCGCGAGCGACGGGAGCTGGATCAGGACGGCCGGCGCGGAGGCCGACGGCTTCAGCTTCGGCACCAGCTACCCCGCAGGCATCGTGACGGACGGCGGTACCGTCTGGGTCGCTAACCCCGCAGGCAACTCGGTCAGCGAGCTGCCGCAGCGCGGCGCGCCGGTCAGCCCGGCCACGGCCATCCACGCCTGCGTCGCGGCGGCCACGCACGTCGTCACCGTCCCGGGCGGTACGGCCTGCCCCTCCGGCGCGACCGCCGTGACCTGGAACGTGCCGGGGCCGGCCGGAGCGCCCGCGCTGCCCGGCTGGGGGACCGTCGTCTCCGGGCCGCAGTACCAGTTCGACGCACCGTCCGCGCTGATCTCGGACGGAACTAACCTTTGGGTGGCCAACTCCGCCGGGAACTCGCTCACCGAGGTCGACCAGGCCACCGGAGGACTGGTACGGACTGTCTCAGGCCCGGGTTTCGGTTTCAGCGATCCGCGGGCGCTGGTATCAGACGGCACCAACATCTGGGTGGCCAACCAGGCAGGGAACTCGCTGACCGAGGTCAGGGCAAGTGATGGCAGCCTGGTGCGCACGGTGTCGGGTCCGAGCTTCGGATTTAACGGGCCAAGCGCGCTGGCCTTCGACGGCAGCCACATCTGGGTCGCCAACGCCGGCGGCAACACGCTCACTGAGGTCAGCGCTGCCGACGGCAGCCTGGTCCAGGTGGTGAACGGACCGAGCTACAAGCTCGACTCGCCGGCCGCGCTGGCGTTCGACGGCAGCGACATCTGGGTGGCGAACGAGGCCGGCGGGACGCTGACCGAGCTGAAGGCGAGTGACGGCACCCTGGTTCGTGTCGTCGATGGCGCGAGCGAGGGCCTTACCAATCCGTCGGCGCTGGTCTTCGACGGAACCGACATCTGGTCGTGCAGCTACGGGAACGCCGACAATGTCGAGCTGTACCGGTACGACGCGAGCA
>DASWAA010000616.1:0-8513 GCA_036391385.1 Streptosporangiaceae bacterium
GAGGGGTGGCGGCGGTGCGGGGTGGCGGCGGTGCGGGGTGGCGGCGGTGCGGGGTGGCGGCGGTGCGGGGTGGCGGCGCTGGCTGGGCGGTACGGGGTGGCGAGTGAGCGGCAGCCCGCATGATCGTGGACTCCTGTCAGAGGGTGGTCATCTGTCAGTCGCCGGCGACTGACAGACGACCACGATCACGGAGTTGCCGACTTCGGCAGAGGCTGCTCAGGTCAGCGTGGTCGTCTTTCAGTCGGAACCGACTGCCAGACGTCCACGCTCTGACAGGAGTCCACGATCATGAACCTGCGCCTCCCCGCGCTAGGGGACGCTCCCGATTCGCTGGCGCTGACGGCTGCCGGTCGGGATGGCGCTGACGGCTGCCGGTCGGGACGGCTGCCGGTCGGGCTGGCGCTGACGGCTGCCGGTCAGGCTGGCGCTGACGGCCACCGGTGAGCGAGCTGCTCGATCTTCGCCCGCGCCTCGGCCAGGGACTCGCCACGGCCGACCGCGACGCCGAGAAGGTAGGCGGTCAGCGGCGCGGCCGGGCGGTCCACCTTGTGTGCCACTACTTTGGCCAGGTCGAGTACCGACTTCTCGATCTCTTGGTCTTCCGGTGCCAGGCCGAGTTCGGCGCAGAGCGCCTGCGTCCAGTCATCCAGGGTGCTCATCGTCCACCGTCCGTCCTCCGTTCGATGCTGGCTGCGAAGCCCGCATGATCCTGCGGTCGTCCGGCAGCCGGCGGGTAATTCCTTCCCGGTCAAGCCATTCGAGCAGCGGGATTACGACCCGCCGAGTGGACTGCAGGGCCTGCCTCGCCTCGGCCGCGGTAAACGGCTGGGGCAGCGTCGCGAGGATCGCTGCCGCCTGGCCAGGTGCGCCGGTGGCCAGGACTACATTGCCAGGCAGCCGCCGCAGCAGGCCAGCCCGCTCGGCGGCTGCGGCGGCACGCGCATCGAGGCCAAGCTCGTGCAGCCGATCGGAGTCAGGTGCGCTGAACGGCGTTTTCGCCAGGTCATCGAGCACCGCCTGAACGGCCCTGGCCACCGGCGCCGGCAGTGACGAATGGCTCGCTGCCGGCGCAATGGCGGTGGTGCGGCCCGGCTCAGGCGAGCGCCCACCCTTGTCCTGCGCCCGGTCCGTCCGGCTTCCGGTGCGCAGGTACCCGCCGTGCAGTTCAAGCTCCACGCCATGGCCATCATCGGCCGGAGAGGCAACGAGCGCCTCGATGAGCAGGCGGTCGGGCAGGCCGAGCTCGGCCCGGGCCGCGTCGAGCGGCAGGCCCTGTGCCAGCGGGTCGCGTGTCAGGTGCGCGGCAACCACGACGGCAAGCCGCTGCCGTAGCTGCCGCCAGTGCGCCGCGTCGGCCAGCCAGCCGCTGGTAACAGGAGCGGGCAGGTCACGCAGGCCCATGGCCGACGCGGCGCTGGCGCGCACCAGCCGGTGCCGGCGGAGCAGGTCGGCGGCCACCGGGGGGTCAGGCCACGATGCCAGCTCCCGCCCGGCCGCCGCCGCCGAGCCGGTGCCGCGCAGCCGAGGCGGGGCGACGTCGAGCGCGATCGCTCCGACGATCGGCCGGCTGCCATGGTCGGCAGCCGCACCGGGATCGCGAAGCAGCACCCGGTCGCCGACGTGCAGTGGCAGCGGGTGGTCAAGCGAGAGCCTGGCCACGCCGGCGCCCAGGAGCCTGACCTGGGCAACGGCTCGGGCCGCGCCGATGTGCAGCATGAGCCGCGGCGCAAGCCGCAGCGATCCTGGCTCCTGCTCACCGGCCGGCACCAGCCGGACGTCGAGCAGGCTCGTCATCGTCCAGCGGCCCGGGTGGATCAGCGCCATGCCGCGGCCCATGTCCCTGGTGCTGACGCTGCGCAGGTTCAGTGCTACCCGGGCGACGCCACTGACCGTCGAGGCCGGCGCGCCCAGTGCCTGCACTCCCCTGACCCGCACCGTCCGCATCACGGGGGTGAGCATGAGTTCGTCGCCAGCGCGGACGGTCCCTGCCTGCAAGGTCCCTGTCACGACGGTCCCGCTGCCCTTGACCGCGAATACCCGGTCCAGCCACAGCCGGACAGCGTCCGCCGGGTCCGGTGCGGGCAGGCTAGCCGCGAGCCTGCCGAGCGCGGCAGTCAGGTCGGGGATCCCCTGGCCGGTGAGCGCGCTGACCGCGATCGCCTCGATCTCGCCGCCGCGGCCGAGGCTGGTCGCGGCGATCTGTGCTTGTGCCTGGCGCAGTGCTGGTTCCGGATCGGCCAGATCGGACCTGGTGATGACCAGGACTCCGGCTGTGACGCCGAGGGCATCGACTGCGGCGAGATGGTCGGCGGACTGCGGCATCCAGCCCTCGTCGGCGGCGACCACGAACATTACCGCAGGTGCTGGGCCAGCGCCGGCGAGCATATTGGACACGAACCGCTCGTGCCCCGGCACGTCCACGAACGCGAGCTCAGCGCCGGATGGCAGCTTCATCCATGCGTAGCCAAGGTCGATCGTCATGCCCCGGCGCCGTTCTTCGGCCCAGCGGTCAGGCTCCATCCCGGTGAGGGCGCGGACCAGCATCGACTTGCCGTGATCGACATGTCCCGCGGTCGCGATGACGTGCATTGCTACTCCTGGCCCGCCGTCTCTGGCGCCGGAGAGTGCGCTGCCGCGGGAGAGTCTGCTGGCACGGCAGGGCCTGCTCCCGTCTGGCCGGCATAGGTCACGGCGGCGAGAACGGCAGCGGTCAGGCGCTCGTCGTCGGCCGGCTCGACGGCGCGGAGGTCGAGCAGCAGGCGGCCGCCGTCGATCCGGCCGGCCACGGCCGGCACGTCTCCGCGTCGCACCGCGGGACCTGACCGCAGGCCGGGCGCTAGCTCCTCGGGCAGCGAGATGGCAGCGCTCGGCACGGTGACTCCCGGACCCCCGCCCCCGCCGACGACGGCATCGGCAGGCACGACCTGGCAGCCGACGCCAGCCGCTGCCAGCCGCTCTGCCTGGGCCCGCGCGCGTCGCCTGACCGACGACAGGCTTTCCTTCAGCGCCCGGGCGACCGGCGCGTCAGGTCCGGCCATGGTCGCTTCCAGGGCGGCGAGCGTGAGCTTGTCCGCCTGCACCGCCGCCGCCAGCGGATGCCGAGCGAGCCGTGTGACCGTCTCTTTGCTGCCGAGTAGCAAGCCCGCCTGCGGGCCGCCGAGCAGCTTGTCCCCGCTGGCCATGACCAGGCCTGCGCCGGCCCGGAGCCAGGAACCGGCGTCTGGCTCGTCTGGCAGCACCGGGTTCGGCCGGAGCAGTCCCGAGCCGACGTCGCCCACCACCAGGACCTCGAGGCTGGCGAGCCCGGCGACGCTGACCGACGCGGTGAAGCCCTTGATCAGGTAATTCGAGGGGTGCACCTTCAGGATGAACGCCGTGTCCGGGCCGATCGCGTTCCGGTAGTCATCGAGCCTGGTCCGGTTCGTGGTACCGACCTCGCGGATCCTCGCTCCGGTGGACTCGAGCAGTTCGGGGAGCCGGAATCCGTCGCCGATCTCGATCAGCTCGCCGCGGCTGACGATGATCTCGCGTCCCTGCGCCAGCGCGGTGGCTGCCAGGGCTAGCGCCGCGGCGTTGTTGCTGACCACATGTACCGCCTCCGCGGCTGGGACAGCACGTGCCAGGGCGGCGAGCGCCCCGGCGCCACGGGGGCGGCGCTGACCCGTCACCAGGTCGATTGCCACGTCGGTGCAGCCAGCAGCGGCACGGATGGCGTCCCTGGCTGCTGCCGACAGCGGCGCGCGGCCCAGGTTGGTGTGCACCAGGACGCCCGTCGCGTTGATCACCTCGGTGAGGGCGCCGGCGGCATACGGCGCGACGTCGGAGGCTGGCGTGTGACGGCGGAAGTCCACAAGCGCGACCTTACGCTGCTGCGCAGCCCTCGGCTGCTGACAGGGCTGAGCCGTAGCGGCGGCGGACGGAGCCTGACGCGGACGCGGAATCGAACCGCCGGTGACGGTGCGCCGTCACGAGAGGCGATCACGGATGTCTCGACCTAGCATGATCAGTGTGGATGCGGGTGATCAGGCGTCGGGGCTTCGGCTGGCTGAACTGGTGGCTGCCTTCTCGCTCGCGACCGACCTCGGGATGGGCCAGCCGATGGAGCACGTGCTCCGGTCCTGGCTGATCGCTGTGCGGCTGGGCGAGCGCCTGGGCATGGACGGCGAGGCTCGGGTCGCGCTCTATTACGTGATCGCGCTGTCCTGGGCCGGTTGCGTGGCAGATACCGCGGAGGTGGCCACCTGGTTCGGCGACGACATCGCCTTTCGGAGCGATAGCTACCGCGTCGATCTGGCGGGGCTGCCGCTGATGGGCTTCGCGCTGAGCCACGTAGGTGCAGGAACCCCGTTCCTGCACCGGCTTCGGCTGGCCACCAATCTGGTTCTGACCGGGGGGCGGGCCATCGAGCGCGGGCTGATGTCGCATTGCCTGTCCACGACTCAGCTTGCCGGGAGGCTGGGTCTGCCCGCTGAGGTGTGTTATCCGCTCCGGCAGGTCTTCACACGCTGGGATGCGAAGGGCGTCCCGGAAGGCGTCGGGGGTGAGCAGATCACGCACCCGGTACGGCTGTTCCACCTAGCAGACACTGTCGAGGTGTTCCACCGGGCGGGTGGAGTGGAGGCCGCCGTCGAGATGGCTCGGTCCCGGCGGGGCACGCACTTCGACCCGGCGGTAGTGGACATCTTCTGCGAGGACGCAGCCGATGTGCTGGCCGGATTGGATGCCGTAGCCGAACTCGCGGCACTGATCGAGGCCGAGCCAGGCCTGCGCCGCCCGCTGAGCGAGAGTGACCTCGACTCGGCTCTGGAGGCCGTGGCGGACTTCACGGACCTGCGATCGCCGCACCGCGCAGGTCATTCGCGCGCAGTGGCCAGACTGGCCGCGACAGCCGCCGGGCTAGGAGGGCTGCCTGACGGGGAGATCGTGACTCTGCGGCGTGCCGGGCTACTCCACAACATCGGCATGCACGGAGTTCCGGCATCGATCCTGGGCAAGCCCGGCCCCCTGAGCGGTGCCGAGATGGAGCGAATGAGGCTGCACTCCTACTGGACCGAACGGGTCCTGGCCCGCCCGCCGGCTCTGGCCCGCATCGGCGCGATCGCTTCCCTTGCCAACGAGCGGCTCGACGGGTCCGGCTACCATCGAGGTCTGTCGGGGTCGGCGATCCCGGTGGCCGGCCGAATCCTGGCCGCCGCCGACGCCTTCCAGGCAATGAGTGAGCCTCGTCCGTACCGGCCAGCCCTCTCGCCCAGGCAGGCCGCTGACGAATTGCGCAAAGACGCGCGATCCGGCCGGCTGGCCGCTGATGCAGTGGACGCCGTGCTGGCCGCTGCCGGGCAGCAGCGCGCTCGGCGGCGCACCGGTCCAGCCGGGCTCACTCCGCGCGAGATCGAGGTCCTCACCCTCATCGCCCGCGGCGCATCCACCCGTAAGGTCGCCTACACCTTGGGCATCACGGCTAAGACCACGGAAACCCACATCGAGCGCATCTACACCAAGACCGGAGCATCCACACGGTCGACTGCCACGCTCTTCGCCATGCAGCACGGCCTGCTGGAGAGCTTCAGCCCGCTGGATTTGTAGGGGAAACTCCGGACGACACCAGCCGTTGCCATCCCTAGCGTGCTGCTAACAGGGCCGACTCGGGCCCACGCACACGGAGGTACGTCCATGCCAGGCAAAGCCGTCATCAGCCTGACCACCGGGCTCGAGGATCCCGAGAAGGTCAGCGTCGCATTCCTCGTCGCCGTCGGCGCGGCGGAGTCGGGGCGTCCGACACTGATGTTCCTGGCCAAAGAAGCCGTCCGGCTCGCCACCGACGGCATCGCCACCGGCGTCGCCTGCGACGGCTGCCCGCCGCTGCCCGATCTGGTCAAGCGATATCAGGCCGCCGACGGCCGGTACTACGTCTGCCCGATCTGCTTCAACGCCAAGCAACTGAGTCCAGAATCGCTCATCGCCGGCGCCGAGCTTCAGGGCACGGTCCCGATGTGGGCGTGGATCGGCGACGAAGCCGCGACCACTTTCAGCTACTAATCGCCAAAGCCGCCAAAGCCGGTGAATCGTGGCAAGTACCGCGAAGTGGCCGTCGACGGTGTTCGCCGAGATCGGTTGAATAGCCGGCGGGCTGCCCCGTGCGGGCTGGCGGAAGATGCTGCAGCACAGCGGTTCATCAGCGATCGCTGGCGCGCAGACCGGTTGGTCTCATGGTCAAGGCGCTTTGGCGGAGGCGGACGGGAATCGAACCCGCCGACGACGCGGTGCGCCGTCCACCGATTTTGAAGACCGGGGGGGCCACCAGGCACCCGGACGCCTCCGCCGCCGACGTTACCGGTATCGAGGCGGCGCCCGCCATCGGTGCGGTCAGCGCGCCGTGACGGGCAGGGCGGCAGGCTTGCCGGGAGGAACTGCAGCCGGGAAGGCCTAGATTGAGTTCGTGACCGCTGTCGACGCCATCAGGCTCACCCAGTACGCGCACGGAGGCGGCTGCGCCTGCAAGATCCCCCCGGGCGAGCTTGAGGAGATGGTGGCCAGTCTGGTGCCAGCGGGCGCGGGCACAGACCTGATCGTGGGAGTGGAGGACGGCGACGACGGCGCTGTCGTGCGGGTCAGGCCGGACCTGGCCATCGTGGTCAGCGCCGACTTCTTCACTCCCGTCGTGGACGACGCTTACACGTTCGGGCGGATCGCCGCCACCAACGCGCTGTCCGACATCTACGCGATGGGCGCAGAGCCGCTGATCGCGCTGAACCTGCTCGGCTGGCCGCGCGGCAAGCTCCCGGCCGAGCTGGCCACGGAGGTCCTGCGCGGCGGGCTCGACGTGGGGCGCGCCGCGAATTGTCACGTCGCGGGCGGGCACAGCATCGACGATCCCGAGCCGAAGTACGGCATGGCCGTGACCGGCACCGCGGATCCGTCCCGGCTGCTGCGCATCGACGCGGGCCAGCCCGGACTGCCACTCAGCCTGACCAAGCCGATCGGCACCGGCGTGCTCAACTCCTGGCACAAGGCGACGGGCGAGGTCAGCGTCGCGGCCGTCGAGGTGATGACGACGCTCAACGCCGAGGCCAGCAGGAGCGCGCTCGCGGCCGGGATCAGCTGCGCCACCGACGTGACCGGCTTCGGCCTGCTCGGCCACCTGTACAAGCTCGCCCGCGCCAGCGGCATGTCAGCCATCGTGGACCATGCGGCGGTGCCGCTGATCGAGGGCACCCGGGAGGCCGCGAAGGCCGGCTACATGCCGGGCGGAAGCCGCCGGAACCTCGCCTGGGTGCTGCCGCACTCGCGGGTGGGCTCACTGAGCGAGGACGACCTGCTGCTTCTCGCGGACGCGCAGACCTCGGGCGGCCTGCTGGTCGCCGGCGAACTGCCGGGAGCAACGGTGATCGGCGAGCTAGTCCCGCGCCAGGACAGCACTCTGATCATCCGCTAGCACCGCGTCATCCGTTAGCTCCGCGTCATCCGCTCGGTCCGGGTCATCCGCTCGGTCCGCGCAGCCCGGCGGTCAGCCTAGGTCGCGCCGCTGGTGATGCCGAGAGCCTGCAGGTCACGCCGCAGCCGAGCCGCGGCCGGTCCGGAGATCTCTCCCTGCGACCGGCGCTGGTCGTAGACCTGGACGAGCTGCTGAAAGTCATTCTGGACTCGCTGCGGGTTCTGGCCTGGCGGCTGGAACAGCAACTGCTGGAGGCGGTCAAACAAGTCCTGGCCTGCCTGCGTCGTTACCTGGCCGTCGGCGACGCCGGCTTGGATATCGCCGACGAGGGCGGCTGCCGCGGCGGCTGCCGGAGGCAAGGTCGACTTGTGCTTGTGTGACTGGCTCGGCTTGGCAGGCTTGGCCGCCTTGGATGAGTGTGACGTGGTGGCGGGATGCGTCGGCCGTCCGGGCCCTTGAGCGGCAGCGGGATGCCCCGGCGCGCTGGTCAGGAGCACCGCGGCCAGGACGGCGAGTGCGGCGGCGAGAGCGGTGGCGAGTATCGCCTCGGCCGGACGCGGCCGCCACCGCCTGGGCCGTCGCGCCCGGGACCGGCGCCCCGCGGGTCCATCCGCCCCAGGCCGGCCCGCTCCGTACTGGCCTGCTCCGTACTGGCCTGGTCCGTACTGGCCTGGTCCGTACTGGCCTGGTCCGTACTGGCCTGGTCCGTACTGGCCCGTTGCTGAGCCCTCGCCGAGCGGCGCGAGCACCGCCGTGGTCTCCGGGGTCAGCGATGCGAGCAGCCCGGCCCGGGCAGCGGCAGCACTGGCAGGCCGGTCGGCCGGGTCCTTGGCCAGCAGTCGCGCCGTGATCTGGTCGAGCCGCGCGGGCAGGCCAGGGCGCCGTGCCGACGGCGGACCGGGATCATCGTGCACCTGCCGGTAAGCGACGCCCATCGCCGAGTCGGCGCTGAACGGCGGCGCGCCGGTGAGCATCTCGAACAGCACGCAGCCGAGCGAGTACAGGTCGGCCGCCGGCCCCACCGGATGCCCCGAGGCCTGTTCCGGTGACAGGTAAGCGGCGGTGCCGAGGACGGCCATGG
>DASWAA010000617.1:0-8194 GCA_036391385.1 Streptosporangiaceae bacterium
ACACACGAGCGAGCGTCCTGCTCACCGGCTTCCTGCGGTTGGCTGCTTTCCCGTGCACGCCTGAAACTCGCACGTTCATCAGCGCCCGCGGCGGCGGCGATCGAGAACGGCGGATGCTGCGCGCCCGGGCGGTGCGGACGGTTCCATCGTCAGCCTCCAGGGTCGTTTCCGGTTGCTGCGGGACGATCCGGCGGGCGGGTCGTCCGGGGTCGGTGGTGCATACACCGCGGGGCCGGGAAACTGGGCGGCCGCGGGCCGCCCAGTTCGCGCCGTGGGCGGTGTATATACCGGGCGGAGGTCCGACGTGGTTGCGGGAGGAAGGGAGCGCGGGATGGTGACAGCCGATCTGCTGGCCCGGGCGCGGGCCGGGGATGGCGAGGCGTTCCGGGAGCTGGCCGGGCCGTACCGGCGGGAGCTGCAGGTGCACTGCTACCGGATGCTCGGGTCGTTCGCCGACGCCGAGGACGCCGTCCAGGAGACGATGCTGGCCGCCTGGCAGGGCATCGGCGGGTTCGCCGAGGAACGCGCGACGCTGCGGACCTGGCTGTACAAGATCGCCACCAGCCGGTGCCTGAACGCGCGCCGGGCGGCGCGCCGGCGCCCGGCCAGGGAGCGGGATATGCCGCAGTCCGGACCGCCCGTGCCGGCGCCGCGCGAGGAGGCCGCCTGGCTGCAGCCGTTTCCTGACGCGTTCCTCGAGGGGCCGGCCGGGCCGGAGGCCCGCTACGAGCAGGCCGAGGCCATCTCGCTGGCCTTCGTGGCCGCCCTGCAGCTGCTGCCGCCGCGCCAGGTCGCCGTGTTGATCTTGCGTGACGTCCTGGGATTCCGCGCCAGCGAGGTGGCCGGCATGCTGGAGGTGACCGCCGGGTCGGTCAACAGCGCCCTCAAGCGAGCCCGCGCCAGCCTGCAGCGCCAGCGGCCGGCCGCCGGCCGCCGGCCGCCGCCGGCCGCGGGCTCGGCCGCCGAGGACGCGATCGTGGCCAGGTTCGCCCGCGCGTGGGAGTCGGCCGATCTCGACGCGCTGGTGGCCCTGCTGACCGGCGACGTCTTCATCGCGATGCCGCCGGAGCCCTTCGGATACGAGGGCCGAGACGCCGTGGCCCGGTGCCGGCTACCGGCTCGGGAGTGAGCGCGGCAGCCCGAACGACGGCAGGACGCTGGCCTCGAAGCGGGTGATGCCGCAGATCCGGCCGCCGGCCAGGGTGAGCACGTACAGGCCGGTCGCGTGGCGGACGCCGGCCGGGCCGCGCAGGTAGGCCCCGAACGCGGGCTGGCCGTTGGCCCGGACCGGGACGAGGTCGAACCGGCGGCCCGCGCCGAGCTGGCGGGCCCAGTACCGGGCCACCAGGTCACGGCCCTGGTATCCGAAGGGCTCCGGCGGCATCGCGATGAAGACGTCGCCGGTCAGCAGCGCCACCAGCGCGTCGAGATCGGCCGACTCCCACGCGCGGGCGAACAACGCCACGATCGCGTCCTCGGCGGGCGAGCCGGCCGCCGGCGGCGGCGGGCGGCCGGCGGCCGGCTGCTGCCGGCGGCGCAGGCTGGCGCGGGCTCGCTTGAGGGCGCTGTTGACCGACCCGGGGGTCACCTCCAGCATGGCGGCCACCTCGCCGGCCCGGAACCCGAGGACGTCGCGCAAGATCAGCACGGCGACCTGGCGCGGCGGCAGCAGCTGCAGGGCGGTCACGAACGCCAGCGAGATGGCCTCGGCCTGCTCGTAGCGGGCCTCCGGACCGGCCGGCCGGCCGGCCGCGCCCTCCAGGAAGGCGTCAGGAAACGGCTGCAGCCAGGCAGGCTCCTCCCGCGGCGTCGGCACCGGCGGCTCGAACTGCGACATATCCCACTCCGTGACCGGGCGCCGGCTCGCCGCGCGGCGCGCGTTCAGGCACCGGCTGGTAGCGATCTTGTACAGCCAGGTCCGCAGCGACGCGCGTTCCTCAGCGAACCCGCCGATACCCCGCCAGGCAGCCAGCATCGTCTCCTGCACCGCGTCCTCGGCATCGGCGAAGGACCCCAGCATCCGGTAGCAGTGCACCTGCAGCTCCCGCCGGAACGGCCCGGTCAGCTCCCGGAACGCCTCGCCATCCCCGGCCCGCGCCCGCGACAGCAGATCGGCACTCACCATCCCGCGCACCCTCCTCCTCCACCACCTCGTGCCCCCGCCCGGTATATACACCGCCCGGCGCCCGAACTGGGCGGCCCCCGGGCGCCCAGTTTCCCGGCCCCGCGGTGTATGCATCTTCCGCCCAAGTTGCCGCGCAGATCGAGCCGCACGTGCGCGGCTGAATGGTCGGCTATCCACGGCTGAGGTCGGCGTCGTCGCAGGCAGCGCACAGGTGGAAGTGGGCGCTGAGCCCCTCACTGATCCTCGCGATCAGGACGGCATCAGGGTCGGGCTCACCGGCAGGGCCCGCGCAGCTGACGTCCTCGGCCAGCGCCCGGGTGGCCTGTAGCAGATCTCGCACAGCAAATGATCGGGCCGGCGGAACTGGCCCGCCGGCCGCCGGGCTGTGTGAATGGCCGCTGCTGGCATGGCGTCTCGGCGAACGGCCCGATGGCCGTCACAGTCCGGCGGGCCAGGCAAGGGAGGCTCAAGGTGCCCGGAACCATCAAGCGCATCCGCACAGAGATGGACGTCAAGCCCACGCCCCGCGACAAGGGCGTCACCCTGACCCTGCGCATCACGGCCTGTGCGACAACGGGATGATCGAGGTGGACGGCGGCCCGATCAACGCGGCACGCGCGTATGACGCGGGACATGGATGGCTGGGCGCGGCAGAACAGCCCTCCTGGCGCTCAGCGAGTTCCGCAGGCAGGCTGAGACACGGCGCAAGCAGCAGGCCAGCACGATTCCCATTCAAAGGAAATCTCGCGGCAACCGGTGCTCAAGTCCCCCTGGGACACACAGTGTCTGCGAAGCCGCAGGTCACAGCCATGGGGGTTCACGCCCCCGGACTCGGACTGCTGGCCACTGCCAGGGCTGCGGCGGTTCCGTACAGGCACAGGTTGGCCCTGTCCGCAAAGCTGCGGGCCACGGACCCGTATGCCGGGGTCAGCCGACAACAATGCGCTCGTCGCCGAAGTCCGCGACGATCTCGATCCTGCCGCCCAGCGCCTTGACGTAAGCGGCCACCGTGCCAAGCTCCGTCCGGGCGAGCATGCCGCGCTCGACCGCCGAGACCCGCTTCTGCGACACCTTCATCTCCGCGGCCACGTCATTCTGCGTAAGGCCGCGGCCTTTGCGGATCTCCGCCAGCCGGTACGCCCGCTGCTCCGCGCGCATCCGCTCACGGTGCGCGCCGACCGCCGCCTCATCCAGTCGCCCTGCCGCCCGCGCCTCGGCTTCGATGTCATCCCAGTTACGCCACGTATCAGCCATCTGATTCCCTCATCACGCGCTCCAGATGCTCGTCGAACCGGTCGTCCGCCAGCGGTATGGCGCGCTTGTACCACTGATTCCACTTGCCGGCCTTGTCGCCTGCCACGAGCAGGACCGCCTGCCGCACAGGGTCGAACGCGAACAGGACCCGGATCTCACTGCGCCCTGCCGAGCCCGGCCGCAGTTCCTTCATGTTCCGGTGCCGCGACGCGCGCACTGTGTCAGCCAGCGGACGCCCGAGCGCCGGACCATGCTCCCGCAATTCCCGCACGGCAGCGGTGACCTGCGCGAAGCTACCGCTGTCTAGCGCGGACAGCCACTCGTCCACTGCCGGATGCACGGTCACCACCCAACCCATGCCCTAACCGTACTACCTCTAAGTAGTAGAACGCATGGGTAGTGCCGGTAATTCCCCGAGCTGAAGGAACTGGGGAATTACCACCGCGCCGACTGCGCTCGTTCCGCCAGCGTGCTGCCATGGCCCAGTTCTGCGAGAAACGGGGTTCAAAGGGAGTTCGCCGACCTGGGTACGAACCTCGCCTCGGGGCGACCGCTCGGTCGTCAGCGTCCAGCGATCACGTTGGGCCCTCGTGCCTAATCGACTTCACCGTGAATTACTCGGCGGCCGACGAGATGGTGACTGCCCTGCGGGATCAGGTGCTGCCTGTTCTGACGCGGCTGACTAACCGATGGGAATTGCTGGCAGAGATGCGTCAGCGAGGCTACTCGCGCCCCGCCTTCGCGGTCACCATCTCCGATGAAGGCCCCTCCGCTGAACGTGCACCCACCTTCGGATAGAGGGGTTGCGACGACGGGTTGAATCCGCCTGGGCCCGAACTGACGTCTCGTGGAACGGCATGGCACGGCATGGACCGCCTCTCGATTGACGGAAGGAGACCCCATGCCAGCCTTGTCAACTCGCTCTGTGCTGATCAGCGTCGCGGCTGCCGTGGCCCTGGTCGCTGGCGGCACTGCCGCTGGCGCGGCCATCGCCGGCCCCGTGGACGGATCCGGTGTCATCCACGGTTGCTGGTCCAACACCGCGATCAACGGCAGCCACGTGTTCGTGCTTCAGGACGCCGGAACCACGTGTCCCAGGGGCACCACCGCGATCAGTTGGAACCAGCAGGGCCCGCAGGGCCCGCAAGGCCCGCAAGGCCCACCCGGTGCGGCCGGCGCCACTCACGCGTGGACGGCGACCAGCGCGTCAGTAATCAGCGGCCCATCCTTCATACTCGGCCCGACCATCGTCGAGGTCGACAACCTGCCCGCGGGCAACTACGTCGCCTGGGTGGCGGGTGAGACCGACCTCACCGGCGAAGGAGACTCATTCGCCCAGTGCACCCTGGAGGCTATCGGTTCGGCCGGCGGCGGCGTTATCCAGAATCAGGATGAGGAACTCGGTCCGCCCGGCCGAGGCACTTACTCGCTGACGGGCGCGGCCAGCCTCCCGAATGGGGGCTCGATCCTCTTGTTCTGCGGGACTCAGCAAAGCTCGGGCCTGCTTCCTATCAATTTCGTGGACAACTCGCTCAGCGTGATACAGGTCGACGCCCTCAACTGACTGGCTGCCCTGGTGGTGGCGGCCAGCAAACCAGGCTGTCATCACCAGCACCGCACGGATACGATTTGGCCAGCCCGAATGGCGCGGGCCAACCTGCATCAGGAGCGTCGATGACCGCGGACCCGGACAGGTAGCCCGCTCGCTTGCGTGGCGCAGTCGTGCCGAGTGGCGAGCGGCGACCGGGACATCCTCTTGTCACCCCAGCCGAGGGCTAGCCTGAGAAGCTGCCGCGCTAGGTGCCAGCATGTCCTTCTTCACCACGACAGTGCGGGCAGCCTTGTCGTGCAGGCATTGCCGCTGCGGATCCCAGAGCAGCCAGAGCTCGTTGAGCAGGCCGAAGATGCCGCCCGCGACAGGTACCGCCGGTACCAGGGCGTAGACGGCGGCACGCCCGCAGGCAGCCCGTCCCGAGATGGGCGCATGCCCATCGGCGGTCACCACTATGGTGCCCATGACCCGCTTACCGATCGTCTGGCCCCACAGGCCGTGCTGCAGCCAGTCGTAGCCAAACGACAACACCGCTGCAACGAGAACGATTAGCAGCTCCATGCCGAAGATGCCAGCCATCGTCTGAATCATCGCGTTGTTAAACGCCTGTGTGCCTTGCTGACCCGGAGTCGGGTAAAGCTTGGCCAGATTCGTGAAGCGGTTGAAGAACGAGACGAAGAAGGTCACGTAGAGCGGGCTGACAAGCACCAGCAGGACGACCGTGTCAATGATGCGGGCTACTAGGCGCTGCCACCACTCGGCCAGCGCGGGATCCCTGACCATCTGGCCTGGCGGCCCGTAAAGGCCACTGGGGTAGTGCGGGGACGCTCCGTAAGGCGGCTGCGGGTATGGAGCGTACGAAGCCTGGCCTGGGGCGGCATAGAACGGCTGGCCCGCAGAGCCGAATGGAGACTTGGCGGCTGGCTCAGTCTGGCCGAAAGGGACAGCGGCACCAGGGAATCCCTCTGTCGGAAGAGGCGGTGGTACGGGATCCGGCTCGCGGGGTAGTTGGGTCACTCTCACATTGTGCAGTAAATTATCCACGGCAGCCTCGCTGTGTCGTCTTGGGCACCGCTGAGCCCAAAGAGAATCGCTGAGCTAGCTGGCCTAGCGCGCTGGTGGCTGGAATGCTGGCTTTCGGAGCAGGATCGTGCGCAGTTGCGACGCTCCGCACCGGAGGGAGGGCGCGATGCCTGGACAGATTCCTGCTGGCGACATCCATCACTTGCGGCTCACGGTCACCGACCTGGAGCGCAGCCGTCAGTTCTACACCGGGTTGCTTGGCTTCCAGGTCGTAGTGGAGTCGCCACCGCCCGATGACCCGTCCGCAGCGGAGGCGTTCAAGATCTTGTTCGGCGGGTGGTTATGGCCCGTGGCAGCTTGCTGATGGGCCTGCGGCCAATGGCGCCCGCCGACGACCGCTTCAGCCCCGACCGGGTAGGCCTGGATCATCTCAGCTTCGGCGTCCCCAGCCACGCCGACCTGGTGCAGGCGGTGCGGCTCTTCGACGAGCACGGGGTCCCGCATGGCGAGATCACCAGTCTGCCGTCATTCGGCATTGACGTGCTCCCGTTCCAGGACCCGGACGGTGTCCAGCTGGAGCTGACAGCGCCGATGGCCTAGCCGCCTGACGACGGCCTCATCGCCCGGAACGTCCTCAGCCCACGGTCTCCGCGGCCTGCTGACCCGCCAGGTCGACCTGATGCGGCGAGGCCTGGGCGGCCAGATCATCCGCGCGGCTGCCTTCGTCCGCGTGCGCTATCTGCAGCAGTGAGCGCCAGATGAACCCGAGGATAATCGCGGAGCCGGCGAAGGCGAACCAGAATGGCGCGGTGACGCCCCAGGCCGATGCGACCGCTCCGCCGAGCGCCGAGCCGATCACGATGCCGCCGACCACGCCGGTGAGGTACACGCTGCTCACGCGGCCCTGGAACTCGGTCGGCACGGCCCGCTGCCGCACGCTAGTTGAGGTGGTGCCCCAGATGAACGTATGTGCGCCGAAGATCACGAAGACGATCATGGCGAGCCAGATCCAGCGGGTCACCGCGAGAGCGAGGTGGGTGAGAGTCTCGATGATGAGCCCGCCCCTCATGATCGCGCCTAGCGGAACGCGCCGCTCGAGCCAGCCGTAGGACAGGGTGCCCGCCAGCCCGCCAACGGCCATGGCGGTCGTGATCAGCCCGAAGCCCACCGCTCCCATCCCGAGGCGCTGCCGTGCGTACAGGACCAGGACTGACCAGGCGGCGCCGAAAGTGATGTTGAAGGTGAAGATCGTGATCGCCAGGGTCCGGACCGCGGGGTGTGCCCAGAGCCAGTGCCAGCCATCGCGGATGTCATCGCGCACCCGGGCGGCTTGCGCGCGCTCGGTCCGGGCTGGCAGCCGTATCCGGGTGATCAGCAGGACTCCGGCGAGCACGCACACGGTCTCGCTGACGAAGGGCAGTGCCATTCCCGCGGCGAATAGCGCGGCCCCGATGGGCGGGCCCGCCAGCTGGCTCCACACGATCATGCCGGCGTACGTGCGCGAGTTCGCGATGCCCAGGTCGCGCTTGTCCACCAGGGTCGGTAGCAGCGTTGCGGTCGCCGTGTAAGAGAAGGTCTCGTTGACGCCGAACAAGAACAGCGCGGCCAGCACCGCGGCGGTGTCCACGCGGCGCGTGATGATCGACGCGGTCAGCAGGATCAGGATCATCACCCGCATGAGCCCGGTCGTGATGACGACGGCACGCCTGCTCACCCGGTCCGCCACCACGCCGGCGTAGAGCCCGAACATCAGCCAGGGCAGCCGCTGCAGCAGGGCCGCCATCGCGATGGCCAGCGGATTGTGCGTCTGCGAGGCGACCAGCAGGGGCCCCGCGGCCAGGGTGATGCCGTCACCGAGATTGGTGATCCAGGACGAGGCCAGCAGCCAGCGGAAGCCGCCGCCGAGACGGGCCGGTGCAACAAGATCGGCGAGCCCGCTCATCGCGTCCGCCGACCGGTCTGTATCACCGAGCCATACTCGCGCACCGGAACGGCCGGCCCAAACAGGTTTTCGCTGCCGCCCTAGTCGTTCTTCGGCCTGCTAGACGGGCATCTGGCTCGGCTGGCGGGCGAGCAAGGTGTCGAGGAATCGCAGAGTTCCGGCGAGCGTCTCGGACCGCCACAGCAGCATGGTCCCCTCGAAGCCCGACGCCGAGTCCAGGCGGTCGCGCAATGCGCGAGCTATCGGGTCGAGCTGCTCACGCTGAGCTCGCAGCAGCGGTGTCGGGTCGGCGGCGGCC
>DASWAA010000618.1:0-1608 GCA_036391385.1 Streptosporangiaceae bacterium
ACGGCATTCCACCCGGAGCTCACCCAGGACAACCGCGTGCACGCACTCTTTATCGACATGTTGAGGGATAGCCGATGAGCGGCCACTCCAAATGGGCCACGACAAAGCACAAGAAGGCAGTGGTCGATGCCAGGCGAGGCAAGCTCTTCGCCAAGCTGATCAAGAACGTCGAGGTCGCCGCTCGCAGCGGCGGCGCCGACGTGAGCGCGAACCCGACGCTGTATGACGCCGTCCAGAAGGCAAAGCGCAACTCGGTGCCGAACGACAACATCGATCGCGCGGTGCGCCGCGGGGCCGGCCTCGAGGCAGGCGGCGCGGCGTACGAGACCATCACCTACGAGGGTTACGCGCCCGGTGGCGTAGCGCTGCTGGTGGAGTGCCTGACCGACAACAGGAACCGGGCAGCTTCCGAGGTCCGGGTGGCGCTGACCCGCAATGGCGGCTCGATGGCCGACGCGGGCTCGGTGTCGTACCTGTTCAGCCGCAAGGGCGTGGTGATCGTGCCAAGGACGGCCAGCCTGGGCGAGGACGACGTGCTGATGGCCGTGCTCGACGCGGGTGCCGAGGAGGTCAATGACATCGGCGAGTCCTACGAGGTGATCAGCGAGGCGAGCGACCTGGTGGCGGTCAGGACGGCGCTGCAGCAGGCGGGCATCGACTACGAGTCGGCCGAGACGCCGTTCCTGCCCTCGGTCGAGATCGAGCTGGACGAGGAGACGGCCAGGCGGGTTTTCAAGCTGATCGAGGTACTTGAGGAGTCCGACGAGGTCCAGGACGTGTACGCGAACTACTCGGTGTCCGACGACATCATGGAGAAGCTGGGTTGAGGTTGAGCCCGTGACCCGGCCGGGGTCGGCCGCTTCGTCGGCGAGCCCGCTGACGATCCGGCCGATGCTGGCCGACGACGACATCGATGCCGAGCTCGACCTGCGGCACCGAGCGTTCGGCCCGATGGATCATGCGGCCGGCGAGTACTGGCGTGCCGAGGTACTCGCCTGCGTCGCCGACGGCCGGCAGTTCGGCGTGTGGGACGACGGCAGGCTGGTCGGCGCTGGCCGGTTCTACGATCTGCGGCAGTGGTGGCGTGGCCGGGCGCTGCCGATGGCAGGAGTCGCCGGGATCAAGGTCGCGCCCGAGGTGCGGGGCAAGGGCGTCGGCAAGGCGCTGATGACGGCGATGCTCGGCGCGATGGCCGATCGCGGGTACCCGCTGTCGGTGCTCTATCCGGCGACCGCGCATCTGTACCGAGCGCTTGGCTGGGAACTGGCGGGCGGACGCTACATCGCGGAGGTGCCCGGGCGATCGCTCGGCTCGCTGCTGCCTCGCGACCCTGAGATCCCTGAGATCCCTGAGACCCCTGAGACCCCGGTGGAGCCTGCGGACGTGACCGGCTCGGCGATCTCTGCCGGCTCGGCCGGCGCTGCCACGGGGCCGGCGCAGCCGGGAGTGCGCCGGGCAGGCCCTGACGACGCGGACGAGGTGATCGCGCTGCTGGGAGCCGTCCATGCCGCCGCCAGGGACTGCGGACCGTGCACCTTCGATCCCGGCAGCGTCCGGCGCTGGCTGAGCGATCCCGGCGTGTTCGGCTACCTGGCCAGGGACGGCTTC
>DASWAA010000619.1:0-25808 GCA_036391385.1 Streptosporangiaceae bacterium
CACCAAGCTCGCCGGCGCCGGCGGCACCAAGGGCAGCACCGACCCCGCAACCGCCACCGCCCTCCTCGCCAAGATCGAGGACATCAGCACCATCTTCTGGGAAACCAAGCAAGCCTGACCACCCCAGCGCCGGCGCGGGCCAGCGGCCACTGGCGCCGCGCCAGGCGCCCGGCTGCCGACTCGGGCGCGCCGCCAGGAAGGCGGGAGGTGACCCGTCATGGCACGTCGAGATTCACGATAGGTTGCATGAAGAAGTCGGTACCCGCCGTGACGAGGGAACGACGGCAGGCCGTTGTTGGAGGGGAAGACGTGACCGAGGATGGCAGCATTTCATCAGTAACACCTACTATCGCGGCAAAATCCTACGGGGCGGATACATCGGATAGAAGTTTTGAATCGGATGTACCAGATGATGCTCAAGAAAAGGGGCACGGAGCAGCTGTGGCCATCCAGTCTGAGGCCGCTCAGCCCGCGGCAGGCGACGCCGCCGCGGCCGGGAGGCGTGACGAGGTAGCCGTCCGGATGCCAGCCGACGGCGCCTACCTCTCAGTGCTGCGGACGGCGACCGCTGGCCTCGCGGCGCGGCTCGATTTCACCCTGGACGAGATCGAGGACATGCGGATCGCCGTCGACGAGGCCTGCGCGATGCTGCTCGCCCAGGCGATCCCGGGCAGCACCCTGGAATGCGGCTTCGCGCTCGGCCAGGACGCGATCACGATCTCCGTTGCGGTGCGCTGCCTGGCACCTCGCGTCCCGTCGACCGACACGTTCGCGTGGACCGTGCTCACGGCGCTCGCGGGCAGCGTGGATGCTCAGGTCGGCCCTGGTGACGTGCTGACCATCGTGCTGCGGAAGAGTCGTGATTCATCGAGGTCGGTATGACGGGGGAAGTTGAGGTCGCCTTGACCGAGGAGTTCGAGACGATGACGGCAGTTCCTGCTGGGGGGCAGGCGCTTGCCGATACCGACGACGTCCTGGCGGTAGCCGGGCTGATCGCCGACGAGATCGAGGAGGAGGGATCAGAGCAGCTATCGGGCGCGATCAGGATCCAGCACGCGGTCCGCGACCGGGGATATGCGCGCGAGCTCTTCGTGCTCCTGTCCGAACTGCCTGAGGGGGACCCCGAGCGGCTGCGTATCCGCGGCGAACTGGTCGAGCTGCACCTGCCGCTCGTGGAGTACCTCGCCAGGCGGTTCCGCAACCGGGGCGAATGGCTCGACGACCTGACCCAGGTCGCCACCATCGGGCTGATCAAGTCCATCGACAGGTTCGACCTCAGCCGCGGCGTCGAGTTCTCCACCTACGCGACACCTACGATTGTCGGCGAGATCAAGCGGCATTTCCGTGACAAGGGCTGGGCAGTCCGGGTACCTCGGCGGCTCCAGGAGCTCAAGCTGGCCCTCACCAAGGCCATCGGCGACCTCGCCCAGCGGCTCGGCCGTGCCCCTACGGTCGCCGAGCTCGCCGCCCACCTGCAGATGAGCGAGGAGGACGTACTCGAGGGTCTTGAGTCGGCCAACGCGTACTCGACCGTCTCCCTCGACGCACCTGACTCGGGCGACGAGGACGCTCCGGCAGTCGCGGAGTCACTCGGGATGATCGACGAGGCCCTGGAAGGCGTCGAGTATCGCGAGTCGCTCAAGCCGCTGCTAGAGCGGCTGCCACCGCGGGAGAAGCGGATCTTGCTGCTCCGGTTCTTCGGCAACATGACTCAGTCGCAGATCGCGACCGAGCTTGGCATCTCCCAGATGCATGTCTCCAGGCTGCTCGCCCGCACCCTCGCACAGCTCCGCGAGGGACTGACCAGCGACGAGTAACCGGCCGGCCCGCGGCGGAAGGCCGCAGCCGCGGCGCGGACGACCGCTACTTCGCCGCGGCTGACGACTGCTTGGCCGTGAAGGCGAGCGCGCGCAGGCTGGGCCGCACGAACAGCAGCACCAGACCAGCTACCGCCAGGACCAGGGCGGGCACGCCCCACTCGTAGCGCTGACCCTGAACCAGGTAGATCCCGATGACACCGGTGAAGAACTGGGTCATCAGCGCCGGCGTCCGGCTCCAGTGCCTGACCCGCGCCACGCCGACCGCGACGAACGTCAGGACCAGCGCCGTTCCGATGCCGATGGCGGTGATCGCGATGCCGCTTGAGTTCTGATACGACTTGCCCTGGCTCGCGGCGACCCCGGCCATGATCGCGGCGACCAGGATGCCGGCCGACTCCAGCGCCTGGACGACGGCGGCAAGAGCGACGGTGACCGGACGTCCCTGCTCGCCCGCTGCCGGGACGGGGCTAGCCTGTCCGGGTGCGCGCGCTTCTGATCGTGAACCCACGTGCAACCTCCACGACCCGGCTGCGCCGGGATGTCATCGCGTCGGCACTAGCGTCAGCCGTGCAACTAGACGTCGTGGAAACAAGGTACCGGGGGCACGCCACCAGGCTGGCATCAGATGCCCGATCCAGAGGTTACGGCCTGGTCCTGACCCTTGGCGGCGATGGCACTGTCAACGAGGCCGTCAACGGCATCCTGGGGCATCCGGGCCAGGACCGGCCGCTCGCCGCCGACCTGCCCGCGCTGGCCGCCCTGCCAGGCGGTAGTGCGAACGTGTTCGCCGGCTCGCTCGGCCTGCCGCGCGATCCGGTAGACGCCACCGGGGAGATCCTGCGCGCCCTGGCTGAGCGCAGGGAGCGCACCGTCGGCCTGGGCTCGGCCGACGAGCGGTATTTCACGTTCAATTCCGGCCTCGGGCTCGATGCCGAGGTCGTACGGGCGGTTCAGGGCCTGCGCGCGCACGGGCGAGAGGTAACCCCGTCGCTCTACGTCCGGCTCGCCCTGCGCCAGTTCTACCGCCAGACCGACCGCAAGCACCCGGCGATCACCGTCGAGCTGGCCGACCGCACGGTGCGCGATCCGGTCTTCCTCGGCATCATCTCGAATACCGCGCCCTGGACCTACCTCGGGACCCATGAGGTGAATGCGAACCCGCGGGCCGGCTTCGACACCGGCCTGGACCTGCTGGCGCTGCGCAGAATGTCCTCGGTCAGCACGTTCGCCGTCATCAGCAGGATGCTGACGACCAAGGGTGCTGAACTGCGCGGGCGCAGCATGCTCTCGTTCCATGATCAGCCGATCGTGACCCTGCGCGCGAGCCGGCCAGTTGCCTTCCAGATCGACGGGGAATACGTCGGAGAACGGGAAGTCGTTACTTTCAGGTCTGTTCCGGCCGCGCTGAGGGTTGTAGCCTGAGAATCCTGGCAGGCCGCGCATGCGTGGCAGGCCAGCGTGATGAAAATACGCAAAAGTGCCAAGTCGGAAGGGTGTCCTAGCCGGTTCGCGTATCCGGCGCACGGATCATGCCCGCCATGTGACTGATCTGACACCGAAATCCTGCCTAACCTTTGCCTAAGGGTCTTGCGCTCGATCGATTAACTTGGGAGGGTTGTAACGCTCCTGGCGAGAGGGCGAGCACGTGTGCCCTGGCCAGGCAGGCGATGTCTACGCGGGCGCTTTCTAGGGTGCGCTGTCCACGGGGGCGTGGTCTGACGGTCTTCTGGGAGCCGGACCAGGGCTAAGGTCCTGTTCCGGGTGAAACTAACTTGAGTCGCAGTTCGATCCGACATACGGTATAGCTCGTGAATTCGTTCACAAGCACGACGGAGGCGACGGGTCGGACAGGACCTGTTGAGTCTCGAAGAGGAGTGGACCGCATGGACTGGCGCAACTATGCCGCCTGTCGTGACGTCGACCCGGAGCTGTTCTTCCCGATCGGGAACACCGGTCCCGCCCTGCTCCAGATCGACGAGGCAAAGCAGGTCTGCGCACGCTGTAAGGTCGCCGAGGCTTGCTTGCAGTGGGCGCTGGAGAGCGGGCAGGACTCCGGTGTCTGGGGCGGGCTCAGTGAAGACGAGCGGCGCGCGCTCAAGCGGCGCGGGGCCCGGGTTGGTGCGAGCGCCTAGCGATCCTGATCGGCGGCGGGGAGCGGCAAGTCAATGCGCACTGTCGTCCCGCCGTCCTGGCGCGGAGAGATCTCCAGTGTCCCGCCAAGCTCACTGACGACCAGGGTCCTGACGATCTGCAGGCCCAGGCTGCTCGTCGACTCCAGATCAAAACCGTCAGGGAAGCCGGTACCGTTATCCGCCACGGTAACGGCGAGCCGCTCGCTACCTCGCTCCGCTGCGAGCTCGAGGATTCCGGTCGCCGGGCCCCCAGGCATCACGAGGCCATGCTGGACGGCGTTATGCAGCAACTCGGTCAGGACGAGGGCCAGCGGGGTCGCCACCGAGGCGGACAGCATGCCGAACCGTCCGGTCAGCACGGGCGTGATCCTGGCCTCCGGGGCTGACAGCTCCCCAGCCGTCGTCGCGATCCGCCTGGCGATGTCGTCGAAATCCACAACCTCGCTGCTGGCATGGGACAGCGTCTCGTGCACCAGCGCGATCGACCCGACCCTCCGGACGGCCTCCTGCAGTGCCGCCGCCGCCTCGGGCACCCGCATCCTGCGGGCCTGCAGCCTCAGCAGCGCCGCCACCGTCTGCAGGTTGTTCTTGACCCGGTGATGAATCTCCCGGATGGTGGCGTCCTTGGTGATCAGCTCTCGCTCGCGGTGCCTCAACTCGGTCACGTCCCTGACCAGGATCAGCGCTCCGGCTGAGGTGCCGCCGACAGTCAGCGGGATGGACCGCATCTGGACCACGGAGCCACTCGCCTCGACCTCGGTCTCCATGTGCGCGCGGCCGCTCGCGACGAGCATCAGGGAGTCGTCTCGCGGCCCGGTGCTGGCACACAGCCGGGCGGTCAGCGGTCCGAGCTCACGACCTGCGAGGTCGGCGGTCAGGCCGAGCCTTCGGTAGGCGGACAGCGCGTTCGGGCTCGCGTAGGTCACCTTCCCGGACCGGGACAGGCGCAGCATCCCGTCGTTCACCCGGGGCGAGTGCAGGGCCGCCGGCGCCGGGCAGGGAAAGAGCCCGGCCGCGATCATCTGGGCCAGGTCGTCGGCGGCACGCAGGTAGGCCAGGTCCATGCGGCTCGGCGTCCGGGCAGGCTCCAGGTTCGTCGAACGCTCGATCACGGCGATCACCCGGCCGTCCCGGCACACCGGGATGGTCTCATGCCGGACGGGGACGCCGCGCCGCCACTCCGGGTCACCCTCACGGCAGATCCGGCCTTCCGCTACCGCGGTAGCCAGCAGCGGCTGCTCGCGTCCCGCGCGGACCGTGCCCACGATGTCGTGCGGCAGCGCGGTCGGGCCGGTCGTCGGCCGGACCTGAGCAAGCGCGATCCAGGACGGCTCGTCGGGCAGCGGCGCCCACAGGGTCAGGTCAGCGAGCGACAGGTCAGCGAGCAGTTCCCAGTCCGACAGCAGGGCGTGCAGCCACTCTAGGTCCGCGAAGCTGATCTGTGCCCGGCGGGCCAGGTCGTTCAGGGTGGGCACAACGCCATCATCGCACCCGAATCCCCAGCGGTCCGCCGCCGGATGTCCTGGTAACGTCGCGCCATGGCTTCGGACGAGCAGGCAGTAACCCACGGCGGCGCTCAGGCGGTGGCCGCCGCGCGCGCCCACGGCGCGCAGACGATGTTCACGCTGTCGGGCGGGCACGTTTTCCCCGTCTATGACGGAGCGGTCAAGGCCGATCCGCCCATGCCCATTCTCGACGTCAGGCACGAGCAGACGGCCGTCTTCGCGGCCGAGGCCACCGCGCGCCTGACCAGGACGCCCGGGTTCGCCGTGCTGACGGCAGGTCCGGGCGTCACCAACGGCATCAGCGCGATCACCACGGCTCATTTCAACGGGTCGAGCGTGGTCGTGCTCGGCGGCCGTGCCCCTGACCACCGCTGGGGCTCGGGCAGCCTGCAGGAATTCGATCACCCGGCGCTGCTCGGTCCGATCACCAAGCGCGCCTGGACCGAGCACACCTCGGCCGGCGTCGGGCCGGCGGTGAGCGCGGCCTTCGAGCTGGCGGCCGCTCCGCACCGCGGCCCGGTCTTCCTCGACATCAGCCTGGAGGCCCTGTTCGGCTCACCAGATCCTGCCACCTCCGGCGGGCAGGCGGCTGGCCCCGCCGACCTGACTGGCCCGGCGGGCGGGCATCGCGGCCAAGCACCCGACCAGGGCCACCTCGCCGAGATCGCGGCGCTGCTTTCCCAGTCGCAGCGGCCGGTGCTCGTCCTGGGCTCAGATGTGTGGCTGGACGGCGCCGAGGCGGCCGCCCGGTCCGCGGCCGAGGAACTCCGGCTGCCCGTGGTCACCAACGGCCAGGGGCGCGGCATCTTGCCGGCCGGTCACGAGCTGCTCGTGACGAGGGCGAGGGCCCTGGCCTTCGGCGAGGCCGACCTGGTGATCGTCGTCGGGACGCCGCTGGACTTCCGGCTCGGCTACGGCGAGTACGGAGGCAAGGGCGGCACCCCGCCAGCCCAGGTCGTGCACGTAGCCGACGCGCCCGGGCAGCTGGCCACGCACTGTCAGCTCGCCGGGTCGGCCGCCGGTGACCTGACCGCCTTCTTCACCGGACTGACCAGCGCGGCGCAGCGGGCAGGCCTGGCCCGGGCGTGGGTCAGCGACTGGCTGCCCAGGCTCGCCGATGCCTGCAAGGCGGCGATGGCGAGCGACGCCGGCCTGCTGGCGAGCGACGCCTTCCCGATCCACCCGATGCGGATCTACGGTGAGCTCGGCCCGCTGCTCGAGCCTGACGCGGTAGTGATCGGCGACGGAGGCGACTTCGTCAGCTACGCGGGCAAGTACATCGAGCCGCGCCAGCCGGGAGGCTGGCTTGACCCCGGGCCCTACGGCTGCCTGGGAACCGGCCTTGGCTACGCGATCGCGGCCCGGATAGCCCGCCCATCCGCTCAGGTCGTGCTGCTGCTCGGTGACGGCGCGGCCGGGTTCTCGCTGATGGACGTCGACACCTGCGTGCGGCACCGGCTGCCCGTCGTGATGATCTGCGGCAACAACGGCATCTGGGGCCTGGAGAAGCATCCCATGCAGGCGCTGTACGGCTACGACGTCGCCGCCGACCTGCAGCCGCAGTGCCGTTACGACCAGGTGGTCGCGGCGCTCGGCGGGGCCGGCGAGCTCGTCACGCGACCGGAGGAGATCGCTCCGGCGCTGCGGCGCGCCTTCGACTCCTCAGTGCCCTATCTGGTCAACATCGCGACGGACCCGCAGAACGTCTACCCGCGGTTGACCACCGGCGTCTGACTGCGATCGTCAGGCCGAGCCGGTCGCGCGGGCCACGAAGCGGTCGCGGTCGACGAGCACCCGCTCCACGGTGCCGGCGCCGAGCACCGCGTCGTCCCCTTCGCCAGCACCGTAGGCGATGAAGTTGAAGACGAGCTTGCGGCCGGTCACCTGGGTTAGCTCGGCTTCGACCCGGACGGGTGCGCCGACGGGGCTTGGCCGCGAGTGCTCCAGGGAGACGGCCATGCCCACGGTGGTCTGCCCGGCCGCTAGCTGCGGCTCGACGGCGGCCACGGTCGCCGCCTCAGCCAGCGCGAGCAGCCTGGGCGTCCCGAGCACCGGAACGTCGCCGCTGCCGAGCGCCACCGCCGTGTCAGCGTCGGTGACATCGGCCGTGACCGTTGCCCGCAGGCCCGGGGCGAGCCCGGCGGGCTCTGCCTTGCCGCTCATTCGACGACGGCGATCAGGTCGCCCTCCTGGATCACGTCCCCCTCACGGACGGCGAGCCTGGTAAGCGTCCCCGCGCCTTCCGCGAGCACCGGGATCTCCATCTTCATCGACTCGAGTATCACCACCGTGTCGCCGTCCGCCACGGATGCTCCCTCGGCCGCGACGACCTTCCATACACTGGCGACCATCTCAGCGCGGATCTCGGTCATATGCACCTCCCTGGCATCGAGCCTGTCATGATCGTGCCCGGCCTTCGACCGGGCTGGGCACCATCATCGCCGTTGTCGTGCCATTACGGGCGCAGCCGGCCCACCACCGACGTGTTGCCGCTGCTGACCGGCAGCCGGTCGGCCACCACAGCCAGGGCAGCCACCACGCTCGGGTCGTACTCGCTGTCAGCGTCGGTCCGGATCCGGTGCAGCGCCGAGGCGATCCGGTCCCGGTCGGCCGAGCCGCCGACCAGGTCGTCGAAGGCGTTGGCGGCGCGGATTATGCGGCTGCCGAGCGGCGGTACCCGCGCGCCGCCGCGGTACGGCAGCCACTGGTAACGCACGAGCTCGGCGGCGGTGTCGAGCACGCCGGTCTCCCTGATCACCTCGGCGCCGAACTCGGCTATCCGGTACGCGTCGGCGGCCGGCACATGCACCGTCGCGCCGCCCGGGATGGGCTCGGCGAGCGAGAGCTGGCCGATGTCGTGCATGAGGGCCGCATACTCCAGGTGCAGCAGGTCGGTCTCCGGCATGCCGAGCTCGCGGCCGACTGCGAGCGCCAGCCTGGTGACCCGGCGGGAATGCCCGCTCTCCACATACCCGCCGACCTCGGTGACCTGGGCCAGCGCACGGACCGTCTGCAGATAGGTAGCCCGGATGCCGGCATAGCGGCGGAAAGCGAGCTGGATCACCAGCAGCGGCCCCGCGAAGACGGCAAGCTCGGCGATTCCCATCACCTCGGCCCCGAAGACCGTGATAATCGCCGACACGCCGATAGCCAGCCCCAGCCGCCACTGCACGCCGAGTTCGTCTCGCAGCGTCACCCCGTACCTGGAGCGCAGGTCGTCGGCCCGGATTATCGCCGAGATCACGGTCTCCACCAGCCAGCCGATCCCGGCCAGGACGGCCATGATGGCGAGGGCCATCACCCAGCTCTTCTGCACCAGCCCGTATCGGTGGAAGATCGCGAACAGGGTCGCCACGCAGGCCACAGCCACCAGCCGGGCCGACATCCAGGTGATCCCCGCCCGGCGGCCGGCCGCCATGTGCGGGAGCGAGCCGATCGCCATGCCGACCGCCGTGACGGCAATCACCTGGAGCGGAGGACTCGCCTGCAGCGCTGGCGCCTGCGGCTGGACGATCCGGATCGCCATCGCGTAGGCGAACGCCGCTGACATGGCGATCGGCGCGGCTTCCCGGTCGCCGGGCAGGCTCAGCCGCAGCAGCTCACCGAACGCAACGAAGAGGGCGAAGGCGACTGCGACCTTCGTATCCTTGATCCCGCTTGCCGTGGTGCTCCCGACCGCGGCAAGCACCAGGACGGTGGTAGCGCCGATGAGGAGCAGCCGCCCCGAGTCGACCGTATGCCAGGCAAGCCAGCGCTGCTCGGCGGTCCTCGCTGTCACCGGGCGGCCCTCACAGGTTCTCCACGACGCGCAGCGGAGAGGTCGGATCGTCGTGGTCCTGCGAGGTCAGGATCTCGTGCCCGCGGGGCTGCGCCGGTTCCTGCAGCTGCCAGCCCTCGCGGTTCAGCGCCCCGATGAAGGCGTCGACGATCTTCGAGTCGAACTGCGTCCCCGCGCCCTTGCGCAGTTCGGCGATCGCGTCGCCGATCCTGGTCGCCTTCCGGTAGGCACGCGTCGAGGTCATCGAGTCGAACGCGTCAGCCACGGCGATGATCCGGGCGAACTCGGGGATCTCCTGCCCCGCGAAGCCCATCGGGTAGCCACGGCCGTCTATTCGCTCATGGTGGTGCATGATGCCGGTCAGCGCCTCGTTCAGGAAACCGATCTCCTTGACGATCTCCAGGCCGCGCATCGGATGCAGCTGGATGGCCGCGTATTCCTCCTCGGTCAGGCTCCCCTCCTTCTGGAGCACCTTCGTCGGCACTCCGAGCTTGCCGACGTCATGCAGCATCCCGGCGAAGCGCACCGCCTCGACCCGGTCCGGCCGCATCCCGATCTGCCTGGCTATCATCCCGGACCCGCGCGACACCCGCTCGCTATGCCCCCGGGTGTAGAAGTCCTTCGTCTCGACGGCCTGGCAGAGCGCGGCCAGCGTCGCGGAGTGGGCGCGCGCCTGCTCGGCGAACTGCCCCATCGCCCACCGCGCGACGTACAGCGGCACGAGCACGATGGCGGCGGCGAACGGCCCGATCACGTTCCACAGTCCGGCGATGACCAGGCCGAGAGCGGCGAAGCCGAGGTCGGACGCGAGCAGGAGGGGCAGCGCCGAACCCGGCGCCGGCTCGGCCATCGCCGCCCGGCTGCGCCGGTCGACCAGCAGCATCCCCCAGAGCAGGCCGTGGTTCACCACGACGAGCACGACGGCTGCCGCGGCGAAGGGAACGAGCATTGCGTCGAAGATGTTCGAGTACGCCGGGTGGCTCACATGCCCGGCCAGAGCCGACAGGAGGTCGCTCCTGGCGATGCTGGCGCGACCGTGCAGCAGGGCGAATGTCATCCCGGCCGTGTAGCCGGCCACGGCATACATCGCGCCGTTGAACAGCCGCTCCGCCACCGGCGCCCGGCGCCGGACGCTCAGCACGGCGACGGCGCCCACCATGGCGGCTCCCTTAGCGCCGATCAGGACGACAGCAGCCAGGGTTGCCGCCGAGCTCGGCGACCACGACGACTGGCTGGCCGCGAGCGCGGTGGGCGTAGACGCGCAGACGAGGAAGAGCATGGCCAGCGTGGCATAGGTCATCCAGAAGCCAAGCATCTGCGGACCTGCTGGCACATGAACCAGGATCGCGACAGCCGCTGAGACAACTGCCGCGATGTAGAACCAGGTAGCCCAGGAGAGCCTGCCCATGGCCTCCTCCCGGACCCTTGCGCCTGCGTTGCCGACACTCAGCGTAACGCCATCACGCCTGTACGCGTTGGAGTCCGTCACATTGCCAGCAGATCAGAGTGAAAGGGCACGGCCAGGGCTGCGCCTTACGGCGAGAATAGAAAGGTACCAAATGGCTCGGCCGGGCTAGCCGGCCTCGATCTGTGCCCGGACCGCCTCGATCCGGGTAAGGACCTTCTCCCGCAGGTCAGCGGGGACCTGCTCATGTCCGCAATGCTTATGCACCAGGCGCTTGACCGCCTCTTCAAGCCCGTACTCACGCAGGCAGGGCCCGCATTCCTCCAGGTGCACGCGCACCTGCGCGTAGGTCACCTGGTCCATCTCACCGTCGAGGTAGCTGTAGACGCGGTCGAGGACCTCACTACACGGCACCTCGTGCGGGCTTCCGCAGCTCATCACGCCTCCCCACTCGGCGCTTGCGCCGAGGACGACTGCCGCGCCGCAGCGGCGAGCCCGAGCTCGGCCGCGTAGTCCTGCAGCAGGTCCCGTAGCTGCCGGCGACCTCGGTGCAGCCGAGACATCACGGTTCCGATCGGAGTTCCCATGATGTCGGCGATTTCCTTATACGCGAATCCCTCGACGTCGGCGAGGTACACCGCGATCCTGAATTCCTCCGGCAGCGCCTGCAGGGCCCGTTTCACGTCGGAATCGGGCAGTCCCTCTAGCGCTTCGGCCTCCGCCGACTTAAGCCCGGACGAGGTATGCGAGGCGGCCCGGGCCAGCTGCCAGTCCTCGATCTCCTCGGTCCCCGACCGCTGGGGCTCGCGCTGCCGCTTGCGGTAGGTGTTGATGAAGGTATTTGTCAGGATGCGGAACAACCATGCCTTGAGGTTCGTGCCGTCCTGATACTGATGGAACGAACCGTAGGCCTTGGCGAACGTCTCCTGCACTAGGTCCTCAGCATCCGCTGGGTTGCGGGTCATCCGCATCGCCGCAGCGTACAACTGATCCAGGTACGGCAGGACATCACGCTCAAAGCGCTCGTTGCGCCCCTCGGGTGTCTCAGGTACCGGACCCACCCCCTCCGCCATGCCTGGCCGGCCCCGGCTGGGCTGAAAGCCACCTCGGGCGGAGGATACCGTGCTAGGTCCCGGGGCCGAGCGCACGGCTACCCGAACGTCGCCCGCCTGGCTCTTCACCAGGTCCTCAGGTGCTATGTCGCACCGACATGTTCCTGCTATGGACACGCGCGTTGCAACACGCCAGCGCTTCGCTTCATTCCGCCCGCCGTCGAGCAGAGGGTCAGCGCCGCTGCCTGTCCCGCTTAGCCTGGCATGTCAGGCACCTAGCCGCCTCTGGCTTAGCTTCCAGCCTGCCTTCTGGCACCGGGTTACCGCAACCGACGCAGGTCCCGTAGCTGCCATGTTCCAGTCTCTCAAGAGCCTCGAGCACGTCAACCCGGCGGGCCCTGGCCGCCTCGAGAATCGCCTCGGCGCGGTCGGTCTCGGACAGGCTGGTGCCCGCGTCGGCCGGGTCGTGCGGGTACTCGGCAGCAAGCGGATGGCCATGGTCGCGATCGAGCACCGCAACCGACCTGTCGAGCTCGTCACGTACTTCCTCAAGGCGCTTACGAGCGGCTGCGATATCCAACCAGCTCACACCTCCTGTTCGCGGTCAGGCATGGTTCCCGCCACCCACGGCTGACGACACCGGGTCTGCCTGCTCGATCAGCTCAGGGCCGTTGTTGCGCACGGAGTTGACCGCGACCGAGACCGGGTAGGAGATCAGGCCGCTCGCCATGGCCGGCGCGAGCAGGGCCCTGACGTCGCCCGCATCGGTATTGCGCGGGTCGAGCCAGTCGGCCCAGCTCGCCCGGTCGATCACCATCGGCATCCGGTCGTGGATCTCGCCGAGCTCGTCCGGCGCCGTGGTCGTGATGATCGTCGCGGTCCACAGCCAGCCGACGGGATCGTCCTTGGGCACGCTGCGATCGCGCCAGAGCTCGTACAGGCCGGCGAACGCCACCGGGCCATGATCGGCCCGGCAGATGAAGTAAGGCTGCTTGGGTCCCTTAGTCCCAGCCGGGGGCGGCTGCCACTCGTAGTAACCGTCCGCGGGCAGCAGGCAGCGCCGCCTGGCGAAGGCACTGCGGAAGGCCGGCTTCTCGCTGACCGTCTCGGCCCTGGCGTTGATCATCCGGCTGCCGATCGAGATGTCCTTGGCCCACGACGGCACAAGCCCCCACCGCACCACCCTCAGCTCGCGCACGGCCGTGACCCCGGCCGCGGCGGCGTTATCGCCGTCCTTCTCCTGCCTGGTCATGACGGCGTAGACAGGCTTGGTCGGCGCCACGTTGTAGTCGGGGCGCAAGGGCTCGTCGACGCGATCGCTCTGCACGGCGAACTCCTCGAGGAGCTCGATCCGGGAGCGTGCTGACGCGTACCGGCCACACATGTGCCCACCTTCGCTGCGTCGTCGAGACCGGGGGCGGCGTCTCGGCGAGCCGAGGTGCCGTCTGCAAGCCACTTACTGGCGTGAGGTGCCAGAAGACGGGCCGCCGGGTCGGCTTCGCCATCTGAGCAACGGATTGACGCTGTTCATAGCCAGGTTGACAGCTTGCCAAACATTGGCAAACCCCGGCTGTCGCAACCAGCCGCGGCAAACCGCGAAACCCCATTACCCGGGGCGGCGCCATTCAATCCCCCGGCTGCCGTTCCCGCCACGGGCCCTGGGCCGAGCGCATAACCTTGCTGGCATGGTGATCGATCCCGGCAGCGGAGCCGCGCGCCAGGGCGCCGGGCGCGGTGCGGCCGCGCGCGAGGACGCTTCTGGCGACTGGCTGGTGCCGCGTGCGCCGGGGCCGGTCCATGCCATCGTCCGGCTGCCTGGCTCCAAGTCGATGACCAACCGGGCGCTCATACTCGCCGCACTCTCCGATGGCCCGACCGAGATCACCGCACCGCTGATCGCGCGGGACACCCAGCTGATGGTGTCCGCGCTGCAGGCGCTCGGCTGCCGCGTCGAGGAGTCATCGGGCTCCTGGCGGGTGGAACCGGCTCGGCTGGGTCAGGCCGGGCGCTCAGGCGCGATCCGGCCGACGATCGACATCGACGTCGGCAACGCGGGCACGGTGCTCAGGTTCGTGCCGCCGCTAGCGGCTCTGACCGACGCGGACGTGACCTTCCGCGGGGACGCGCGAGTTGCGCAGCGGCCCGTGGGGCCGTTGCTCGCCGCACTGCGAGAGCTCGGCGCCGAGATCTCCGACGACGGGACCGGAGCCGTCCCGTTCACCGTGCACGGACGCGGGGCGCTGCCCGGCGGCACCGTGACGCTTGACGCGTCGTCGTCGTCACAGCTGGTCTCCGGCCTGCTGCTCGCCGCACCAAGGTTCGACGCGGGCGCGCAGATCAGGCACCACGGCCCGCCGGTGCCGTCAGCGCCGCACATCGAGATGACGATAAGGATGCTGCGTGCCAGCGGCGCCGAGGTGACGACCAGCGCCGCTGCCGCCGTACCAGGACCGGCCGGGCGGGCCAGTGCCGCGGCGCCCGGCGCAGAGCCAGACGTCAGCGATACCTGGCAGGTAAGCCCGGGCACGATCTCTGCCGGGCGCATCGACATCGAGCCTGACCTGTCCAACGCCGTCCCGTTCCTCGCCGCGGCGCTGGCGACCGGCGGCGAGGTGACCGTGCAGGACTGGCCGGCCGACAGCCTGCAGCCGGCCGGCCAGATCATCGGCCTGCTGCGGTCGATGGGCGCGCAGGTCGCGCACACGCCGGACGGGCTGCGGGTGACCGGGCCCGGCCAGATCCGCGGTGTCGGTGCCGATCTGAGCGAGGTCGGTGAGCTGACCCCGGTGCTGACCGCGCTGGCCGCACTGGCCGGCTCGCCGTCGGAGTTCAGCGGGATCGGGCATCTGCGCAGGCACGAGAGCGACCGGCTGGCCGCACTGGCCAGCGAGCTCGGCAAGCTCGGCGGTGACGTGACCGAGCTTCCTGACGGCCTGCGGATCAGGCCTTCGCCGCTGCACGCGCGCGGGGTGGTCTTCGATAGCCACGACGACCACAGGCTTGTCATGGCGGCGGCGGTCATCGGCCTGGTGACCGAGGGCCTCACCGTGCGCAACGCGGCGACTGTCGGCAAGACGTTCCCCGGATTCAGTCAGGTCTGGGCACAGATCCTGACGTCAGCCGCACGGTGAGCACGCGGTCCGGGCACCGCGAGATGGACGAGGACGACGTCCGGGTGCGGGCTGGCCGGGGCTCCAGGCCGCGCACCCGCCGCAGGCCAGCCCATGCCGAGGCGGTCGAGGCGTTCGTGGCAGCCGTGGACCGCGGCAGGTACCGGTGCGTACTCGGCGGACCGGCAGCCAGCGGCCCCGGGGCCAGTAGCCACGCGGCCGCCGAGACGCCAGCCTCCGGCCGGGTGGTCACCGCGATGAAGGCGCGCGAGCTCGGCCGGGGCAACATCGTGGCCGGCGACATCGTCAGCCTGGCCGGCGACATCTCCGGCGAGCCTGGGACGCTCGCCCGGGTGATCAGGATCGAGCCGCGCCGCACCGTCTTGCACCGGTCCGCTGACGACACCGACCCGGTGGAGCGCGCGATCGTCGCCAACGCGGACCAGCTGGTGATCGTCTGCGCACTCGCCAGCCCGCCGCCACGCCTGCGGCTGATCGACCGGTTCCTGGTGGCTGCCTACGACGCCGGCCTCGAGCCGGTGCTCTGCCTGACCAAGTCAGACCTGGCCGGGCCCGAGTCGATCCTGCCGGTCTACGCGCCGCTCGGGTTCCGCTCCGTCGTCCTTGGCCGCCCGCTGCAGCCCGCCGCGCTCGCCGACCTGCGGGCCGTGCTCGCTGGTCAGCTGAGCGTGCTGGTCGGCCACTCCGGAGTCGGCAAGTCCACGCTTGTCAACGCTCTGATCCCGGACGCGGACCGGGCGACGGGCACGGTCAGCCCGGTGACCGGGCGCGGGAGGCATACGTCCTCCTCCGCTGTCGCGCTCGCACTGCCGGGAGGGGGCTGGCTGATCGACACGCCCGGACTGCGCAGCTTCGGGCTGGGGCACCTGTCACCCGAGCGAGTCGCGCAGGCGTTCCCCGACCTGGCCGAAGGCACGGCCCTGTGCCCGCCCGGATGCGATCACCTCGGGGCCGAGTGCGCACTCGATGGCTGGGTCGCGGCATCCGGCTCGAATTCGCTGGCCGCCAGGCTCAATTCGCTCCGGCGCCTGCTGCGAAGCCGGGAGGGGACTGACGAGCAGGACCGGTCCGGGGCGAGTGACGGCTCGGCGGGCGAGTCGTGACGGCTCGGCGGGCCAGTAATGCCGGACCGGTCATAGCCCCTGTGCCCTATTAGCGATAGCGTTTGGCCGCATGGCGGGTTTCGATGACGACCTGCGGTTCGCTCACGTCCTGGCTGACGCGGCCGACGACATCACCATGCGCCGGTTCCGCGCGCTCGACCTGCACGTTCAGGCCAAGCCCGACCTCACGCCAGTCACCGACGCCGACCTGGCGACGGAGGATTCGCTGCGCAACGTCCTGCGCCGGGCAAGACCGCGGGACGCGATGCTCGGCGAGGAGTACGGCAAGACCGGCGTGAGCCAGCGCTGCTGGATACTCGACCCGATCGACGGCACGAAGAACTACGTCAGGGGCGTACCGGTCTGGGCGACGCTGATCGGCCTCATGGCGGAGGGCCAGGTCACGGTGGGCGTCGTCTCCGCGCCCGCGCTCGGCAGGCGCTGGTGGGCCGCTCAGGGCGGCGGAGCCTGGACTGGCCGCTCGCTGCACAAGGCGACGGGCTGCCACGTATCCCAGGTCAGCCGGCTGCAGGATGCCTCGCTGTCCTACTCCGACCTGGCCACCTGGGCGGACCGGGGGCTGCTCGATCAGTTCCTCGGGCTGGCCAAGACCGTCTGGCGCACCAGGGCCTATGGCGACTTCTGGTCGCATGTGCTGGTCGCGGAGGGCGCTGTGGACGTCTCGGCCGAGTCCGAGGTCTCGCTGTGGGACCTTGCGGCGCTGCAGATCATCGTGACCGAGGCTGGCGGCGTCTTCACCGACCTGACGGGGAATCCGACCCCGGACGGCGGCAGCGCGGTCTGCACCAACGGCCAGTTGCACGACGAAGTGCTCGACCTGCTGAGCGTGCACCCGGAACGGGCCGTCAGCCAGGGCTGACGGAGGTCTGCGACCCGGCTCCGGGGCCCGCGCGGATTTCCGGCCCTTGCCCAGCGGGGCATCATCAACGATGCTTGACCTAGCTCGCATCACAAGTTCACAAGCTTGTGCGCTGCGCTGGCCACCGTCGTTGCTGGCCGCATGCGAGATCACGTCGGTTCCTCGTGGGGGGAGTGATCGGATCATGAAAGTCAGGGACGGGATGACCCGGGTCGTGCTGAGCGTGGGGCCCGCGCATACGCTGCGGCAGGCAGCGCGGATGATGGCGGCGCAGCACGTGGGCGCAGCGGTGGTGCTCGACCACGAACGGTCCGGCATCGGCATTCTCACCGAGCGCGACATCCTCACCTCGCTCGGGACCAACCAGGACCCGGATACCGAACTGGTCGCCGACCACCGGACGACCGACGTCGTCTTCGCCGCACCAGACTGGACACTCCAGCAGGCGGCCGAGACCATGGTCGCCGGCGGATTCAGGCACCTGGTCGTCGTGGAGCGCGCCGAGGTGATCGGGCTGCTGTCCATGCGCGACATCGTGCGCTGCTGGTCGGGCAGCTCACCGCACGGATCCGATTCGGATCCTGGCCAGCAGGCCGCCGTCGGCTCGGCGTCGCGGCTCGACTAGCCGGGCAAAGCGGAGCAGCGACGAGCCAAGGCCCAGCCTTGCCACTGGCGCGATGAGCGGGAAGGCCAGCCCCGCGAGGGCCGGCGGCAGCGGCGACGGGAGCACGATCCGCTCGGTCCAGCGGAATTCGGACCGCTCGCCGCGCGGTATCACCTCGAACACGCCCTCACCGCGGACGACCGGCCCGGTATGGGTCAGCACGCATCGCCTCGGCGGTTCCCAGTCCGTGATGACCATCGTGTCGGTGAACCCCACTGGCCCGATCGCCGTCCGGGCGGTCACCCCGGCGCCGGGCGCATGCCCGCCCTCGGTTCGCGTCGCCCAGATCCACTCACGCTGCCTGGGCCAGTCGACGGCGAGTTCCCATACCCGCTCCGGGCTGGCGCGGACCGTCACTCCCGCGATGATCGTCAGGGTCGGTGGCACAGGCCTACGCTATCGCCCCGGCTCAGCGCGGCCCGACGACTAGCCGCTGACCGGCGGCCATCCGCGGACGAGCGTCATCTGGACACTCCCAGTCCGGTCGCCTACCATTGACTGTATGGTCAGTCAGCTCGTTGCACCACCCGCCCCTCTCGATCCGGCAGCCCTGGCCGAATCACTACGGCCATTCGGCCAGAGCCGGATGCTCCCCCGTGCCGCCTATGTCGACCAGGCCGTTTTCGAGTGGGAGCAGCGACATTTCTTCGGCGGCGGCTGGCTGTGCGTCGGCCGCAGCGATCAGGTGGCGGACCCCGGCGACCAGCGTGCCGAGCGGGCAGGCGTCGGGAGCGTGCTGCTGACCAGGGACGACAAGGGAGCCCTGCGCGCGTTCGCGAATACCTGCCGGCACCGCGGTCATGAACTGCTGCCCTGCGGCGCGACCGCCAGCCAGAGCGTCATCATCTGCCCCTACCACTCCTGGACATTCGACCTTAACGGCAGGCTGCGCGCTGCTGCCGGCTTCAAGAGCCGACGGGACTTCGACGCCGGTCAGTGGGGCCTGATCGAGCTGCCGGTCACCGAGTGGAACGGGCTGATCTTCGTGGACGGCTCGGGCCAGGCGCCGCCGCTGACGGACGCGCTCAGGACGCTTGACGACATGCTCGCCCCGTACGAGATGAGCAGGCTCGTCGTGGGCGGCACGCATGAGTACGACTCGGCGGCCAACTGGAAGATCCTCACCGAGAACTACCACGAGTGCTATCACTGCCCGTCGATCCACCCCGAACTGTGCCGGGTAAGCCCGCCGAAGAGCGGCGTGAACTTCGACCTGCCCGGCAGCTGGGTCGGCGGCGACATGGAGCTGCGGCCAGGGATGACGACCATGTCGCTGGACGGGACCAGTCGGGGAGTCCCGTTGCGCGGCCTGGACGAGCGCGGCCTGCGCACCGTGATCTACGTCAACGTATTCCCGAACGTGCTGATCAGCGCGCATCCGGACTACGTCATGGTGCACCGGCTGCTGCCGCTGGCGGCCGACCTGACGAAGATCGAGTGCAGCTGGGCGTTCGCGCCTGAGGCAGCCGCGCGGCAGGATTACGACCCCGGCTACGCGATCGACTTCTGGGACCTCACCAACCGGCAGGACTGGGCCGCGTGCGAGGCCGTGCAGCGCGGGCTGTCGTCGCCGCACGCAGTGCCCGGGCCGCTGTCGCCCGCCGAGGACGCCGTGTATCAGTACGTCACCATGGTCGCCCGCGGCTACCTCGGTCAGTCCGTATGGAACAACGGCGGCACCTCCTGGACGCCGGGAGGATAGCCGGACCTGGCTTAACGCCCCGCTTTACTGACAGGCCCGCCGAACGGGTAGGAACCGCCTGGAGCTCGATCGCTCGTACCCGATTCTGGAGGTGGCGAGGTGGCTGACAGCGGCGGCAAGACGGCGTCCCGGGGCAAGGCGGCCTCCCGCGGCAAGGCGGCCTCCCGCGGCAAGACGACCTCCCGCGGCAAGACGACCTCCCGCGGCAAGACGGCGCCCCGCAAGGGCGCCGCCAGCCCGACGGCCGCGAAGCCCCGCGGCAGGGCGAGCCACGACGGCGCGAGCGAGCCAGCCGGGCCGCTGAAGCGGCAGGTCTACGAGCGCGAGCTGTTCCGGCTGCAAGCCGAGCTCGTGAAGCTGCAGGAGTGGGTCAGGGCGGAGCGAGCCAGGATCGTCGTGATCTTCGAGGGCCGCGACGCGGCGGGCAAGGGCAGCACCATCAAGCGGGTGACCCAGTACCTGAATCCGCGGATCGCGCAGATCGTCGCGCTGCCCGCGCCGACCGAGCGGGAGCGGAGCGAGTGGTACTTCCAGCGGTACGTCAGGCACCTTCCGGCGGGCGGCCAGATCGTGATGTTCGACCGGAGCTGGTACAACCGTGCCGGTATCGAGCGCGTGATGGGCTTTTGCACCAAAGAGGAGTACGGCAGGTTCCTGCACCAGTGCCCGCTTTTCGAGCGCATGCTCGTCGAAGACGGCATCCTGCTGCGCAAGTACTGGTTCTCGGTCAGCGACGCCGAGCAGGAGCGCCGGTTCCGGGCGCGGCTGGAGGACCCGATGCGGGCCTGGAAGCTGTCGACGATGGATCTCGACTCGATTACCCGGTGGGAGGACTACAGCCGCAGCAAAGACGAGATGTTCGTGCACACCGACATCCCCGAGGCGCCGTGGTATGTCGTCGAGAGCGACGACAAGCGAAGCGCCCGGATCAACATGATCGCCCACCTGCTGTCGACGATCCCCTATCAGGACGTGCAGCGGCTGCCGCTGACCCTGCCGCCGAGGCCACCGTCGCTCGGGTACGTCCGGATGCCGCGGGAACTGCAGACCTACGTGCCCGACCATGCCGCCGGGCTATCGGACGGCTCACGGCGCCGCGCGCCCCGATGACCGCGGGCCCGGTACGGGCCGGCGGTCAGTGCGGCGGCTCAGGCTGGGCCAGCCTGGCGCTAGGCGACAGGCTCCAGGATGACGACGGGGATCTGGCGCTCGGTCTTGCTCTCGTAGTCGGCGAAACCGGGCCACTCCCGCTTCTGGTCCTCCCAGAGGCGGTGCCGCTCCTGGCCGTCAGCGACCCGCGCGACGAACTCGCGGGTGTCGGCGCCGACCTCGACCGCCACCTTCGGGTTCACCAGCAGGTTGTGATACCAGTCCGGGTTCGTGTGCGCTCCGGCCTTGGACGCGAACACCACGAGCCGGTCACCATCGGTCCGGTACATCATCGGGTTGACCCGCTCGGCGCCCGTCCTGGCTCCGGTCGTGTGCAAGAGCAGCAGCGGCGCGCCATCGAACTGTCCGCCCACCTTTCCGCCATTCGCCCGGAATTCAGCGATGATCTTGGAATTCCAGTCCTGCGCCATATCGTCCTCTCGATCGCGCGGTCATGTCACGGCACCGCAGTGCTCGGCGCCACCCGCAACTAACCATGCGCCGGCGCCGGCTATTTCTGCGGGACCCGGCCGTCTAGGTGAGGTCGGTGACTACCGGCGATGCGCGACGGCGTGGTCACGGCCGGCTCGGTGTCGGGCTTGCTCCGTGCGGAGCCGCTGGCGGACTCTGCGACCTGGCAGGCACCAGGATGCCGCTGTCGGACAGCGCGATAGCCAGCTGTCCGGCGATAGTGGGATGGAACGGCGCCCGGCCGTGCACGCCCTGGACATAGGGCTCGGGGTCGCACAGCGCGTGCGCGGTGAAGTCCGGCCGTACCGCGAGCAGGCCGGTCGCGCGCGCTCCGTTTGCCAGGACGCTGTTGAGCGCGTCGAGCAGACTGGTGAGCGACTTCTCCTTCGCCTGCGTGACGCCCAGGTTGTCCAGGCAGTGCCTGCCCGGATCGAACGGGTCGTAATAGAGGTTGACGAGCACCAGCGGATGCGATGGCAGCGCTGTCAGGCGCCGGAGCAATTGGTAATAGCCCACTGTAAAAGCCGCCAGCCGCTGCTGGAAGTAGGCGGTCGACGCACGGTCGTCGCACGTCGGCGTGACCGTGCACAGCCGTAGCAGGGCCGACCAGCCCAGGTCGTCGGCACCGATGCTGACGATCACCACTGAGGCATGAGTTGCCTTCTTCGCGACCGCGAACTGAGCCGGCGCGGTCACCTCACCCGTTCGCTGCGGCCCGAGAATCCCGGCCGGGATGGTGGCGCCGCTGCAGGCCAGGTTCAGCACGCGCCAGTTGTCGATCTGGCCGATGTCGACCGCGTAGCTGTCGGCACTGCGCTGGCATGCCCGATCGAGCCGGCTCGGCTGAGCCAGCCCTGGATTGCCGATCCCGGCCGCCGTCGAGTCACCCATGACGACCACCTGCACCCCCGGTCGGGGCGGCCCGGGTGCCGCGGGAACCGGGGGAAGCGGTGACCGGCCGGCCAGGGCCGTCAGCGACGAGATGTGACGCAGCCGCGCCGGGGCCGTGTAGGCGGTCACCATGATTCCGCCCAGGTTGAGCGCTTGCGTGACGACCAGGGTGCCGGCCACCAGGACCAGCGATCGGCGGGCGGGAAGCCGCAGCCACCCGGCGAGCGCGCCGCCGAGCATCAGCGCACACCCGGCGGCAATGACGATTTCCCAGGCGAAATAGCGTTTCCATCCGGCTGCGAGAGCGCGTCCGATCGCCCGCTCCGGGCTCGGCCGACGTGGTGCGAACGCCACGGCTAGCTGGCGGCCGAGGGTGATCTGGGTCAGCGCGAGCCGGGGCCGTACCGGCCCGTCAAACCGCAGCGTGGTCGGCAGTCGCTGCCCGAAGAGGTCAAGCTCGCCAGGACCGGAAAGGCTCAGCGACGGGGCGGCCGCTCCGACGCCGACTGTCTGGCCTGCCAGGGAGACCTGCTGCATCGGGGTGACCAGCAGGGCCACCGTGATGGACAGGGCAGCCGCGGCCAGCGCGCCGGCGACACCGGCGGCTCGAACGTGCATGCCGCGCGCAGACCTAGTCATGACCTCACACCTAATGGTGCCCTGGTTGACCTACCAGTCGCCCTCACCGGCCGGAGCGCGGTAGCGGACGGGTTCCATGCGGTGCCTGCCGCCTCTGCGAGCCCGCGCCACCGATCCTTCCTCCACGTCCTTGCGCGTCACGGTCAGGTACCCGACGAATCCCACGATCAAGATGGTCAGCATGGCACTGATCGACCCGTATCCGTAGCCGAGGCCGCCGATATAGCGCGGGATCGCCATCCAGTCGGCGAAGCACGCGCCGACCGGGCGGGTGACCACGTAGGCGAACCAGAAGGCCAGGATCGGGTTCATCCCCAGCCGCCAGTGCGCGAGGGCCGGAATCGCGATCACCACGGCGAACATCACCCCTGACGCCAGGAAGCCCAGGCGCATGGTCCGCGCAGTCATATCCCCCGCGGCCGTTCCCAGCGCGAACGTGGCAAGCACCGTGGCCCAGTAGAACAGCTCACGGCGCCTGGTGCGGACGCTGTGGATCGACAGCGTCTTCTCCGACGCCTGCCATAGCGTGAAGATGACCGCCAGCACGACGATGAACGCCGCGGTGGACAGCAGGTAGGGGACGCCGAGCACGATATGAGTCACGTCGGCCGCCATCGTGCCGAACACGCTCACCATGACCACGGCCAGCCAGTAGATCCAGGGCACGTACCGGCGCGCGGACAACTGGAGCGTCATCGCGATCACGAAGCCCACGGCGCCGGCCGCCACGGCCAGGTACGGGTTGTACTTGTGCACCAGGAAGTCTGACGTGGTCTCGCCCATGCCGGTCGTCAGGATCTTGATGACCCAGAAGTACGCGGTTATCGCCGGGACCTTGCTCGCGGCGATCCGGCCAGCGGCTCGCCGCTCGTCGGGCTGGTAGCCGGCTGTCGTCATGGCGGTAAGGATGCCATAGCGGTACCAGTAGGGACGACGCTCCTTTGGTGATCGATCAGGCTGGCGGGCTGGCTGTGCCGTAGTGCTGCCGCAGCCGGGTCTTGAGCACCTTTCCCGAGGCGTTGCGGGGCAGCGCGCCGGCGAAGTCGACCGTCCTGGGGATCTTGTACCGCGCGAGCTTGCCGTCAAAGAAGCGCAGGACCTCGGCCGCCGAGGCCGTCGATCCCTCCTTGAGCACCACCACGGCGTGGCCCACCTCGCCCCACCGCTCGTCGCTGACCCCGATCACGGCGCAGTCGGCGACCGCCGGGTGCTGGAACAGGACCGCCTCGATCTCGGCCGGGTAGACATTCTCCCCGCCCGAGATGAACATGTCCTTGACCCGGCCGCTGATGAAGACGTATCCGTCGGCGTCCACCGTCGCGCCGTCGCCGGTCCGCAGCCATCCGTCGTCGAGAATGGTCGCCGCTGTCGCGTCCGGAAGCTGCCAGTAGCCCCGCATGACGTTCGGGCCGGAGATGATGACCTCGCCGATCTCGTTCACCCCGACGTCGGTCAGGTCAGTGCGGACCACGCGCACGTCGGAGAAGAAGCAGGGCGTGCCCGCCGAGCCGGCCTTGCTGACGCTCTCGTCGGCCCGCAGGAACAGCGCTCCCGGCGCCGACTCCGTCAGGCCGTATCCCTGCACGAAGGTGAGACCGCGGTCCTGATACGTGCGGATGAGCGTTCCGGGGACCGGAGCGCCGCCGCACATGAGGATCCGCACGCTGGACAGGTCCGCCTGAGCCCAGCCATCAGCGCGCGCCATCGCGTCGAACATGGCGGGCACGCCGAACATCCAGGTCACCTTGTGCTCGGCGATCAGGTCGAGTGCACGGCCGGGGTCGAACGACAGCATCAGCACCGCCCTGCCGCCCTTGATGAAGGTCGGCAGGAACAGCTGGTTCAGCGCGGCGGTGTGGAACATCGGCGCGCTGACCAGGCTGACCTCGCTGCTGGCGACGTCCACGTCGATCAGGATGTTGTAGCAGTTCCAGGCGATGTTGGCGTGGGTCAGCATGACGCCCTTAGGACGCCCGCTGGTGCCGGACGTGTACTGGATCATGCAGAGCTCGTCCAGGCCGACGGGCTCGTCGATCGGCTCCTGCGCCGCGCCGTCGATCATGTCCTCGTAGCCGCGCGTCTGCGCGTCGCCCGGCCCCGTGGTGATGTAGTGGCCGACGGCGACCTGCGGTCTTATCGCTGCCACCGTCTCGGCCAGGCTGGCGTCCCAGATCAGCACGTCCGCTCCGCAGTCGGCGACGATCGGCGCGAGCTCGGGCGGCGCGAGGCGGGGATTCAGCGGGACGAAGACGGCCCCGATGGTGCCGACCGCGAACAGCGTCTCTGGCAGCGCCGGCAGGTTCCAGCCGAGGTAGGCGACGCGGTCGCCGGGACGGACGCCGAGCCCGCGCAAGGCGTGCGCGAGCCTGGTCACCCTGCCGTACACCTCTGAATAGCTGTACCGGCGGCCCTCGCAGATGATCGCCGTCCGGCCGGGCGCCATGCGGGCCCGGCGGGCGGGCCATGAGCCGATTCCCTGGTTGCGCATCAGAGGTTCAGTTTCCTGCCAGGCCGAGCAGGCGCACCGCATTCTCCCTGAGGATGAGCTGCCTGACTTCTGGCTTCACGTCGAGCTTGTCGAAGTCAGCGAGCCACCGGTCCGGAGTGATCACCGGGAAGTCCGAGCCAAACAGCACCTTGTCCTTGAGCAGCGTGCTGGCATATCGGACCAGTTGCGGCGGGAAGTACTTCGGCGACCAGCCGGACAGGTCGATGTACACGTTCGGCTTGTGCGTGGCGACCGCGAGGGCCTCGTCCTGCCACGGGAACGACGGGTGCGCCATGATGATCTTCAGGTCGGGGAAGTCGACAGCCACGTCGTCAAGGTCCATCGGGTTCGAGTACTTCAGCCTGACCCCGCCGCCGCCTGGCAGGCCCGCGCCGATGCCGGTCTGCCCGGTGTGGAACACGGCCGGCAGGCCTAGTTCCTCGATCACCGCGTACAGGCCGTACGCCATCGGGTCGTTCGGATGGAATGCCTGCACCGAAGGATGGAACTTGAATCCGCGCACGCCGTGCACCTCGGCCAGGTACAGGGCCTGCTGCTGCGCAGCCTTTCCCTTCCACGGGTCGAGGCTGGCGAACGGGATGAGCACGTCCGCGTGGGCGGCGCAGGCCTGCGCGATCTCCTCGTTGCGGATCGGCGGATGGGCGGTGGCAGCCTCCGCGTCGACGGTGAAGACGACGGCCGCCATGTGTCGTTCCCGGTAGTAATCCGCCATCTGCGGGATCGTCGGCGGCGGCCCGGCAGCCTTGAAGTACGCGCCCTTGGCCGTCTCGAATTCCGGGCTCAGGGACGGATGCCCCGCAGCGGAGATCTCCACGTGCGCATGCACGTCGATGGCGACCAGTTCCTGCACGTTCATCGCGGATCAGCTCCCGGTACGCGGGTGGGGCATGCCCAGACTGAGGGTACTGCCGGGAGGCTAGACACGGATGTGGTGATCGTCAAAAAAGTACCCAAACTGGCGCGCGGCACTGCCTGGC
>DASWAA010000620.1:0-8333 GCA_036391385.1 Streptosporangiaceae bacterium
CGTCCCGCGAGGCGCAGGACGAGTACCTGCGGCTGCTCGCCGAGGCCGAACGGCGCGATCACCGCAGGCTGGGAACCGAGCTCGACCTGTTCTCGTTCCCGACCGAGATCGGCAGCGGGCTGCCGGTCTTCCACCCCAAGGGCGGGACCATCCGCCGGGTCATGGAGGACTACTCGCGGCGCCGGCACGAGGAAGCGGGCTACGAGTTCGTCACCACCCCGCACATCACCAAGTCGACCCTGTTCGAGACCTCTGGTCACCTGGACTGGTACGCCGACGGGATGTACCCGCCCATGGAGATGGAGGGCGCGACTTACTACCCCAAGCCGATGAACTGCCCGATGCACATCCTGATCTACGCATCGCGCGGCCGCTCGTACCGGGAGCTGCCGCTGCGGCTGTTCGAGTTCGGCACGGTGTACCGGTTCGAGAAGTCTGGCGTCGTGCACGGGCTCACCAGGGCGCGGGGCTTCACCCAGGATGACTCGCACATCTTCTGCCGGCCTGACCAGCTAGCTGATGAGCTCGCGAGCTTGCTGGAGTTCGTGGTGGGGCTGCTGCGGGACTACGGGCTCACCGACTTCGAGGCCGAGCTATCGACCAGGCCGGAGAAGTACGTCGGCGAGATCGCCGAGTGGGAGGCTGCCGAGGCTGCGCTCAAGCATGCCCTGGACAAGTCCGGCCTGCCCTACGTGATCGCCGAGGGCGAGGGCGCGTTCTACGCTCCCAAGATCGACGTCCACGTCAAGGACGCGATCGGCCGCCGCTGGCAGCTCTCGACCCTGCAGGTCGACTTCCAGGAACCAGGCAGGTTCGGGATCGAGTACACCGCGGCGGACGGGACCAGGCAGCGGCCGCAGATGATCCACCGGGCGCTGTTCGGGTCGATCGAGCGGTTCTTCGGGATCCTGGTCGAGCACTACGCAGGGGCGTTCCCGCCCTGGCTGGCCCCGGTGCAGGTAATCGGGATCCCGATCACCGACGAGCACGTCACCTACCTGGAAGAGGTCGCGGCGCGGCTGCGCAAGCGCGGCATCAGGGTCCAGGTGGACTCCAGCCCCGACCGGATGCAGAAGAAGATCCGGACCGCGCAGAAGCAGAAGGTCCCGTACATGCTGCTCGCCGGTGACGACGACGTCGCTGCTGGCGCCGTGTCGTTCCGCTACCGCAGCGGTGAACAGCGCAACGGCGTCCCGGTCGACGAGGCCATCGAGGAGATCGCCTCCGCAGTCGAGCAGCGCATCCAGGTCTGAGCCGAGGAGTGCTCGCCCGGCCCGCTTGGTCGACAAGCCCGGCCCGCTTGGTCGACAAGCCCGGCCCGCTTGGTCGGCGCCCGGCTGGCCGTGCCTGACGGACCGGGGGCCCGGGCGGCCATTTACGATGCATCCATGACCGAAAGCGACGCCGGCTCGCCTGGATCTGCCGCCCAGACGCCAGGCCCGGCCGAGCTGGAGCTACAGGAAGGCGCGGGAACTCCGGACGGCTTCCAGCGGCTGTGGATGCCACACCGGATGGCGTACATCAAGGGCGAGGGCAAGCCGGCCGGAGGCGGAGCCGGAGCCGAGGAAGGCTGTCCGTTCTGCCACATCCAGCGGTTGTCCGACGCCGAGGGCCTCATCGTCGCCCGGGGGGCGCTCGTCTACGCGGTGCTCAACCTGTACCCGTACAACAGCGGCCACTTGATGATCTGCCCATACCGTCACGTGGCCGATTACACCGACCTCGACGACGCCGAGACCGCGGAGCTGGCCCGCTTCACCAAGAGTGCGATGAGCACGCTGCGGGCCGCCTCTGGCGCCCAGGGGTTCAACATCGGCATGAACATGGGCGGCGTCGCTGGTGCCGGCATCGCGGCGCACCTGCACCAGCACGTCGTTCCCCGGTGGGGCGGCGACGCCAACTTCATGCCGGTCGTCGGCCAGACGAAGGTTCTGCCCCAGCTGCTCGCTCAGACCAGGGAGATACTGGCCGACGCCTGGAAGGACGGCCCCTGATGCAGCTGACGCCAGTGCCCCCGGCTCTCATTTTCGATGGCGACTGCGCCTTCTGCACCCGCTGCGCCGACTGGCTCGGTGACCACCTCACGGAGGCGGTCACCGTCGTCCCCTGGCAGCACGCCGACCTGGCGGCCCTGGGCATCAGCGAGGCGCGCGCCCAGCACGAGGTCGTGTGGGCCGACTCGGCAACGGGCCAGAGCACGGGCCACAGTCCGGGCCAGAGCGCGGGCCAGAGCGCGGGCCAGAGCGCGGCTCCCGGCGCCATCCGTGGCGGGGCCACCGCCGTCGCCGCCGCGCTGCGGCACTGTCAGTCGCCTGCCCTGCGCGGCATCGGCCTGGCGCTCGAAATCCCGCCACTGCGCTGGCTAGCCCCGCCCGTCTACCGCCTGATCGCCCGCAACCGCCACCGCCTCCCCGGCGGCACGCCCGCCTGCGCGCTGCGGTCTCCTGTCGACGGCGCCTGATACCCCGGCCTCCCCGCGCTGCCACGACAGGCGGTGCAGGCTCACCCGGTTCGCCGCAGCGGCCACCGCGCCGAGCCGGCGAACCGCTTGCCGAGTTGCGATAGTCGCCGCGCCTTGACTCACACCTCGCACAGCGGCCGTAGGGCGATCGCCACACAGGCGTCGCACGGGTAGCAGCGCGCCCGGGAACATGATCGTGGACGCCTGTCAGAGCGTGGTCGTCTATTGGTCGGATCCGACTGACGGGTGACCACGATCATGGTCGGCGGACCTTCGGCGAGCCCGTATCGGCTGTTCGGGCGTGGGCTGACGTCGCTGCTGCTGCCTCGCCCTCCGCCGAGACGGGCCGCTCTTCTGCTCAGGTCGCAGTGGCGCTTCGCGCGATAGAGCGGATCGTGGTCGTATTTCAGTCGGATCCGCCTGAAAGGCGTCCACGTGCTGACAGGCGTCCGTGATCATGGCGGGGCGGCTCGGCGGCGATCGACGGGTCGACCGGGCGGCGATTCGGATGGTCGACTGGGCGGCTCGGCAGCGGCGGCTCCGTTGGCTGGCTGGCCGCGCCCGGCGGGGCCGCTCGATCAGTCGACTGGGCGGTTCGGCAGGAGCCGCCGGGCCAGCTTGCCTGGCTGGAGCGCGGATGCCCCTGGCCGGGAGGGCCAGGGGCATCCGTCGTCCGCCGGAGTCGGCGCTACCCGGACTTCGACTCCGCCATGACCTTGTCCGCCAGGTGCGACGGCAGCGGCTCGTACCGGAGATAGGACCGTGAGAACGACCCGGTGCCCTGTGAGATCGACCGCAGATCGATCGCGTACCTGATCAGCTCGAGCTCGGGAATCTCGGCCTTGACAAGCGTGCGCCCGCCAGCGACCGGCTCGGTGCCGAGTACCCGGCCCCGGCGGCTCGACAGGTCCGACATCACGGCGCCGACGTAGTCGTCGCCGATCAGCACGGACACCTCATCCACGGGCTCGAGCAACTGCGGGCGCGCCTTCTCGGCCGCGTCACGCAGGGCCGCGCGGCCCGCCTTCTGGAACGCCATGTCGGACGAGTCGACCGAATGTGCCTTGCCGTCGAAGAGCGTGATCCGGACGTCGACCATCGGGTAGCCGGCTACCACGCCCTGCTCCATCTGGGTGCGGAGGCCCTTCTCCACGGACGGGATGAACTGCCGCGGTACGACGCCGCCGACGATCTTGTCGACGAACTCGAAGCCACTGCCCGATGGCAGCGGCTCGACCTCGATGTGGCAGATCGCGTACTCGCCGTGGCCGCCGGACTGCTTGACGTTGCGGCCGAGGCCCTGCGCCTTGCCGCCGACCGTCTCGCGCAGCGGCACCCGGAGTTCCACCGTCTCCACCGCGACGCCGTACCTGCTGGAGATCCGGTCGAGCAGGAGGTCTGCATGCGCCTCGCCCATGCACCAGAGCACAAGCTGGTGGGTCTCCGGGTTCATCTCCAGCCGGAGCGTGGAGTCCTCGGCGACGAGCCTGCTCAGGGCCTGGGACATCTTGTCTTCGTCCGCCTTGGACTTCGCCGTGATCGCGATCGGCAGCAGCGGTTCCGGCATCGTCCACGATTCCATCAGCAGCGGGCGGTCCTTGTCCGACAAGGTGTCGCCGGTCTCGGCGCTGGTCAGCTTGGCCACCGCGCAGATGTCGCCGGCCAGGCAGGCCGCGATGGTGCGCTGCTGCTTGCCCAGTGGCGAGGTCAGGGCGCCGATGCGCTCGTCCTCGTCGTGGTCGGCATGCCCGCTCGCTGCCCGGCCGTGCCCGGAAACGTGCACGATCGCGTCGGGCCGCAGCGTACCGGAGAAGACCCGGACCAGGCTGATGCGGCCGACATACGGGTCCGAGGTTGTCTTGACCACCTCGGCGAGCAGCGGGCCGTCCGGGTCGGAGGAGATCGAGCCGACCGCCTTGCCGTCCAGCGTGGTCACGGCGGGCAGCGGGTGCTCCTGCGGCGAGGGGAACCCCTGCGTCATCAGCTCAATGAGCTCGGCGAGGCCGATGCCCTGGACTGCGGCCGCCGGTATCACCGGGTAGAAGCTTCCCCGTGCCACGGCCTTCTCCAGATCCTCGATCAGGATCTTCTGGTCGATCTCCTCGCCGGACAAGTACCTGTCCATCAGGGACTCGTCCTCGCTCTCCTGGATGATCGACTCGATCAGGGCGCCCCGGTGCTCCTCCATCGACGCGGTGTCGCCGGGGTCGGGGTCGCGCTCGGTGCGGGTGCCGCTCGTATAGTCGAAGTAGCGCTGGGAGAGCAGCCCGATCAGGCCGTTGACGGTGCCCTGCCCGTCGCCGATCGGAAGGTACAACGGCGCGACGGAATCGCCGAATGCCTCGCGGCAGGCCGCGAGGGCATCGTCGAAGCTGCCGCGATGGTGGTCAAGCTTGGTGATGACCACGGCGCGCGGCGTGCCCGCGCTAGCGCACTCGTCCCACAGCATGGAGGTCAGGCCGTCCACGCCGTCGGCGGCCGAGACCGCGAAGAGCGCGGCGTCGGCCGCTCGCAGCCCAGCCCTCAGGTCGCCGACGAAGTCGGCGTATCCCGGGGTGTCTAGCAGGTTCACCTTGACATTGCCATGCACGAAGGGCGCGAGCGTCAGGTTCACTGAGCGCTGCTGCCTGATCTCGACCTCGTCGAAATCACTGACGGTACTGCCATCCTCGACTCGGCCGGTCCGCTGGATGGTCCCGGTCGCGGCTAGCAGTGCCTCGACCAGGGTCGTCTTCCCGGCTCCGGAGTGGCCGACCAGCACAACGTTGCGCACGTTCTCAGGCTGGCCGGCCGCGGGTGCCCTGCCGGCGGCGCCCGATGTTGCTTTGTCCGCCATACCACCGCCTCCTTGTGTTCATGTTGGCTGCTGCAGCCAGCCTTTACCCAAGGCGCTGCGACCACAAGCCCCCCGGCCGGATTGGCGGACACTGTCGCTGGGGGTGCTGACGCTCGGCCGGCTGGTCAAGCGGATTGATCAACCGCCAGTAAGATCAAACGGACATGCTTAAGGTGCTGAGACCTGGTCTTGCCCGCGTGCTCACGCCCGCCGGAAAGATCCTCGCGCGAACCCCGCTGACTCCGAACATGCTCACGGTCATCGGGGCTACCGGTATGACGGCAGGTGCCCTCACGCTCTTCCCGACTGGCCATCTGTTCGCCGGGACGATGGTCTGCACAGGCTTCGTCCTGGCCGACATGCTCGACGGAACGCTCGCCAGGATCCAGGGCAGCAGCGGTACTTTTGGCGCCTTCCTGGACTCCACGCTGGACCGGGTGGCCGACGCGGCGGTCTTCGCCGGCATATCGGTCTGGCTGGCGACCGGCGGGCACCAGCAGGTCCTGGCGGCCGTGGCGCTCTTCTGCCTGGTGGCCGGCGGGCTAGTGTCGTACGCGAAGGCCCGGGCCGAAGGACTCGGGTTGCGCTGTGACGTCGGGATCGCCGAACGGACCGAGCGGCTGATTATCGGGCTAGTCGCCATCGGCCTGTCCGGACTTGGCGTACCGTATGTCCTTTCTGTTGGTCTATGGATTCTTGCGGTACTGAGCGCGATCACCTTCGGTCAGCGGGTCTACGCGGTACGCAAGGCTGCGACTCCCGGCAAGGACCAGGCCGCGGGCAGCAGCGCTCAGGACAACGCTGCTTCGGGCAGCGCTGCTTCGGGCAGTGCGGCGGCTACCGGCGGAGCGGTCACCTGACGCGGGTCGCTCGCGCTCGTCGAAGTCATTGAGAGGTGTCGGTGCCGAAATGAAGGCCAGGCTCGTCGCCGCAGGCTATGCACTTGGCTGGTCGGTTCTCTGTCGCGTGCCTGAGCGAGTCTCCGCCGCGGTGTTCCGCATGGTGGCCGACATCGCCTGGCGCCGGCAGGGCCCGGGCATCCGGGTTCTCGAGGGCAACCTGACGCGAGTGCTCGGCCCCGGTGTCACCGGCAAGGAGCTCCGGGCGGTCTCGCGCGAGGCGATGCGCTCTTATGCGCGCTACTGGCTGGAGATCTTCCGGCTTCCCGTCATGGACACCGACCAGCTGGTAGCGCGGACCGATGAGGTCGGCCGGGTGGATGAGCTGCTCAAGAACCTGGAGTCCGGACGGGGCGTCGTTGTCCCCCTGCCGCACATGGGCAACTGGGACCAGGCGGCCGTGTGGGTGATCAACCGGGGAGCGGGGTCGTTCACGACGGTGATGGAGCGGCTGGAACCCGCCTCGGTGTACGAGCGGTTCCTCGGCTTCCGTCAGGGACTCGGCATGGAAGTGCTGCCTGCGACCGGCGGGCCGCATCCGTTCGGCGTTCTGGCTCAGCGCCTGCGCGCGGGCAGGCTGGTCGCGCTGCCGTGCGACCGGGATGTCACCGGCAGCGGCATTGAAGTGGACTTCTTCGGGGAAAAAGCTCTAATGATGGGTGGCCCGGCGGCCCTCGCCGTGCAGACTGGCGCAGCGCTGATGCCAGCCACGATCTGGTTCGACGGCGACCGCTGGGGCGTTCGGATCCACGAGGAGATTCCGGTGCCAGCCGCTGGGGACAGGCGGCAGAAAGCCGCCGAGATGACGCAGGAGGTCGCGCGCGCCTTCGAGCAGGGCATCAGGGAGCACCCAGCCGACTGGCACATGCTACAGCGGGTCTTCGTCGCAGACCTTGACCCGGAGCGGCTTGCCTCGGCGAGGGCGCGGGTCGCGGCGCGCGGGCGCGCTGCGGAGAATAAGAGCGCGGCAGGGAACCCGATCGACTCCGGACAGATCGGACCGATCGATTCCGGCCCGATCGATTCCGGCCCGATCGATTCCGGCCCGATCGATTCCGGACCGATCGATTCCGGCCCGATCGATTCCGGCCTGGTCGGCTCGGTGCCGGTGACCTCGCCGTCGGCTGATGCCGAACCGGTAAGCGCTGACCTGGTCGGCTCCGTCGAGGGCGGAACCGGCGGCGGCGGAACTGGCGACAGCCGGACCGGCAGGGGCGGAACCGGCGAGAGCGGGGCTAACGGGCCATGAGGGTCGGCATCGTCTGCCCGTACTCCTGGGACGTGCCCGGCGGCGTGCAGGAGCACATCAGGGATCTCGCCGAGGCACTGATCGACCTCGGCCACGTGGTCTCGGTCATCTCGCCTGCGGACGACGACGACGCGCTGCCGGCTTACGTCGTCCCGGCCGGGCGAGCGGTCGCGGTCCCGTACAACGGGTCGGTGGCCAGGCTGGCGTTCGGCCCGCTGTCGGCCAACCGGGTCCGCCGCTGGATCAAGGAAGGCGGCTTCGACGTCCTGCACGTGCACGAGCCGGCCGCTCCGAGCTTGTCGTTGCTCGCCTGCTGGGTCGCCGACATGCCGATCGTGGCGACCATCCACACCTCGACCACGCGATCGCGCGCCATGCACGTGGCCGAGCCCGTGCTGCGCTCGGCACTGGAGAAGATCAGCGGCCGGATCGCCGTCTCCGAGGCGGCCCGCACCACCCAGGTCATCCACCTGGGCGGGGACGCGGTGCTGATACCCAACGGCGTGACCGTCAGCAGGTTCGAGAAGGCTGAGCCGCTGGCCGGGTGGCCGGGTGAGGGCGGCGCGATCGGGTTCCTCGGCCGGATCGACGAGCCTCGCAAGGGCCTGGCGGTCCTGATCCGGGCCTTCGAGAAGGTCGGCGCGGAGCGGCCGGGGCTGCGGCTGCTGGTGGCTGGTCCCGGCGACGCGCACGAGGTCGCCGCGACCCTTCCGCCGGGACTGCGGGACAGGGTCGTGCTGCTCGGCCAGGTCAGCGAGGCCGTCAAGGTGCAGGTCTACCACTCGGTCGATGTGTTCTGCGCGCCGAACACGGGCGGCGAGAGCTTCGGCATCGTTCTGGCCGAGGCGATGGCCTCCGGTGCCCCGATCGTGGCGAGCGACCTGGATG
>DASWAA010000621.1:0-2758 GCA_036391385.1 Streptosporangiaceae bacterium
CACCCGGCACTGGCCGAAACTGGCCAGCAAGCCTGCCAGCAGTTCGGCGTCGGCCTTCCCCTTCGCGTCAAGCGGCCTGGCCAGGTCGCGCGGGTCGGCGCTGCCCCGGGCCGACTTGCGGCCGGCCGTGGCGTGCCGCAGCACGATGAACGGAACGGACCGTGCGGGCCCTGACCGGAACTCGTCCAGAAGCGTGACGTCCCTGGGATAGGTCAGCCGGGACCGCGCCGCGTCTGCCGGGAACCAGGTGACCTGGTCGACCTCGTGGTTGGGCGTGAAACCGACCGACTCGACGCAGCGAGCGGCCCAGTACCGCACCCGCTTCGGCTTGCCGTTTGCCTGATAGACCGACGCGGAGAGTGGCCGGCCGAGGATGACGCGCAGCCCGGTCTCCTCAGTGACCTCGCGGATGGCCGCCGTCAGGACATGCTCGTCCCGGCGGCACTTGCCCTTCGGGTACGACCAGTCGTCATAGCGCGGCCGGTGCACCAGGGCGATCTCGGGTCCGAGCGTGCCTGGACGCCATACGACGGCACCTGCGGCACGGATGACGCCGTCACCAGCGCTGTCAGGCATGTGGATCGGAACGGCGGCGCTGCAGGCGGCTCGGGCTCACCGCTGCCTCCGTGTCCACCGACCGGCTCTGCCGGAAGCGGATCAGGTGCTCCTGCAGGTCGGTGAGCGGAGCGCCGGACTTGTCGAGATGGTGCCTGGTCCAGGTGCCATCGGACCCGAGCCACCAGGACGCGATCCCCGGATCCATGGCAAGGTCGACGAGGCTGCGCAGCTCGGCCATATGCTCGGGATCGGTGACCCGGATCAGCAACTCGACCCGGCGATCCAGATTCCTGTGCATCAGGTCAGCGCTGCCGATCCAGACGTCGTCGGAGCCGTCCGGGCCACCCGTCCCGAAAGCGTAGATCCTGGAGTGCTCGAGGAACCGGCCCACGACGCTGCGCACCCGGATGGTCTCTGACAGGCCAGGTACGCCCGGGCGCAGCGAGCAGATGCCGCGCACCCACAAGTCGATCGGCACGCCGGCCATCGATGCCCGGTACAGCGCGTCGATGGTCGCCTCGTCGATGATGGCGTTGCATTTCATCTGGATCAGCGACGGCCTCCCTTCCCGTGCCAGCCCGGCCTGCTCGTCGATCTGCTTGACCAGGCCGGAGCGCAGCCCAGCCGGAGCGACAAGCAGCCGGTGGTAGTCGGCCCGCCGGCTGTAGCCGGTCAGGTGGTTGAACAGGTCGGTGATGTCCTCGCCCACCTGACGGTCGGCGGTCAGCAGCCCGTAGTCCTCGTACAGCCTGGCCGTCTTCGGGTGATAGTTGCCGGTCCCGATATGGCAGAACCGGCGCAGCGAGCCGTCCGCCTCCTCGCGCACCACGAGCACCATCTTGCAGTGCGTCTTGAGCCCGACGAAGCCGTAGACGACGTGACAGCCCGCCTCCTCCAGCTTGCGGGCCCACGCGATGTTGGCTTCCTCGTCACCCCGCGCCTTGATCTCCACGACGACGACGACCTGCTTGCCTGCTTCGGCCGCGTCGATCAGGGCATCGACGATCTCCGAGTCGCCGCTGGTCCGGTACAGGGTGTGCTTGATCGCGAGCACCCTGGGGTCAGCGGCGGCGGAGACGACCAGCCGCTGCACGCTCGCGGTGAACGAGTCGTACGGCAGGTGCACGAGCACATCACGCTCGGACAAGGTGGCGAACACGCTGCGGTCAGCCGGCAGGGCGCTCTCGGCCGGGACGAAGGCCGGGTACTTCAGGTGTCGCAGGTCAAGGTCGGCGATGGCGGACAGGCCGGTGAGGTCGAGCGGCCCTGGCAACCGGTAGACCGCCCGGTGATCGACGTCAAGCTCGGTCACCAGCTTCTCCAGTACGTCACCGGAGATCGACTCCTCGACCTCTAGCCGTACCGCCGGCTCAAAGCGGCGCCGCATCAGCTCCCGTTCCAGGGACTGCAGCAGGTTCTCGGTGACGTCCTCGTCGATCTCCAGGTCGCGGATCCTGGTCACCCGGAACGCATGGTGCTCGATCACCTCCAGCCCCGCGAAGAGCTCGCCAAGGTGCGCGGCGATCACGTCCTCCAGGGGGACGAACCGGTTCGGCGAGACAATCAGGTACCTCGGCAGCAGCGGCGGCACCTTGACCCGCGCGAAGAGCGTCAGGCCCGACCTCGGATCGGCGACCATCACGGCCAGGCTTAGCGACAGCCCGGAGATGAACGGGAACGGGTGCGCCGGGTCAACGGCAAGCGGCGTGAGCACGGGGTAGATCCGCTCCCTGAACAGCCGCTGCAGCCGTGCCTGCTCGCTGGGCAGCAGTTCCTTCCAGCGCAAGATCTCTATGCCCGACTCCGCCAGCGCGGGAAGCAGCCGGTCGGTGAAGCCCCGGGCATGGCGGGTCGCAAGTTCGCGTGCCATGTTGAGCGTGTTCTCGAGTATCTGATCCGGCGGCTTGCCGCTGACGTTCTCGACCGGCAGGCCAGTCGCCATCCGCCTGATCCGCCCGGCGATCCGCACCATGAAGAACTCGTCCAGCGCGCTCGCGAAGATCGACTCGAACCTGACCCGCTCAAGCAGCGGCACATTCGGGTCCTCGGCGAGTTCGAGCACCCGCTGGCCGAACCGGAGCCAGCTCTCCTCCCGGTCGAGAAAGCGATTGGCCGGCAACGGAGCCCGCTGCGCCAGGGCCGCCAGGCCCGGCACGACGTCCTGCCCGACACCAGCAAGGAGCGCGGCCGCCCTTTCGAC
>DASWAA010000622.1:0-22213 GCA_036391385.1 Streptosporangiaceae bacterium
GTGCCCCCGGTGGGGTCGTGCGCGAGGTTCCAGTAGAAGACGTCGGCCACGCCGAAGAAGATCGCACAGCCAAGGAACAGCCAGCCCTCGACCCTCATGCCAGTACCCCTGCCCTTGTCAGTTCGCCGCGCACTAGTGACCAGCCCCGATCGCCCGGCGCTCGGACGGATCGCGACCGGCCCGCACGTGCGGATGGTGCAGATCGAAGGCCGGCCGCTCGGACCTGATCCGCGGGATCGAGATGAAGTTGTGCCGTGGCGGCGGGCAGGACGTGGCCCATTCCAGCGAGTTGGCAAAGCCCCACGGGTCGTCCTCGGTGACCTTCTCCCCGTGCTTCCAGGTCCGGTACACGTTGTAGAAGAAGAACAGGTTGGACACGCCGAGAATGAACGCGCCGACCGTCGAGATCTGGTTCAGCGTCGTCGCATAGTGCGGCAGGTACGGGTAGTTCGCGGTGCGCCGCGGCTGGCCGATCACGCCCAGCCAGTGCTGCACAAGGAACGTCATGTTGAACCCGATGAAGACGAACCAGAAGTGCCAGGCGCCGAGCGTGTTGTTCAGCATCTTGCCGGTCCATTTCGGCCACCAGAAGTAGAACCCGCCGAACATGCAGAACACGACGGTGCCGAAGAGCACGTAGTGGAAGTGCGCCACCACGAAGTAGGAGTCGCTGACGGCGAAGTCCAGCGGCGGTGCCGCGAGGATAATGCCGGTCAGCCCGCCGAACAGGAAGACGATCATGAAGCCGAGTATGAACATCATCGGCGCCTCGAACGTCAGCTGACCGCGCCAGATCGTGCCGAGCCAGTTGAAGAACTTCACCCCGGTCGGGACCGCGATCAGGAAGGTCATGAACGAGAAGAACGGCAGCAGCACCGCACCTGTGGTGAACATGTGGTGCGCCCACACCGTCATCGACAAGCCCGCGATCGCGATCGTCGCGGCGACCAGGCCCTTGTAGCCGAACAGCGGCTTGCGGCTGAACACGGGCAGGATCTCGGTCGCCACGCCGAAGAAGGGCAAGGCGAGGATGTACACCTCGGGATGGCCGAAGAACCAGAACAAGTGCTGCCACATCACGGCACCGCCGCTGCTGGCGTCGAAGACCTTGGCGCCGAACTTGCGGTCGATCTCGAGCACCAGCAGCGCTGCGGCGAGCACCGGGAAGGCCAGCAGCACCAGGATCGAGGTGAGCAGGATGTTCCAGGTGAAAATCGGCATCCGGAACATGGTCATTCCCGGCGCCCGCATGCAGAAGATCGTGGTCACGAAGTTGACCGCGCCCAGAATCGTGCCGAGACCGCCTAGCGTCAGGCCCATGATGACCAGGTCGGCACCGACGCCGGGCGAGTACGTCGAACTGGTCAGCGGCGCGTACATGTACCAGCCGAACGCGGGCGCGCCTCCCGGGGTGAGGAAGCTGAACAAGGCGATCAGCCCGCCGAACAGGAACATGTAGTAGCTCAGCAGGTTCAGCCTCGGGAACGCCACGTCCGGCGCGCCGATCTGAAGCGGCATCACCTCGTTCGCGAAGCCGACGAACAGCGGCGTGGCGAACAGCAGCAGCATGATCAGTCCGTGCATCGTGAACAGCTCGTTGTACTGCTGGTCGGAGACGATGCTGTTGTTCGGCTCGAAGAGCTGGGTCCTGATCAGCATCGCCATCAGGCCGCCGACCAGGAAGAACATGAAGGACGTGATCAGGTACAGGTGACCGATGATCTTGTGGTCGGTCGAGGACAGCCAGTCCGCGAGGACCGAGCCCTTCCGGTACCTGACGGGAGCGGCGTAGGCCGACTGCTCGACTGGCTTGACCGCGGTCACGGAGTACCCCCAGAAGCGCTCTGCTGCGCCTGCTGCTGCTGGATCCACTGGCGGAACTGAGCAGGCGTGACGATCTTGATCCTAAAGAGCATGCGGCTGTGGTAGACGCCGCATAGCTCGCTGCAGCGCCCGATGGACGTGACGCCCGCCTTGGTCGGCGTCACCGTGAACTCGTTCGAGTAGCCCGGGATGACGTCACGCTTGAACTCGAACGGCACGACCCAGAACGCGTGGACTACGTCGACCGAGGTGAGCTGGAACTGCACCGTCTCATGCGCCGGAATTACCAGCAGCGGCAGGCGCTGCTGCCTGGCACTGAGCTGCGGGTCCCACATCTGGCCGATGGTCGTGACGACCTGGTTCGGCCCAGGTCCGGTCCGGTACTGCGGGTACTGGAACTGCCACGTCCACTGCTCGCCGATCACGTGCACGATGACGTCCGGGTTACGCGGGTTCCTGGTGATGTAGTTCTCGTTCCTGGCCGTGAAGTAGAACATCACGCCGACCATGATGAACGGCAGCACCGTGTACAGGATCTCGATCGGCAGGTTGTAGCGGACCTGCCGCGGAAGCTGGTCACCCCGCTTGCGGTGGAACGTGATGGCCCACAGGATGCCGCCCCAGACGACGATCCCCACGCACCAGGCCGCGAGCCAGGAACCCTGCCACATGGTCAGGATGTTCTGGCCCTGCTTGGTCCAGGGGACAAGCATGCCCTGCCGGGTGAACGCAGTGGACTTGCACCCTGTCGTAACGATCGCCAGCCCGAGCAGCGCGACAGCACGCGGCGCCCAGCGCCGTAGCCGTCCTGCGCTCCCCTCGTGGCGGGGGGTACTGCGGATAGGGCTCACAGATTGCCTTCCCAGTGCTGCCCTTCTGGGCCGTCCGCCGGCCGGCAGAGCCGGTCCGAATACCTGTCCTGCGACGCCTGTCCTACAGGCTGTCGTGCAAACAGTACAACGCGGTCGGTCCGAACCGCAGTCGGGGGGCTGCAAGTCCGATCACGGTGCGGCTGCCTGGTCAGGAGGCCGGGGGCCTTGCCGCCTGCCGCGGAGCGCCGCCGTAGGGTCAGATCATGGCGTACTTCGATGCCGCGTCCGCCGAGCCGATCGCGCCAGCGGCCCGGGCCGCGCTGCTCGCCGCGCTCGACGACGGCTGGGCAGATCCCGCGCGCCTGCACAACGAGGGACGGCGCGCGAGCCTGATGCTCGATCAGGCGCGGGAGCGGGTCGCCGGCGTGCTGCACTGCCGGAGCGACGAGGTGGCCTTCACCAGCTCGGGAACTAACGCCGTGCACCTGGCGGTGCTCGGCTCCGTGCGGGCCAGGCACTCGGCGAATCGCGGCCAAGCGCACCTGGTGGTCAGTGCCGTGGAGCACTCCAGCGTGCTCAACGCAGCGTCCATGGCCGAGCAGGGCGGTACCCGCGTCACGATCGTCGGAGTCGGCGCCGACGGCCGCGTCGACGTGGCGGCCTTCACGCAGGCCATCGGCAGGGACCGGACGGTGCTGGCCTGCCTGCAGTCGGCGAACCACGAGGTTGGCACCGTGCAGCCGGTAGAAGAGGTCGCCGCGGCCTGCAAGGAGGCAGGCGTGCCGCTCCTCGTCGACGCGGCGGCGTCGGCCGGGCGGGAGCAGCTGCCGTCCGGATGGTCGCTGCTCGCGGCCAGCGGGCACAAATGGGGCGGGCCGCCCGGCGTTGGGGTCATGGTGCTCCGCAAGGGCGTGCGCTGGCGGGCGCCGATGCCCGCCGACAGGCGGGAAGGGCACCGGGTCTCTGGCTTCCCCAACCTGCCGGCCATCGTGGCTGCCGTCGCCGCGCTTGAGGCCTACGAGGCCGACCGGGACGCCGCCGACGTCGCCCTGCGCCAGCTCACCGGGCAGATCAGGGACCGGCTGCCCGAGCTGGTGCCCGACTGCGTGATCCATGGCGACCGGGCGCACTCCCTTGCGCACATCGTCACGTTCTCCTGCCTCTACATCGACGGCGAGGCCCTCGTGATCGAGCTGGCGAAGGCCGGCTTCTCGGTCTCGTCGGGAAGCGCGTGCGCAACCGATACGCAGCAGCCGAGCCACGTGCTCGCCGCGATGGGCGCCATCACGCACGGCAACGTACGGGTGTCCTTGCCGCGTGGCACTACGCAGCGGTCCGTGACCGAATTTCTCGACGCGCTCCCGCCGATCGTGAGCCGCTTGCGCGGTACGGCGGGCCAGCCGGCCAATGGCGCTGTACCGTCCCGCACAACGGACTTAGCACAGCCGCTCCTACCCGGAGGTGACCTGTGACTCCCCCGCCCCACGCGGACCTGCCCGGCGTCAGCGAGGCGCCGGCACTGCGCATCGACGCGCTCGGCCGCAAGTGCCCCATCCCGATCATCATGCTCGCCGAGCGCATCGGCGAAATCGGCGTGGGCCAGGTCGTCGAGGTGCTAGCTGACGACCCGGCGGCGAAGACCGACATTCCGGCCTGGTGCGGCCTCAAGTCGCACGAGTTCGCCGGGGCGACCGACCTTGACAGCGGTGCGGGCTGGGCAATGCGCGTGCGGCGCAGTTACTGACCGTGCGCCTGCCAGACGGAGGCGGATGGCCTTACACTCGTCCTTCGTGGATCAGCCCCAGTCCGGCGCGCGGCCCTATGCAGGCACCGCTCCCCTTACGCCGGTTCCGGTATTCACCGACCCGTCAGGACAGCGCAGGCGACTGATGCGCCTGATCGGCGCCGGCGCCAGCGTATTCCTCGTCGGCGTGCTGATCCTGGTCGGCATCGGCCTGTTCGGCGGCCCCAGCTCGCGGCTGAGCGTGTTCGGCCCGCAGCCACAGCAGCCCCCCGGCCCGCATTCCACCCATGCCGGGAAGCGGCACCACGGGACCCGGGATCACTCGACTCCGGCGCCCGATCGGTCGACGTCCCGATCGCCATCCCCGGCGCCGTCCTCATCTCGGCCCGCGAGCCCGTCTCCAAGCGGCTCACCGAGCCCGTCGCCGTCGCACGGGCACGCCAAGAGCCCGCACCCGCATCCATCACCGTCCTCGACGCATGGCAAGTAGCCGGGCCGAGCAGCAGACGCGGCACCGGGTGGCGCGCAAGCAGGGCGCGCCACGCGGCCACTGGTTCTTCGTTGCCCTCGTCCTGCTTGTCTTCGGCACCTGGCTGCTGCTCGAGGGCTATACGCATGGCGTGCTTGGCGAGTCTCCCGCGACCGCTAACCTGGCCGGCACCGGCGGAAGGCCCGGACCGAGCGCGCTGGTCAACGGCGGGCCGGTCATCGACGGCACCGGCCGCCACCCGTATGCCTCTGCCCTGGCGCCGCACACGGTGGCACTCACCTTCGACGACGGACCGGACCCGGTCTGGACACCGAAGATCCTCGCGATCTTGCGGCGCGAGCACGTGCCAGCCACGTTCTTCCTGGTCGGCGCGCATATCGCCAGCTATCCGTCCCTCGCACAGGCCGAGCTGCGAGCCGGCAGCGAGGTCGGCACGCACACCTACACGCACGCGAACCTGGCGTCGGCCGGATGGCGGCTGCCGCTTGAGCTCACCCTCACCCAGAACGCGCTGGCCGGGGCCGCCGGGGTTCACACGGACCTGCTGCGGCCGCCGTACAGCAGCAATCCGAATGCGCTCACCGCGCAGGACTGGCACGCCTACCAGCGCGCCGCCCGGTACGGCTACCTGATCGTGCTCGCGACGGTCGATACCAAGGACTGGATGCGGCCGGGCGTCGCCAAGATCGTCGCCAACGCGCTGGACTGGCCGCATGGCGCGACGAGCGCTGTCATCATGCTGCACGACTCGGGCGGCAACAGGGAGCAGACCGTCCGGGCGCTGCCGCAGATCATCAGCCGGCTGAAGGCCAGGGGCTACCGGTTCGTGACGGTCACCGGCGGACTGCACCTGCCCTCGGCCGACCAGCCCGCGACGCAACAGCAGCGCATCATCGGCGTGGCGCTGATCCTCAGCCAGCAGGGAGCCGATCATGCCGTCGCGATCCTGGCCGCCGTCCTGGTGGTCGCGAGCATCCTGATGGCATTCCGGATCCTGCTGCTCGTGTACTTCGCCAGCCTGCACAAGCGCCGCAGCCGCAAGGAAGGCCACCGGATCAGGAAGGGCCGGATCCCGCGCGGCATCACGGTCATCGTTCCCGCCTACAACGAGGCGGCGGGCATCGCCGCGACCGTGCGCTCCATGGTCAACAGCAACTACCCCGGCTACCTCGAGGTCATCGTCGTCGACGACGGCTCCACCGACGACACCGCGGCGATCGTGCGCAGCCTGCGGCTGCCCGGCGTTCGCCTGATCTCGCAGCGAAACGGCGGGAAGCCGACCGCGCTCAACACGGGCATCGTGAACGCGTCGTTCGACCTGCTCGTGCTGGTCGACGGCGACACGATCTTCGACCCGAAGGCGCTGACCCGGCTGGCCCGCAGGTTCGCCGACCCGGACGTCGGCGCCGTCAGCGGCAACACCAAGGTCGCCAACCGCAAGGGCTTGCTCGGCCGCTGGCAGCACATCGAGTACGTGATGGGCTTCAACCTCGATCGCCGCATGTTCGATGTGCTCGGCACGATGCCGACCGTCCCCGGCGCGATCGGGGCGTTCCGCCGGGAGACGCTCGAAGACGTCGGCCTGGTCAGCTCCGACACTCTCGCCGAGGACACCGACCTGACCATGGCGATCTGCCGGTCCGGCTGGCGGGTCGTCTACGAGGAGTCGGCCATCGCCTGGACCGAGGCGCCCGCGACGCTGCGCCAGCTCTGGCGGCAGCGCTACCGGTGGTGCTACGGGACCTTGCAGTCGATGTGGAAGCACCGGCGCTGCGTGATCGAGGGCGGCGCCTCGGGCCGGTTCGGTCGCCGCTGCCTGATCTACCTCGCCTTCTTCCAGGTGCTGCTGCCGCTGACCGCGCCCGTCGTCGACCTGGCCGCGATCTACGGCCTGATCTTCCTCAACCCGATAACGGTCGGTGCCTTCTGGCTCGGGTTCAACGTGATGCAGATGATGGCCGGGCTCTATGCGCTGAGGCTCGACCGGGAGCCAACGATGGTGATCTGGACCCTCCCGCTGCAGCAGGTGGTCTACCGGCAGCTGATGTACCTGGTCACCATCCAGTCGGTCATGACGGCACTGCTCGGCACCCGCCAGCGCTGGCAGGTCATCCACCGGACCGGCGTCTTCGGCAGCGGAACGCCGCGGCCCCAGCCTGAGTCCGCCGCCGGCGGTTTGGCACGATAAGACCATGACTCAGGACGCGACGTTCGCCCTCAGCGGGCTTCATCACGTACAGCTCGCCATTCCGGTCGGCGGCGAGGACGTCTCCCGCCGGTTCTGGGGCGAGATACTCGGCCTGACCGAGCTGCCTAAGCCGCCAGCGCTCGCCGCCAGGGGCGGATGCTGGTTCGGTGGCGGCGGCATCGAGGTACACCTGGGCGTCGAGAAGGACTTCGTGCCCGCCCGCAAGGCGCACCCGGGCATCCTGGTGAGCGCGCTTACCGATCTCGCGGCCAGGCTCGAGGCCACCGGGACCGCCGTGATCTGGGACGACGAGATGCCTGGCTATGACCGTTTCTATTCCGCCGACCCCTTCGGCAACCGGCTCGAATTCCTCCAGCCGCTGCGCCGAGCCTGAATTACGCACGGCGCTTGCTGCTCAGGAAGGCGGCGAGCCCGGCGCTCAGATGTAGCTGCGGGCGATCTCGGCGGCGGCCTGGTCGCCGTACGCCGCGGCGAACCTCTCGGTGAGCGGCTCGGGGTGGAGCTGGTACTCCTGAGTCCCTGTGGTCTCCAGCGCATGCACGGCGACGATGTTGCCGAGCTGGGCGGCCCGCTCAAGGCTGAGGCCCCAGGAAACGGCGGCGAGGAAGCCCGAGCGGAAGGCGTCGCCCGCGCCCGTCGGCTCCTTAGGCTCGACGCCCGGCACGGCCGGTACCAGGATCGGCGGATGTCCGGCCCGGTCGATCCTGGCGCCACGGCCGCCGAGCGTGGTGACCCGGATGCCGACCCGGTCGTTGAGCTCGGCCGGGCTCCAGCCCGTCTTGTGCTCGGTCAAGGTGGCCTCGTACTCGTTGCAGAACAAGTACTCGGCACCGGTCAGCAGCGACTTGACCTGCTCGCCGTCCAGCCGGGCCAGCTGCCACGAGGTGTCGGCCGCGAACGGGATCTGGTTCTGGATGCACTGCTTGGTGAAGGCGAGCATGGCGTCCGGGTCGCTGGCGCCGATCAGCACCAGCTCGACCTGGCCGGCCAGCTCGGCGAGGTCGATCTCCCGGTCCTCGGTCATGGCACCGGGGTAGAAGGACGCGATCTGGTTCATGTCCACGTCGGTGGTGCCGATGTACCGGGCGGTGTGGTGCCGCGCCGACTCGCGCACGCCGCTTGTGTCCACGCCGTGCCGCTCGAGCCAGGCCCGGTAATCGGCGAAGTCGCTGCCCGCCGTGCCGACGAGCAGCGGCCGCAGGCCCAGGCAGCCGAGACCGAACGCGATGTTCGCGGCCACGCCCCCGCGCCTGATCTCTAGTGAGTCGACCAGAAAGGACAGCGCGATCTTGTCGAGCTTGTCCGGCATCAGCTGGTCCACGAACCTGGCCGGGAAGGTCATCAGATGGTCGGTCGCTATCGACCCGGTGATGGCTATTCGCACGGGGTAAGGCTACAGGCTGCCCCCGGCGCTAGCGGACGGTCCCGAGACAGCAGCCCGGTCGGCACGGCCCTAGTGGAACGAGTCCCCGCAGGCGCAGGAACCGGTCGCGTTGGGGTTGTCGATGGTGAAGCCCTGCTTCTCGATCGTGTCGACGAAGTCGATGGTCGCGCCCATCAGGTAGGGGCCGCTCATCTTGTCCGTCACGACCTGCACGCCGTCGAACGTGGAGACGATGTCACCATCGATCTCGCTCTCGTCGAAGTAGAGCTGGTAGCGCAGGCCAGAGCAACCACCGGGCTGCACCGCGATCCGCAGCCGGAGGTCGTCACGGTCCTCCTGCGCGAGCAGGCTGGTGACCTTGGCAGCCGCTACCTCGGTGAGAATGACGCCCTGAGCCGTCACGTCGTTCTGAACTGTCATCTGGCTAGCTCCCGCGGTCAGAAGGCGCCGCGCCCCGAGCGCGGCTATGTCGTCCTAGGTGTCTCAACCATATGCGCAGCGCGTGCATTCCGCCTAGGCAGGCAGTCACCGGCCAGACCCTGGAGACCGGATGGCCAGGCACGAGCGGTATGAACGTGCACCTAACACCAGGCGTATGCTAGTGGTATCGTCAGTCCGACGATAAGTCTCCGCGAAGCGAGGCTCGCTATGCCCGGTCCATCACGTTCCGCCACCGCCACAAGGCCGGCCGCTCACGTTCCAGCCGGACCTGAGCCCGGCCGTCAGATACCGCTGCTCGTGCTCGGTGCGGGCGCTGATCCGAACAGCGAGCGCGGCGTGGACTGCCCGGGCGAGCTGCCGCCGCCATCGGATCCCGACCTGGTGCACAGGGCAGAGCGCGCCCGGGCCGCGCTCGGTGATCGCGCGTTCGTGCTCGGCCATCACTACCAGCGCGACGAGGTCATCAGGTTCGCCGACGTGACCGGTGACTCGTTCAAGCTCGCCCGCGAGGCCGCGGCACGGCCGAACGCCGAGTATGTGATCTTCTGCGGCGTGCATTTCATGGCCGAGTCGGCAGACATCCTGACCTCACCCGACCAGCGGGTGATCCTGCCTGATCTCGGAGCAGGCTGCTCGATGGCCGACATGGCGACCTATGACCAGGTGGAGGAATGCTGGGAGGTCCTGGAGGACCTCGGCCTCGCCGACACGGTCGTCCCGGTCACCTACATGAACTCCTCCGCCGACATCAAGGCCTTCACCGGCCGGCACGGCGGCACGGTCTGTACCTCGTCCAATGCCAGGCGCGCCCTGACCTGGGCCCTGGACAAGGGCAGCAAGGTCCTCTTCCTTCCCGACCAGCACCTGGGCCGCAACACGGCGGTGCTCGAGCTCGGCATGAGCCTGGACGACTGTGTCGTCTGGGATCCGAACAAGCCAGGCGGCGGACTGGACCCAGAGCAGGTGCGCAAGGCCACCATGATCTTGTGGCGCGGACACTGCTCCGTCCACGGCCGCTTCACCACGCAGGACGTCAGCGACGTCCGGCAGCGGGTGCCCGGGGTCAATGTCATCGTCCACCCGGAGTGCGTGCACGAGGTCGTGACGATGGCCGACCAGATCGGCTCGACCGAGAAGATCATCGCGGCCATCGAGCAGGCGCCGAGCGGCTCGGCCTGGGCGGTCGGCACGGAACTCAACCTCGTGCAGCGGCTGGCCGAGACAAACCCCGACAAGACCGTTGTCTTCCTCGACAAGACCGTCTGCTACTGCTCCACGATGAACCGGATCGACTTGCCGCATCTGGTCTGGGCGATGGAGTCGCTGGTCGCCGGGCAGGTCGTGAATCAGATCACGGTCGACCCGCAGACCGCAGCGCAGGCGAAAGCCGCGCTCGACCAGATGCTGGCGCTCCCCTAAAGGAGAGCCGGAGCGCCGGCCCGCGACGTGCGCTACAGGCCGGGGGCTCCCCAGACGGGGAACCACCGGCCGAGATCTGGCTCGATCTTCAGGTCGTCGCCGAGCACGCCGCGCACCTGGAGTTCGGTCGCGTTGTCACGCCGTTCGCGCGCCTGCGGCGAGAACGGGTAGAACGTGCCCCGCTTGTACAGGTACACCAGGCCGAGCCGCCGTGCGGACGAGTCACGGAAGCCGAGGATCGTGCAGAGGAGCTGCGGCCCGAAGCCGCCGCCCTCCAGCGTGGAGTTCACCGCGTGCAGGTCGGTAACCAGGCCCTCGATGTCGTCGGCCGCGTGCGTGCAGACCAGCCAGGTGAAGCCGTAGCTGTCGGAGGTGACCTGGACCGGCGCGGTGCTCTCCCCCATGGCGAGCAGGTCGCGCACGTCCTTCTCGATGTCGCTGAACGCCTTGCCCTCGGCCGCGCGGAAGCAGACCGAGCCGACTCCGGTCGGGGTGAAGTCGGTGGCCGCCTGCAGCGTGATCGCGGCCGACGGCAGCGCGAACAGCGCGTCCAGGTTCGGCGGCACCGGCTTCGTCCGGCCTAGCAACGTGTCGAGCAGACCCACGGCCGACCTACCTCCCTAGCGCTGAGCTTGTCCTACCGGCTGAGCTGCTGTGAGATCTTGTCGAGTGCCTTCAGCCGCTTCTCCAGCGACGGGTGCGTCGAGAAGATCGCGGACAGGCTCATCTCACCCTGCCTGGTCGACAGCGCAGGGGTGAAGAAGAACGCGTTGAGCGGCTCGGCGGCACGCAGGTCCCTGGTCGGGATCCGCGCTATCTCCCCGCTGACCTTCACCAGAGCGCTGGCGAGGGCGGACGGCTGGCCGGTCAGCAGCGCGCCCGACCGGTCGGCGGACAGCTCGCGGTAGCGCGACAGCAGCCGGATCAGCAGGAAGCTGATCGCGTAGACCACCATGCCGATCAGCATCACGATCAGCACCACGGGCAGCGAGTTCTGGTCGTTGCCGCCGCGGCCGCGGCCGCGGCCGCCGCCGCCGAACAGCTCCGAGTAGAAGGCGAACCTGACGAGCAGCGCCGCGATGATCCCGAGGAACGAGGCGATCGTCATGACCGCGACGTCCTTATGCGCGACGTGCGACATCTCGTGCGCGAGCACGCCCTCGAGTTCGTTGTCGTCGAGCCTGCGCAGCAGGCCCTGGGTCACGCAGACCACGGCAACCTTGCTGCTGCGGCCCGTCGCGAAGGCGTTGGGCATGTCGGTCGGGGCGATGGCCACCCGCGGCTTGGGCATATCGGCGAGCGCGCAGAGCCGGTCGATGATGCCGTGCAGATGCGGCGCCTGCTCGGGGGTGACCAGCTGGGCGCCGGCCGTGCTCAGCGCGATCTTGTCGGACCAGTAATAGGAGCCGAACGAGACCGCGATGCCGATGACCACCGCGATGAAGATGATGCCGCCGTTGCCAACGTTGCTGTACTGGGTCAGCAACAGGACGATCGCGACAATGAACGCGGTGAAGACCAGGCCGAGCAGGAACATGGTCACGCCCATCCGCGCGATCAGGCCCCTGTCGGTCGCGTAGCGTGTACGAGCCATCGCCGCCTCCGTTTCGCTCCCGGCCCCGGCCATCGATCTGGCAGCCGACAGGCCGACTTACCCATTACATCGCAGGTCAGCGTGTGCTTTGCACAATCGTGGCCACTATGGAGCAGATACTCAGCAACCTCTCAGGCAGGCAGTACGCTCGCTGCCTGCCTGGCGTCCCCCACCAAGGCGCTGACCTGGCTAACCGGCCGCGGGCGCCGGTCAGCCAGGAATCAGCCCGCCATCGGCCAGCAGGTCGCGAACCTCCTCGATCGTCGCTCCCTCACGCGGCAAGATCAGGTCCGACGGCTCGATTTCGTCGGGAGCGAGCTCGGTGCCCACCTCCCTCGCCTTCGCGAGCAGGGCTGTCAGGGCGGTGCCAAAGGCGGCCTCGTCGTGCTGCCCGATCGCAGCCTCAAGCGAGGTGTCGAGCTTGTTGAGCTCGTCCACCGCGGCATCGTCAACGCGAAGCTGGCCCTCGCCCATGATCCGGATGATCATCTATGCCTCCCCTGAGCCGGGCTGCTCCTTGGTAAAGCTCGCGCCACCCTGCTGGGTCGCGGCAGAGTCGCCCTGACCCGTGCCCAGCTGCCGCGGGGCGCCGCTGGCGATCTCAGCCTTCATCCGCGCAAGCTCGTCGTCCACGCCGTGACCGGCGCCAAGCCGGTCGAGCTCTGCCTGGATGTCGTCGTGCGGGGCACCGCCAAGCGCATCGGTCAGCGCGCCCGAGGCCATCAGCTCGTCGATCGCGCCAGCCCGTGCCTTCATCTGCTCGGTCTTGTCCTCGGCCCGCTGGATCGCCAGGCCGACATCGCTCATCTCCTCGGAGATGCCGGTGAAGACCTCGTTGATCCTGGTCTGCGCCTCGGCAGCGGTGTAGGTGGCCTTGATGGTCTCCTTCCTGACCCGGAAGGCGTCCACCTTGGCCTGCAGCCGCTGCGAGGCGGCCGTCAGCTTCTCCTCTTCGCCCTGCAGCGAGGCGTACTGGGTCTGCAGGTCGGTGAGCTGGGTCTGGACGCCGGCCTTGCGGGTCAGCGCCTCGCGGGCCAGGTCTTCCCGGCCCGCCGCGAGGGCGTCGCGCGCCTGGCGGTCCAGCTTGTCCGCAGACTGCTGAACCTGGTTCATCTGCAACTCGACCCGCTTGCGCGACGTAGCGACGTCAGCTACCCCACGGCGCACCTTCTGCAGCAGCTCAAGCTGAGTCTGGTAGGAGTAGTCCAGGGTTTCCCGCGGATCTTCCATTTTGTCAAGCTGCTTATTCGCCTTCGCGCGGAAGATCGTCGAAACCCGCTTCATCACGCCCATAAGCGCGGCCTTCCCCTCACTGTGGTAAACCGCTGCCGCGCTAGCGTGACGAGCCGCCGGCTGCCGCTCGGCGCTGCAACGGGAAATCGTTCGGCAGATGCTGGATTCCCAGCCTATGACCTACTGGCTAGCACGTCATCACAGCGGCCTCGGCAATGCCCTCGCGTCGGCCCGGGTGCGCTTCTGCCGCTCGTTCTGAGTGGTTCGTCCGCAACCACCGGTAGGCTGTCAGAGTGCTGCGACGACGTAACGATGCTGCTCCCGATGTGCTGGAGAGCGAACAGGCGGGCCAGGTCCGTGACCTGCCTGCCAGGCAAGCTGGCAAGGGCAGGCCAACGCCCAAGCGGAGCGAGGTGGAGCGGCGCCGACGCGAGCCTGCGCCCACAGACCGCAAGACGGCCGCCGCCCAGGACCGCGAGCAGCGGCGCATCGAGACGCGCAAGCGAATGGAGGCTCAGCGCCGTGGCGATCCGTCGGCGCTCAAGCCCAGGGATCGCGGGCCTGTCAAGGCCCTGGCCAGGGACTACGTGGACTCACGGCGGCTGATCGTCAGCGAGTACATCCTGTTCGCCATCTTCGTGCTGATCCTCGGCGCCTTCTTCCTCGGCGCGGCCAAGAGCTCGAACGCCATCTTGATTCTCGAGCTTGCGATCGTCGTCCTGATCGTCGGCGAGGCCTACTTCCACAGCCTGAAGGTTTCTAGCCTCGCCAAGCAGCGTTTCCCCGACGAGAGCAGGCGCGGCCTCGTGAGCTACATCGCCATGCGCAGCATCAGGCTGCGCGCCTCGCGCAGCCCGGCGCCCCGCGTCAAGCGCGGCCAGGCGATCTGATGGAGTTCCGGCACCTGGGCCGGAGCGGCCTGAAGATCAGCGAGATCGCCTACGGCAACTGGATCACCCATGGATCGCAGGTCGAGGAGGACGCCGCTCGGGCCTGCGTCGCAGCGGCACTCGACGAGGGCATTACCACCTTCGACACCGCCGACGTCTACGCGGCCACAGCCGCCGAGTCGGTGCTCGGCCGCGCGCTCAGGGGCGTCAGGCGCGAATCACTGGAGATCTGCACGAAGGTTTACTGGCCGACCGGGAGCGGCGCCAACGACCGGGGCCTGTCCCGCAAGCACATCACGGAGTCCGCCCACGCCTCGCTGAAGCGGCTGCAGACCGACTACCTGGATCTGTACCAGGCACACAGGTACGACCACTCCACGCCGCTGGAAGAGACGATGCGCGCCTTCGACGACCTGGTGCGGCAGGGCAAGGTCCTGTACGTCGGAGTGTCCGAATGGCGTTCCGAGGAGATCGCGGCGGCCTTGCGCATCGCTGCCGACCTGGGCCTGGACCGGATCATCTCCAATCAGCCGCAGTACAACATGATCTGGCGCGTCATCGAGTCCGAAGTAGTCCCGTTGTGCGAAAAGGAAGGGATTGGCCAGGTTGTCTGGTCACCCATCGCGCAGGGAGCGCTGAGCGGCAAGTACCTGCCCGGCGCCGCACCGCCTGCCGGATCGCGCGCGACTGACAGCCGCGGATCGACCTTCGTCAGCGAGTACCTCACCGACGACATCCTGCGCCGGGTCCAGCAGCTTCGCCCGGTCGCCGAACAGGCCGGGCTGACGCTCTCGCAGCTCGCTGTGGCCTGGACGCTGCAGAACCCGAACGTCGGTGCCGCCATCGTCGGAGCGTCGCGACCCGAGCAGGTACGCGAGAACGTCAGGGCGTCCGGGGTACGGCTCGATCCTGCCGTGATGTCGCGGATCGACGAGATCCTCGGCCCGGCAATCGTGCGCGACCCGGCTCTGACTCGCAGCCCTTCCGGGCGCTCCTGACGAGCCAGTGCCGCAGCGGTGCGGACCGGAGCCCGCTGCCGGACGGTGCTAGCCCTCCTCCGGGTGCAGGCTCATCGGGCCGTACTCGCACCTGCTGTCCTCCATCAGGCTGACCTGGTCGACTCCGGCGTCGAGCAGATCCTTCCAGTGCTCGCCGAGCCAGGTCTCGGCGTCTCCCTGGCTGCCGAAACTCTCCTTGGGCAGGCTGCGGGATGCGGCCAGGCTGCCATCTGCCTTCTCGTACTGCCAGGACCAGGTCATGGGACACAACTATGGCCGACCGCGCTCCGGCTGGCGAGCCGGGGGGCTGCCGACCAGCCGGCCGCAGCGGTCGGCTTGCCCGGAATTCGGCGCTGATCTGGTATTGAGCGCGCGAACAGGCCGAGGCAGCAGCACAGAACTGTTAAGTTCTATGAGCTAGCTCCCGCGGCGAACGCTCTGAGGCGCGCGCCCGGGTCGGGCCTGTGATCAAGGTGGTGGACGACATTGACTCGCGTTGTCGTCGTTGGTGACCTGATGACGGACACCGTCGCCCACGCGGTGCTGCCTCTGGCCAAGAGCAGCGACACGCCGGCGACCGTCACGATGCATGGCGGCGGGTCAGGCGCGAACATCGCCGCCTGGCTGGCAGTCGACGGTGCGGAGGTAGCGTTCGTCGGACGGCGAGGCGCCGATATCGCAGGCCGGAACCGGGACATGGAGCTCATGGGCTACGGAGTCGACGCCAGGCTCGTCATGGATCCTGAGCGGCCGACCGGCACCTGCGTGGTCATGATCACCCACAAGGGTGACCACACCATGCTGTCCGATCCCGGTGCCAACGCTGCGCTAGCTCCGGACGACCTGCCGAAGGACCTGTTCACGCCCGGATGCCACCTGCACGTCTCCGGCTACACGCTGCTGAACAACGGATCCCGCCAGGCCTGCCTGGCCGCTATCTCTATGGCACGGCGCGCCGGGATGACGATCTCGGTGGATGGCGCGTCGTCCGCACCGCTCGAGCGTGTGGGCGCCGAACCGTTCCTGCAGATGACCAACGGCGCGACGCTGCTGTTCGTCAACGCCGAGCAGGGCCGGGTCCTGACCGGCCGGGACGAGCCCGAGCAGGCGGCTCGGGTACTCAACGCCTGGTATCCGCACGTGGTGATGAAACTTGGCCCCGAAGGCGCCCTCTTCTACGCCAACGGCCGTCCCGAGCCGATCCGGGTACCCGCTCCCCCGGTCGAGCGGATCGTGGACAAGACCGGCGCAGGCGACGCGTTCTGCGCGGGCTTCCTGCCGGCCTGGCTGGACAAGAAGCCCCCTGGCGAGGCACTGACCAGCGGGTGCCGTCTCGCCGCCAAGGCGATGGGCCTGGTCGGGGCTAGGCCGCTGCTCTAGCTTTCCCCGAGCGGCTCAGCCCTGGCCACTGCCCAGCCACTGACTCGCCGGCCAGGTCGGCGTGCGCCAGGCTGAGCGTGTCTGACTCGCCTGATCGCTGGTCTGGCCCGCGCCGTCGCCATACTTGGGGCCATGGCTGATTACCTATACCGGCTGTTCTCTCTCGAGGGCCGGGTGGCTGCGGTGACCGGCGGAAGCTCAGGCATCGGCCGGGCCATGGCCCGCTCGCTTGCCGGGGCCGGCGCCGCCGTCGTGCTAGTCGCTCGCCGCGCGGCCGCACTGGACGAGACGGTCAGCGAGTTCCGCTCCTCCGGCGCCAGCGTCGGGCGCGTCTGCGCCGACCTGGGCGATCGGGGAGGGATCAGGCGCGCCTGCGATCAGGTCAGCGAGATCTTCGGCGAGCCGGACATCGTGGTCAACGCGGCCGGAGTCAACATCAGGCCGCCGCTGCCGCTCCTGACCGCTGACGAGTGGGATCGCTCGATGGCCGTCAACCTCACCGCACCGTTCCTGATCGGACAGCACTTCGGTCCCGGCATGGCGGCCCGCGGCTGGGGCCGGATCATCAACGTGGCATCACAGCAGTCCTTCCGTGCGTTCGGCAACAGCGGCGGCTACGGCGCCTCCAAGGGCGGCCTTGTGTCGCTGACCAGATCGCAGGCGGAAGCATGGGCGCCGTCAGGAGTGTGCTGCAACGCGGTCGTCCCCGGATTCGTCGCCACGCCGATGACGAAGGAGGTCGCCTCCGACCCGGTCCGCTCGTCCGCGCTGGCGGCCCGCACCATGACCGGTCGCAACGGCCAGCCGGCCGACTTCGAGGGCATTGCCGTCTTTCTCGCCAGCACGGCTAGCGATTACGTCACCGGCCAGGCGATCTTCGTGGACGGGGGCTTCTCCGCGACCTGACGACCTCTCGGGCTAATTGCCGTAGCTGCTCGAACTTGCTATGCCGATGACGACGAGGATGATCAGGATCACCCCGCCTAGTACGCCAAGGCCGCCGAGGACGACGCCAGTGATCGCCATCCCCCTTCCTCGCTCGCCTCTCGCGGCGATCTGCCTGAGCGAGGCAAGCCCGAAGGTCAGCGCGGCGATCGCGGAGAGGAACCCGGGAACCAGGAACACGATCCACAGCAAGAACTGCGCGCACCCGCAGACCAGGGCGACGATCGCGAGCGAGTTGTTGCGCGGGAGCATCATCCCCGGCTGGAGTTGATATCCCGGTGCCGCTGCCTGGCCGAGCCCGGCCGGAGCCGGCTGATAGCCAGGTGCGCCCAGCAACGGGTTACCCTGACCACTCGGCGGCGCGAAGCCACCGAACCCGCCCTGCGGGCTGCTCTGCACGCCTGCCTGCGGGAAGCTACCGAACCCGCCCTGCGGGCTGCTCTGCACGCCTGCCTGCGGGAAGCTACCGAACCCGCCCTGCGGGTCGCTCGGGACCCCTGCCTGCGGGAAGCCCTGGCCTGGTCCCGGTCCGAAGCCGCCGCCTGGAGCCTGGCCGAAACCTGGAGCCTGGCCGAAACCTGGTGCCTGCGGGATCGCATAACCCTGGGTGGGAGCGTCGCCAGGCGAGTACGCGGTCCCTGCCGCCTGCGTCTGCATCCCGCCCACCTGACCCGCGCCGCCTGGCGGCTCGACATCGCGCGGCTGGCTGATCCCCAGGGCGATCGCGATCTCTCCGGTCACCCAGTTGCAGGCTTCAGGCGTGAACGGAGCCGAGATCGCCAGTGACGAAGCGGCAAGCCGGGTGGCCGTATCCGGATCCATGCCCTGGGCCACGTGGTCGCGCAGGGTATTGGCCAGGCCCGCCTCCGCTGCGGCGACAAGGATGCCCTTCTCCCTGGGCGCGTCCGGCAGCAAGTCCTTCAGCAGATTCGACATCGTCTGCGGGCTGGACAGAGCAGCCGCACCGTGCTCCGGGTCGGTCATGATCGCGTGCAGAGCCGCGCGAGCCTCCGCTGCGTGCTCCCACGACATGTCGGCCATCGGACTCCCTCCGTCATGGGTGCCAACTCGCGGACCCGCAATGACGTCACGAACCCAGGCGATAGCCACTGCTGATAACACTGCCGAATTGGCAGAAAGCATAACCGGCAATAACGGCATGCTATCGGTGCGCGCCAGCCAGTGCCACACGGTTCGACTGGCCGCCATCGGGCCGGAGATGGCCCGCACTCGCACCCGCCAAGGCCAACCGCGCCACGCTCGTCGCCTGACGTCAGCTAGCCGAATGTGCCACCGCAACGATCACGAAGATCACGACGAGCACGGTGACCACCAGGCCGATGTAGCCGAGAATCAGACCTGCCAGCGCCATCCCGTCGCCCTGCTCGCCGGTCTGGCGGATCTGCCTGCGTGCCATGTGGCCGAGGATGATCGCCGGAATTCCGGCCAGGATGCCGAAGAGCACCTGGCCGACCCCGCAGGCCAGGGACGCGATGGCCAGGCCGTTCGTCCCCGTGGTCTGGTACCCCGGACCGCCGGTCCACGACCCGACGCCCTGGTAGCCGCCCGGCTGGCCGTAGCCCGGCTGGCCGTAACCACCGGGTTGGCCATAGCCAGCCGGCTGACCGGGTCCGCCGGGCTGCCCGTAACCAACTGGCTGACCGGGTCCGCCGGGCTGCGGCTGGGGGTACCCGCCGCCCTGCTGACCAGGCGACCCCTGATCGCCAGGAAGATCCTGTCCCTGTCCCTGGTCTGGATATCCCATAGCTAGCCCCCTAGACGTCTCCACACGCTCTGACCCGGGACCACGGGCCCGGCTCCGCTATCGCGGATAGTTGGTGAAACTTATCAGGACAAGCGACCGGGCACGAACCGTCTTCGTAGCCCGGCAGGCCGCGTCGGGCCAGGCCATCAGGAGCTGACCGGGCCAGGAAGCTGGGGGCCGACGGCGCGCCGCGCGCCGCGTCGTCGCTGCCACCGGCCAGGACGCGGCACAATGGCGGTCATGGCACGAAGCACTAGGACAACTCCGCCTCCTGAGGACTTCGAAGAGAACATCGTCGACATCGATGTGACCGACGAGATGCGGGGCAGTTTCCTCGAGTACGCGTACTCAGTCATCTACCAGCGGGCGCTGCCAGACGCCAGGGACGGCCTCAAGCCGGTTCAGCGCCGCATCTTGTACCAGATGTCCGAGATGGGATTGCGCCCGGATCGTTCGCATGTCAAATGTGCCCGTGTCGTCGGCGAGGTCATGGGCCGGCTGCACCCGCACGGCGACAGCGCCATCTACGACGCCCTCGTCCGGCTGGCACAACCGTTCTCGATGCGGCTGCCGCTGATCGACGGGCACGGCAACTTCGGCTCGCCCGATGACTCGCCGGCCGCGATGCGGTACACCGAGGCCAGGCTGGCAGCGGCGGCCATGGAGATGACCGCGAGCCTGGACGAGGACACGGTCGACTTCATCCCGAACTACGACGGCACCGAGGAGCAGCCGGAAGTACTCCCGTCCGGGCTCCCGAACCTCCTGGTCAACGGCACCTCCGGCATCGCTGTCGGCATGGCGACGAACATGGCACCGCACAACCTCGGCGAGGTAGTCGCCGCAGCGCGGCACCTGATCTCCCATCCGGATGCGACGCTGGACGATCTGATGAGGTTCGTCCCGGGGCCGGACCTGCCGACCGGAGGCAAGATCGTCGGCCTGGACGGGATCAGGGAGGCGTACGAGTCCGGGCGGGGAATCTTCCGCACCCGGGCGACGGCACGGATCGAGCAGGTGACCGCACGGCGGACCGGCATCGTGGTGACCGAACTGCCGTACGGCGTCGGCCCGGAGAAGGTCATGTCCAGGATCAAGGACCTCGTCCAGGCCAAGAAGCTGAACGGTGTCTCGGACCTGAAGGACCTGACCGACGGACGCCAGGGCCTGCGGCTGGTCATCGAGATCCGCAGCGGCTTCCATCCCGAGGCGGTACTCGAGGAGCTCTACCGGCTGACACCGATGGAAGACACCTTCGGCATCAACAACGTCGCCCTGGTGGACGGCCAGCCGAAGGTGCTAGGCCTGCGCGAACTGCTCCAGATCTACGTCGGCCACCGGCTGGAGGTCGTCCGGCGGCGCACCGAGTTCCGGCGCCGCAAGCGGGCGGACCGGCTGCACCTGGTCGACGGTCTCGTCATCGCGCTGCTCAACATAGACGAGGTCATACAGGTCATCCGGACCAGCGACGACGCAGCGGCCGCCAAGGAGCGGCTGATGAGCGTCTTCGACCTGTCCGAGATCCAGGCGCAGTACATTCTCGACACCCCGCTGCGCCGGCTGACCAGGTACGACCGGCTTGAGCTTGAGCGTGAGCGGGAGACGCTGCAGACCGAGATCGCCGAGCTGACCGCGATTCTGGAGTCCGACGCCAGGCTGCGCGAGCTGGTTTCCTCCGAGCTCGCGGCCGTGTCCGAGAAGTTCAGCACGCCAAGGCGGACCGTACTGCTCGAGGGCAGCGGCGCACCCCGCACTGCCGCCGTGCCGCTCGAGGTCGCCGACGACCCGTGCACCGTCCTGCTGTCGTCCGCGGGCCTGCTGGCGCGGACTGCCTCCCGTCCGGCTGGTCAGCAGGAACTGACCGAAGAGGTTCCAGAGCAGCAACGGGACGCCGCGGCCACTGCCGGGGCCAGGCCAGGCAAGGCTCGCGGCCGGTCAGGTGAGGCCCGATCGGCGCACGACGCGATCGTTTCCTCCGTGTCGTCTACCGCCAGGGGCACGATCGGGGTGCTGACCTCGCTCGGCAGGCTGATCAGGATAGGCGTGCTCGAACTGCCGGCGCTGCCGCCCACCGTTCATGCTCCCGGCCTGTCCGGCGGCGCACCGATCAGCGAGTTCGTCTCGACCGAGAAGGGCGAGACCGTCGTCGCGATCGTCGCCGCTGACGCGGCCGCCGCCGGCCTGGTGCTGGGCACCGCGAATGGCGTGGTCAAGCGCGTCACGCCGGATTACCCGCAGAACCTGTCGGAGTTCGAGGTGATCGCGCTCAAGGACGGCGACCGGGTGGTGGGAGCCGTTCAGCTTGCCAGCGAGGAGCAGGAGCTCGTCTTCATCACCAGCGACGCCCAGCTGCTCAGATTCGACGCCTCGTCGGTTCGTCCTCAGGGCCGCGCAGCGTCCGGAATGGCCGGCATCAGGCTGGCGCCGCGCGCCTGCGTCATCTGGTTCGGCGTGGTCGACCCGCGTGCTGGATCCGATTCCGGCGGTGCACACGAACCGATCGTGGTGACGGTAGCAGGAAGCACCAGAACGCTCCCGGGCACCTCGGCAGCCAGCGTGAAGGTCACCAGGTACGCGGAGTTTCCGCCGAAGGGTCGCGCCACCGGCGGCGTGCGCTGCCACCGGTTCCTCAAGGGCGAGGATGTCCTGCTACTCGCCTGGGCCGGCCCGGCTCCCGCGCACGGCGCGACCGCAGCCGGAACCCCGGTCACGATGCCGCCGCCCGAGGGCCGCAGGGACGGCTCCGGAGAGAGGGTCAGCGACCCACTGGCCGCCGTCGGCGGAGCGGCACCGCCTGCCTGATCACCGGGAATGGCGGCTACCGAGATGGCCATTGACGAAGAAAGACGATGTATCGTATTTTACGATAATGCGAAATAGTCGTCAGGGCCGCGTCGTTTGGCTCGCGACCCTCGGTCTCGGCGTGCTCTTTTCCGGATCGCCAGCGTTGGCCGACGTTCCGGCAGCTGCCAGGCAATGGCAGCTCTCCTACCGTGCCCCAGCTAGCGCGGCCGCTACTGCCGAGATCCAGGGCATCACGGTACCGGGCCGAAGCGACGGATGGGCGTTCGGAACCGTCTACGGG
>DASWAA010000623.1:0-2386 GCA_036391385.1 Streptosporangiaceae bacterium
GCCATCATCACCGCCATCCCGCCGTCCATCTGCCATGCCGTGGCTATCGATGCCGGGGGAGGACCGTCGAAGAACCTGCCGAACTCACCGAGCGGGTTGGTGTCCGCGCCAGCGGCCGAGGCATTGACCATCAGCCACCGCACCGCGAAGGCCTGCCGAGCCGTCGTCGCCAGTGAGTACATCGCCTCTATCAGGGGGCCGACGATGTCGTTGTCGGCCTGCAGGTCGGCGAACACGCCAGTGCCATCGCCCAGGCGATGCTGCACGGCCCGGGCGGTCGCGATCGCCTGACTGAGATAGACGGGGTTACCTGTCGCCTGCGCAAGCGCGACCCCGGCCCAGATCATGTTGCCGTTCACCGACGCGAAGTACTGGCCGCGCAGCACATGACAGGATGTGCCGTCGTCGAACATGTAGGCGGTGTACAGCGGTACCGCTCGCGCCAGGAAATACTGCCGGACTTCGGCGTACTGTGCCTGCGCCGTGGCCAGGTAGCTGGGCCCGCCGGTGATCTGGTACATCAGCAGGAGGGCCTTGATGTAGTTGGAAGCGGTCTCGATGGTCTTGAGGTCGCCGCGCTGCCCGTGCGGCCACTGGTAGTCGATGGCCGGACAGGCGCCCGTGGCCAGGCCAGGGTCGGTGGCCAGCCACTGCAGCGCGGCCGCGGCCTTCTCGAGCGCGATCTTGCTCCCGGTCGCCTGGTACATCCGGAGTTCGGCGACCGCGTCCCACATCACGCTGTCGCTGCTCGCCGTGCTCTGTGAAGGCCAGTAGCGCGCGGTCTGCGCTAGCTGGCGCAGGATCGGCAGCACCGACTGGTCATTGGTGGTCAGCCAGCGGAAGTACAGCAGGTTGGTCAGCGAGTCCGAACCCCAGTCCCGGTTCTTGGTGGCGCAGATCCCGAGCGGATAGCACATGTGCCACAGGCCGGTTCCGTTATAGAAGGTGCTCTCGAGCAGCACCGCGGACCGGCTCGCAAGCTGGGCGTAGGTGGGCCCCGGGTCCGCCGCCGTTGCCTTGCTGGAGATGCGCCCCGCGCCATTCGGCGCTGCGGCATTCCCGGTGTCGCCGGCCTGGCTGACACGGATCAGGCCGTTGCCTGCGACGGGGTTTCCTGCCAGGTAGATTCCGGCGCCGAGCGCCGCGACAATGCTCGTGCCCACGACTGCGGCGCGTAGTCGATGCCCGGGCACACAGCCAATGTAGTTCAGAGCCGACAAACCATGAGTGAAATGAGGTAACGGCCGGGAAGCGAACGTGTCGCTAGCGCACGAGGCGGTAACCCGTCATCTGGAAGAACGTCCCGCCTTCCTCGCTGTCGTAACTGGCCGGCTCGATCGTGATGACGTGAGGCCCCGCGACCGGCCAGCGCCAGGCGAAGAGAATCTGGTCCGCCTGTCGCCGCGCCGGACTGCTGTATCCCTGCCAGATCCCGGTCCGGTTGAAGGTCTGCACTCCGTCGATGAAGATCCTTGCGTGCCCGGCCAGGCAGCACTGCGCGCCGATGGTGCCCATGATCGCGATCGCTCGCCCGGTGAAGGAGATCCGGACCATTTTCCCGGCGAGGTTCTTCCCGGCGAGGCCCTGCGCGTCAGTGACGAACGTCGCGTGCGCCCAGAACTGCGGATCGGCGGGCCGGCCGAGCGGGTAGACCGCGGCAGCCGCCTCGGCCAGGGCGATGCCGCCGTCCGTCTGCCACGCCGTGGCCAGCGAGGTCGGCGGCGGCCCGTCGAAGAACCGGCCGAACTCACCGAGTGAGTTCACGTCGGCTCCTGCCGCCGACGCGTTCGCCGTCAGCCAGCCCAGCGCGAACGACCGGTGGTAGGTCGTGGCCAGGGCGTACATCGCCTCGACCAGTGGCCCGACGATGTCGTTGTCGGCCTGCAGGTCGGCGAAGACGCCGGTCGCGTCGCTCAGGTGCGCCTGCACGGCACGCGCGGTGCCGATCGCCTCGCGCAGGTAGACGGCCTGCCCGGTCGCCCGCGCCAGTGCCTGGCCGGCCCAGATCATGTTGCCGTTCACCGACGCGAAGTACCGCCCGGGCAGCGCCTTGCAAGACGACCCGTTGTCGAACAGGTAGGCGGTGTACAGCGGCACCGACCGCGCCAGGAAGAACCGCCGGACCTGGGCATACTGTGCCTGCGCCCCGGTCAGGTAGCTTGCCTTCCCGGTGGCCTGGTAGAGCAGCAGTGCTGCCTTGATGTAGTTGGACGAGGTCTCGAGTGTCTTGAGGTAGCCCCGGTGCCCGTACGGCCACTGGTAGTCCGCGGCGGGGCAGGCGCCCGAGCCGAGACCAGGAACGGTGCCCAGCCACCGCACGGCGGCCTCCGCCTTGGCCAGGGCCAGCTTGCTCCCGGTGACCTGGTACATCCGCATGTCGGCCACC
>DASWAA010000624.1:0-9206 GCA_036391385.1 Streptosporangiaceae bacterium
GGCGCCGTAGCGCAGCGGCGATCCGCCGAGAGTCAGCCCGGCAACGCCAGCGCTGAACGCCACCCGCCGCGTCGCCACTCCGGCTGCGGTCACTACAGCAGACCACCCGCAGGCAGCAACCGTCGCCGCGCGCAGCAGCAGCGGCGCTGGAAGCCAGAGCACGAGCGCGACGAAGCAACCGTCTGCGGCGAGGACTCCGGCCGCAGACCAGGTCAGCCGGTAGCGCTCGACGTACTCATCGCTTTCCACGCTCATCCGGGAGATGATCGCGCAGACATCATCAGACTGGCAAACCCGGGACGTCCGGACGACCGGAGAACGGTCGTTTCGACCTTCGTCCCCACCAGGACTGGTGGTACTACCCAGTCAACTGATCAGCGTTGTTGCCGCACCCAACTCGACAGCGTCGCACAGTCGGGCGCGGCGGTAGGGAATGTGCTCGAGCCGGTCTCCTCGACCTGCTAGCCCGCCCTGGATCTGCGCGCCCGAGAGAGATCTAGCGGTGGCATCTCGTACTGCAGCTTGATTCTGGCGACCTGGCGGTAGCGGTCCGGTTCTGCCATGATTCAGGCGCTACCGACTGACCGCCTGTGGAGGCTTTATGAGCGTTCGCCCTGGCTTGTGGCACCTGGCCGTCGCGGCTGTCACGGCGGTCACGGCGTGGAGCCTCCTGGCCGTGCCCGCGGTTGCGCACACGGACGCCGTGCCTCCCGCTACCGCCCCTGGTCCCGGATACTTCGCCGGTTCCGCGTCCGGGCCCGCCGGGGTTTCCGCTGCGCCTGCCACGCCAGGCGCGACGCAAACGGACGACGCACTGACGGGCGTCTCCTGTGCGCTCGAGGCCGGTCAGACCAATCCCTTCGCGTGCCAGGCCAGTGGGTTCTACGCTTCCTTCTCCACTGCGCAGGTCATGGGCTACACCTGGTTCTGGAACGGGAGCTTGTGGGACGGGTCAGGCCCCGTCGCAGGCGTCCTCCACGAGGTCCGCGTGATTCTCCTGCAAGGGCTCTCCTGCACCGCACCCACTTCCGACCAGGAGGCTTGCCTGGTTGTTGGCGAGCACTACAGCCAGCCGTCGGCGCCCGTTCAGCTCGCCGAGTTCGGCATAAATGGCGGCATGCTGCCCCTCACGACCCGCAACCCGCTGGGGACAACGTGGTCGTTGATGAACGGAGCGTCGTGCACCAGCGCGTCGTTCTGCATGACTGTCGGCACCGCGGGAACGTCCCGGCGGACGACGCGCGGCACCGTGTACTACGGGCACGGCACCGCGTATAAATGGAACGGCAGGACGCTGTCCCTGCTGAACGTTCCTCACCCGGCGCGGGTCAGTTACTCCGAGTTGACCGGCATCTCCTGCGCCGACATGACCGACTGCATGGCGGTCGGCAACTACCTCACCGCGCGGGGCGGGTGGCGGACCTACGCCGCCCGGTGGACCAGCGGCACCTGGCACCTTTACTCCACGCCGAACGCGTCCGGACGGACCAGCACCCGGTTCACCTCTGTCTCGTGCCCGGCACCAGGCCAGTGCCTGGCAGCGGGCGACACGACCGGACCCGGCATGCTCGCGTATGCGGCGCTCTTCCGCGCCGGCACCTGGCACGCTTCGGCGACCCCGAGCCGGGCCGGCACGGCGCTGACCGCCATCTCGTGCCCGGCCGCCGTCGCGTGCGTCGCAGTCGGATCCCGCCAGGGACACACCCTCGCCGAAACATGGAACGGCACGACGTGGACCGTGCAGCGCACACCTGCGCTATCCGGCACGCGCCCCGACGGCAGACTGCTCGGCGTGTACTGCTTCACCGCATCCCGGTGCTTCGCCGTCGGATACCGGTACGGCTCCACGGTCCGCTACCTTCGCACCCTTGCCGAAGGCTGGAAAGGCAGGTCCTGGCAGATCCAGAAATCGGCCAACTTCTGAAGGCTCGTCTCGGCGCTGCCGCCCCCATAGCCGAGGCCGGTCCGCCTCGCGTCGAGTGCTCAGCGTGGTCATCGGCGCCTGTAAGCCAGATACGTTCGTTCCGCTCCTCGCTAGGGGCTTTGGGACCATCTGACGCCGTTCCAGTGGATCGCCAGCGGACAGCTGCAGCCGGTGGCCATCGGCGGCCCGACGATCCATGCGTCATCGGGCCGGTCAGCGCTGACAGCGGCGAGCGGCCCGGCAATGGCTCCGGCGGTATTGGGGACCTGGCTCCACGTGTTGCCGTTCCAGCGCAGGGTCAGGATCAGCAGTGTGGCGCCCTGCCCGACACCGCCGAATCCGGTAACCCAGACATCGCTGGCCGACACGGCGGAGGCACCGGTCAGGATGTTGTAGCGGACGCCGGGGTCCGGGCTCGGCACCCGCGACCATGTCCTGCCGTTCCAGTGCAGGATCAGCGTGGTCTGCGTGAGGCCGTCGGCCAGGTAGTGATCGCCGACGGCCCACGCATCGGATGCGGACACGCCGGTCACGGCGGAGACGTAATTCACTGCCGTATGCAGGTCCGGTCCCATGGCCGCCGACCACCGGACGCCGTTCCAGCGCAGCAGCAGCGGCCGGGTGCTCGCGGTCGTGGCGCTGGTGCAGCTGCCGACCGCCCAGGCCGCGCTCGCTGAGACCGCGGCGACTCCGGCAAGGGAGTTGTTGCCTCCGCAGGGACTGGGAGAGGTGACCCTGGTCCACCTGATGCCGTTCCAGTGCAAGATCAGCGTCTGGGACTTGACCCCGGAGTTGAAGCATCGCTGGGGCGCGCAGTACTGGCCGACGGCCCAGGCGTCGTTCCTGGACAGGGCGGTCACGGCGAAGAGCTGGGTTCCCAGGTATCCGAGAACGGGACTGCGGACAACCGACCAGGCCTTGCCATTCCAGTGCTCGGTCAGCGTGTGCTCGGCCGGGGAGCCTGTGCTGCGCGTGTAGAAGCCGACCGCCCAGGCGTCGCTGCCACTGTCGGCGCTGACCGCATTCAGGACGGCGGCACGCGGGCTCGAGCTGTTGACCCTGGACCAGTTGCCGCCGTTCCAGTGCAGAATCTCGGTGTTGAAGCCGATCGCCCAGGCATCCGTAGGCGTGACCGCGGATACGCTCACAAGGTCGCCGGCGGCCGGGAACTTCATCGCAGATCCGCGCAGCGCATGATGCCCGGGCTGCGCGGCGGCACTCACGAGCGGGAGTGTAAGGCTGGCGGCTATCGCGGCTACCCATGCAAGCACCTGCGCGGTCCTCGATGCCGATGTCAGGGCCAGCTGTTCCGGATGAGGGGGACGTTGTGGCGTCGAGCGAGCAGGCCAGCCAGAGGCGCATCGCGGAGTAGCCGAACGAACCAGTCGCTCGCGTGGTATCGGCCGTGGGCAAAGGCGCCAGCAGTGGCAGACGCAAGGCGACCATAGACTGCCTGGTGGTACTCCATCGGATGAGGGCCGTAGTGCCCGGTACTTGCACCAGATTGGCTGAGTCATTCATAGAGAGACCTGCGGCATCGAAGAGCGCCTGGAATCGCGGCGGCAGGCCCGACAGGTTCGGAATGCTGAGGCTAGACGGTAGACGGCCCATCGCTGGTCATGCCGAGGTATGTGATCGCGCCTATAGCAGCGATGCCCGCGGCGACGATACCAGCGCTTGAACCGATTGCGGTGATGATCATGCCGAGTATGCCTACCGACCCCGCGTACCCGCCCGGGTCAAAGCGCCCGGTGGGGTCGAGTACCTATGACGACAGGCGAACGCAACTGGTAACGAATGGATATTTTGGCGGGCATTACGCCATGCTGTAGACCGTGGATGATGATCAGCCGAATCCGGGCGCGAGCCGCCCGCTTTGCCACTGCTGCGGCAAGCCCGTCCCCGAGGGCAATCTCGCCTGGGACTACATGATCCCTGATCCGATCGCGTTCATCAGCGGCGAACAGCTAGCCGACCGGCTGATCTTCCGGTCAGAGAAGGTCATCAGCGTCAGCGGGGCAGGCAACTTCATCCAGGTCATCCTGCCCATCCCGGTGGAGCATGACCGCGTGGCGACCTTCGGGATATGGCTCAACATCCCGGAACTGGCTGAATGGAAGCGCGTCATGGCGGCCGGCCGACAAGGCGGCCAGGCGTGGTCTGGCATTACGTTCGGCGGTCGGATCGTGACGGCGGTGCAGCCGTGGCCGCAGATATACGGCAGCTGGGTACAGGCGCGGGTGCCCGGCCCGGACCAGACGCCCCGAATCGTCCGCGGCGCCCACCCGCTGCTCGCCCAATTGCTCGCCGGCCGGTGCCCTGAGGAGGTCATCCGATCCGGGCGCGATTCTCACGAGCCGCGGGACATGACCGGCGGGCCGACGCCAAACCCCTATGCCAGGCAGGCATGGAAACGGGTAAGTGCGCGGATCGCGGGCTGGAACTTGCCCCGCCCGGACTGGTCATCCCGCTTCGGCGTCATGAAGTGGTCCATGACCTGGTTCGTCATTCCGCTGCTGACCGCCGCTGCGCTCGTCAGCAGCGCTGCGGACCTGGGCCCAGCCTTGCAGGCGGCCGGCGGGCAGGGGACTCCCGGACTCTTCGTCGCGCGGGCAAAGCACTGCACCGGGTCAACCTGCGACTGGACCGGTGACTTCACCCGCGCCGACGGCACCGTACTAAAGCGCGACGTCTACCTCAGCGGGAACACCGCTGGCGTCACGCAGGGCTCGGCCCTCCCGGCGGTGGACACCGGGGCCATGAAAACAGTCTTCACGCCGCACGATGGCCAGGCATGGCGCGGCGACGCCCGCGACCTTGCGATCAGCGGGACCGCGCTTGGCATCTGGGCGCTGATGGTCCCGGCCCGCTGGATCCGCCGTGCCAGGCGCCAGCGCCCCGCGCGGCCCGCGACGCCACCAGCCGGCCCGTCGAACTAGCTCCGGCGGAACGTGGTCAGCGCGCCGCGCAGCAGCATCGGGGCGCGCTTGTGGGCGATGGCAGGCACCATAACCCCGATCTGCAGGCCTCTGTGCCTACAGACAAGAAGATCGCGGGCAGCGCCGGGAACTGCGAAGCCACGCCGGAGCACGAAGAACTCAGATCGGGCCACCGCCGGCGCACGGCAGAGGCACCCCAGGTCAGGCGCGGGCATCAGCGCCGGCCTGGCCAGTCAGGCCATGATCACCCAGATGGCCTGGTGGCGAAGGCGATGACGTGACCGTCCGGATCAAGGCTGTAAGCCACATAATCTCCCCAGGAACGCTGAGCCAGCGGCGACAGCTCCGCAGCTCCGGCCGCCAGTGCCCGGGCATGGCATGCGGCCGCATCCGGCACGACGAGATAGACCTCGGCCCGCGGGATGCCACGGGCGGCCGCCGGGTCGGGCAACGACGGCCCCAGCAGGGACCTGATGCCAGCTTCGGGCATCAGGCCCAGCACGGTCTGCGCGCCCAGGGCAAATTCCGTCATCCCGGGCTCGTCCAGAGCCGGCGGCCTGCCCAGGACGGCCTGCCAGAAGGCGGAGGCCACGGCCTGGTCGCGAACATACAGAATCAGATGCACGGCGCCGATCACCCGACCGACCATAGCCGCCAGCGCCCCGGCGCACGGCGGGACCCTGCACAACAGCAATAGCCCGGGACGTCTCGATCACCATCCGCGCCGCCTAATCACGGAACTCAGGTGAATACCTCTTTTACCGCCACGCCCCGTCGCTGGCGGCGCTGGGATGAGGCATTTGGCGTGGTCCCAGTAGTCGTGCGGTACGGATCGCCGGGCACCCAACCCAGCCAATGAAACCGCCGTGAAACCGCGATGAATGCCGCTGCGTGCATCTTCGTGGTGATCGTGACCGTCCAGGCCGCGGTGATGGCGAAAGGAGAAGCATGACCAGCGCGATCACGGCCACCGGGCTGCGCAAGTCATTCGGCGGCAAGGCTGTCCTCGACGGCATCGACCTGGCGGTCGCCGCGGGCACCACGTTCTCCCTGCTGGGCCCTAACGGCGCCGGCAAGACCACCGTCGTGCAGATCATGTCCACGCTGGTCCACGCCGACGCCGGCGAGGTGCGCGTCGCCGGCCATGACGTGGCCCGGGACCCGGGGGCGGTGCGGGCCGCGATTGGGGTCACGGGCCAGTTCTCCGCGGTCGACAACCTGCTCACCGGCGGGGAGAACCTGCTGCTGATGGCCGACCTGCACCACCTTGGCCGGGCGGAAGGACGGCGGCGCGCCGCCGCCCTGCTCGTCCAGTTCGACCTGGCCGACGCGGCCAGGAAGATCGCTGCCACCTACTCCGGCGGCATGCTGCGGCGGCTCGATCTGGCGATGACCCTGATCGGCGACCCGCGCATCATCTTCCTCGACGAGCCGACCACCGGGCTTGACCCGTCCAGCCGCCGCATGATGTGGCAGACCATCCGCGAGCTCGTGGCCGACGGCGTCACGATCTTCCTGACCACGCAGCAGCTGGACGAGGCGGACGCGCTAGCCGACCGGATCGCCGTCCTTGACCACGGCAAGGTAGTAGCCGCCGGGAGCCCCGATGAGCTCAAGCGCAGCATCCCCGGAGCCCACGTCCGGCTGCGATTCGCCGACACCGCGGAGATCGAGGCGGCCGAACGGGCCCTCGGCGGCGCGTTCCGGCACGATGACCCGCTGACACTGGAGGTGCCCAGCGATGGCGGCGCGATCGCGGTGCGGACGCTGCTGAACCGGCTCGGCGACACGGCGGCCGCCATCGACGAGGTGTCCGTGCACACCCCCGATCTCGACGACGTCTTCTTCGCCCTCACCGGCCACCCGACGGCAGAGACGACGCCAGAAATGGAGAACGCCCGATGACAACGATGGTCTTTGCCGTGCAGGACTCGGCGACGATGACGCGGCGCAGTTTCCGGCACGTGGTGCGCTACCCGGTGACGCTCATCATGGCGGTGATCGTGCCCGTGCTGTTGCTACTGCTGTTCGTCGGCATCTTCGGCGGTGCGCTGAAGACAGGCCTGGGGGCCGCCTCCTACATCGACTACGTCGTGCCCGGGATCATCGTGATCACCGCCGGGTACGGCTGCCAGGCCACCACGCTGGCTGTCAACCGGGACTCCTCCGCGGGCATCATCGCCAGGTTCCGCACCATGCCGATCTCTGCCTCCTCGGTGCTGAACGGGCACGCTGCCGGCGCGCTGGTCCGCACGCTGGTCAGCGTGGCCCTGGTCATCGGCGTCGCGATCGGGCTGGGGTTCCGGCCCACCGCCGACGCAGGCCGTTGGCTGGCGGCAGCCGGCGTCATCGCCCTGCTGGTACTCGCGCTGACTTGGCTGGCCGTAGCGTTCGGCCTGGCGGCCAAGGCCGCAGAGGGCACGACCGGCTTCCTTCTGATCGTTCAGCTGCTGCCGTTCATCAGCAGCGCGTTCATGGCGCCGGGGCAGATGTCGGGAGCGGTGCGCTGGTTCGCGGCGAACGAGCCGTTCACGCCGGTCATCGACACCCTCCGCGGGCTGCTGACCGGCACGCCGTCTGACGGTACCGTGCTCGCCGCCGTCGCCTGGTGCGCCGGGCTCGCCCTGGCCGGGTACCTGTGGGCGCGGGCCCTGTCCCGCCGCGACCTCAACCGCTGAAACCGCTGACCTCGGTCCGTTCCCTCAGCGCGGCACGGGCGGCGGCGCGCAGGCCGTCCAGGTCCAGGCCGGCGTACGACGACACGGCGTCGGCGTAGGCCGACCCGTCGGCCTCCCGTGCGGCCCGCCGGGCGCTCGCGGCGGACATGGTCGGCTGGAGCCCGTTCTTCAAACCGAAGCGCTCGGCCAGCGCGATCATCCGCGCTCCTGACCTCGCGGCGGCGGAGTCCTCGGCACCCTGGCCCCGGTCGATGTCGGTCAGGGCCAGGGCCAGTAGCAGCGAGCCGCAGACGGCGAGGCCATAGGAAGCGGCGAGTGTCCCGGGCGGCGGCCCCGGGTCCGCGGTCAGCGCTGACAGTACGGCGGGCAGCGTCTCGGTGATCTCCGCGACCAGGCCGAGCCGGCCGTGGCGCGCGTGGGCAACCACGGCGGTGGCCTGAATCTGCAGTGCCCAGGGATCCAGGCGGGACAGGTCGCCGCCGGGTCCGGGGCGCCGCGGGTCCCGCAGGGTCGCCGCGACTGTCCGCCACAGGTGCAGGCCGGTATCGACGTCGCCGCGGCCGAGCGCGATCTCCGCGCGCACAGCGGTGTCGAACATCGGCATATCCCAGGGCTCGTCCGCGCCGTGCGGCGTTGTCAGCGTCAACTCGCGTTCCGCCTCGTCGTAGGCACCCCGCCGCAGGTTGGCTGCCACAATCGCCTCGCGCACACGGTCCGCCGTGGACCACGCCCCGAACGCCTCAAGCACCGACAGCGCCGCGCTCAGGTGACGCAGCGCCTCGTCGGCCGCACCATCCTCGTCAACCTGGAGGCACAGTTCGCCGATCCGGGCATGCGCGCCGGTCCGGAGCCACGCGCTGCCATGGCGCTCGAACGCGGCGAGCGACCGCCGCGCCGCCGCCAGCGCGCCGCCGACCTCGCCTGCCTCCTCCCACGCGTAGCTGGCCACATAGTGCGCCATGCCGGCGACCAGCGGCTGGTCGCCCTCGCCCAGCGTTTGCATGGCCGCGAGGTCCGCCTCGGGCGGCCAGTGCAGCGCGTTCAGCACGGCCTGCGCAGCCCGGGCGAAGGTGTCCGGCGGAGCGGGCGGCAGCCGCCGCAAGCCCACCAGGAACCGCGCCGGACTCGGCCCAGCCAGCAGGAACCCGGTCACCGCGCCGATAACCAGGCTGGTCCGGGTGGCCTCGACGAGGGCAGGTCCGGGCCGGTACGGCGGCAGGATCCGAACCGTGTCCCCGGCCAGGGCGATCAGGCGGGCGAAACCTGACTCGGCCATCCACAGCGCGCCAAGCACGGCCGACACCGCGGCGACCGTTCCGCCGTCCCTGCGGTCAAGCCCATGCCGCAGCGCCAGGACCAGGTTGTCCTGCTCGGCCCTGATCAGCTCAAAGGCAAAGAGGTCCTCACCGGTGAGCACTGAGTCGTGGTGGGCGACGCCGAAGTCGCGGGCCCAGGCGAGGAACCGGCCGGTATCGCGCTCGGTCTCGCCGGCGTTCTCGCGGTGCACCGCAGCGAACTCCCGGACGGTCTCCAGCATCCGGTAGCGCACGCCGGACGCCGTGTCGGCGACCTTGAGCAGCGACTGATCGGCGAGCTGCTCAAGGACCGGCAGGATATTGGCGCCGAGCAGGTGCCGGGCCGCATCGGCAGTGAACCCGCCGGGGA
>DASWAA010000625.1:0-9510 GCA_036391385.1 Streptosporangiaceae bacterium
CCCTGACGCCAGGAATCTACCCGCGGAGCCTGAGGATGATCACGGGCGGAGGTGCCCAGTCCGATGGCGGGAGGTCGATACGGCTCAGGTCAGATGAACACCGGTGACATCGCCCTCGACATCGCCCGCCTCGACGGCCACGCCGCTGATCTCCGAACCGTCTGGAAGCTTCGCCAGATCAGCGCGGAGTCCGGCCACCCGGCCCCGCACTCGCTCAGCCACCACGTAGATATCGGAGATCCTCAGTGGCCGTGGCGGCTCACCGGGCAACCGGACTGGCGCTTGCAGGGCAGCCTCGACCACGTCACGCAAGTCTTCAATAGCTGCCCGGGCGGCGGGTGACGCCGGGTCGATCTTGCCGCTTTGGATCGGCTGAGTCAGCGCCATCAGCTGCTCCAGGAGCTTCGCGGTTTCTTCGCTCGGTGGATCGGCCAGCGGCTGTGGCCTGGTCACGATCACGCCTTCCGGGGCATCAAGTGCCCGCGGCGGCGGCGCGTCCTTGTCACGACGCCGCGCCCGCCATGCGGACAAGAACTCGCTAGCCTGCTGGAAGAGGAACTGAACGCCCTGCGTTAGCGCCGCACCCTCGAATGCGCTCACCGGATCCATAGCAGCCCCCTAGTCCGCGCAGGCACTCATGCAGCCCAGTATCACAACCGCGGCAACGATTCGCCACCAGGCTCGTTGTCGAGCGACTGCGCCGCCGCGGCCGGGATGAGCCATAGGACGGCGAGCGGCGGAAGGGTCAGGCATGCGGAATACGGCAAGCCGTGCCAGGGTTGCGCCGCCGCCCTGACCCCCGAGCTGGCGATCCCGCCGGTGCCGCCGTACTGCGGCGCATCTGTATCGAGCACTACGGTCCACGGTCCCCCGATCGGCAGACCCACGCGGTATCCGTGTCGCACGACGGTGGTGAGATTGGCAATACAGGTTAGATAACGTGCACCCTTGAATGCGACCCGCAGGAATGCGAAGATGCTGGACTCGGCATCAGATGGCTCAATCCACCGAAATCCTGTGCAGTCAAAGTCGCGCTCCCACAGGGCCGGCTGGTCTCGATAAAGCTCATTCAGCGTCCGCACCAGCGCCTGCACTCCGGCATGCGCGGACTCTCGCAGGAGGTGCCAGTCCAGACTTCGGGCGCACTGCCACTCATCCTCCTGGCCGAATTCATTGCCCATGAAGAGCAGGGGCCGCCCTGGGTATGCCCACATCCAGGCAAGGAGCGCACGCAGATTCGCGAACTGCTGCCAGCGGTCGCCGGGCATCTTGGCGAGCAGCGAACTCTTACCGTGGACTACATCGTCGTGGCTGATCGGGAGGATGAAGTTCTCGCAGAACGCGTAGGTGAGTCCGAAAGTCAGTTCCTCATGGTGCCAGCGGCGGTGCACCGGATCGCGCCCGAAGTAGGTGAGCGTGTCGTGCGTCCAGCCCATATTCCACTTGAAGTCGAACCCTAGCCCGCCAGTGGCAACGGAACGCGACACGCCAGGCCAGGTTGACCACTCCTCCGCCATGATTAGGGCGGAGGAATGCCGGCTGTGCACGATTTCGTTGAGTTCTCTTACGAAGTCGATCGCGTCGGCGTCCTCGCCGTGGCCGGGATAACCGACTACCACGTTGCCGTTCGGGTCGGCGAAGGGGAGGTAAAGGATTGAAGCCAGAGCGTCGAACCGAAGGCCGTCGACGTGGTATTCGCGCAGCCAGAATAGAGCATTGGCGATAAGAAAATTCCGCACCTCGAAACGTCCGTAGTTGAACGCGATGGTGTCCCAATCGGGGCGGCACGAGCGGCGAGGATCAGCGTGCTCGTACAGGGCGGTGCCATCGAAGCGGGCAAGAGCCCAGGCGTCCCTGGCGAAATGCGAGCCGACCCAGTCGACGATGACGCCGATGCCTTTTCTGTGGAGACTGTCGACGAGAAAACGGAAGTCATCGGGTGAGCCGTAACGTGCGGTAGGGGCGTAGTATCCCGTGACCTGGTACCCCCACGAGGCCAGCGAAGGATGCTCGGCGACTGGCATTAGCGCCACGTGCGTGAATCCCAGGCCAAGGACATACCGAGGCAGTTCCTCGGCGAGCTCCCGATAGCTAAGCGGACGCCAGCTCCCGTCGGGCTCCTCGCGAAAGCGCCAGGAACCGAGGTGGCATTCGTAGAACGACGCGGGCGCTGCAAGCCGGCTGGCCGAGTCCCGGTCACTTATCCATGCCTCATCGTGCCACTTGTAATCGGCCGTAACGGTGATGCTGGCAGAGCCCGGTGGCGCCTCGGTCGCGAAGGCGAACGGGTCTGCCCGGAAGGCGAGACGCCCGTCCGCGTCCATCACCTCGTACTTGTAGAGGGTGCCGCTGCCGACTCCCGGAACGAAGATCTCCCATACTCCCGAGCTGCCAAGCACCCGCATCGGGTGGCGACTGTCCCACGTGTTGAAGTCGCCTACTACCCGCACACCCCGGGCGTTCGGGGCCCACACCGAAAACGCGGTCCCCGGCACGCCTTGGTGGACTCGGACGTGAGCGCCGAGATGCTGCCAAAGCTGATAGTGGCGGCCCTCGGCCAGCAGGTGGAGGTCGGGCTCCCTGAGTGTCGGCGGGAACCGGTAAGGATCCTCGGTGGTGAAGGTCGACCCGTCCGCGCACGTCACCTCAAGCCGGTATTCGGGTATCTCCCGGTCCCGCAGATGTGCACCGAACAGGCCAGCATCATGCAGCCGCTCCATCTCCGTGCGGCAGCCATCGATAATGATCGCCATCGCCCGTGCACCTGGCATCCATGCCCGGATCGAGAGGCGCGGGCTCACGCCGTTCGCGCCGCACGAGGAGTCCCTGTGGGCGCCGAGGATTGCGTGGGGGCTGGCATGCCGGCCTTCGACCAGCGCCATGATCTCGGCCTGGCTCGGTTCACTTGCTGGGATCGGCACAGCGATGATTTTCCTGCATAGCCGCCGGCGCGGTCCTGGGTGCCGCGATTCTGATGTCGCCAGCGAGCGGATACGTCCGTGTGATTACGTGAGCGGCAGGCGGTCGCTCAGTTCAAATACCACAATGCCTCCGGCAGAAGCCACCACAGCCAGCCGCGACCGCTGGATCCTGATGGCGTTCACGCTGGCCTCGAGATCAATGGAGAAGATCAGGTGTCCGTCGAGGCCCGACAGTCGCGTGGTGCCGTCCCAGCTACCCGAGATGATCACCGGCTGGCCGTCGAGCTGGCTGAATGCAACTGCCTGTACCGGGTCGGCATGACCGGTGATCGGCTCGCCGAGCGGGGCATGCGTGGCAAGATCCCATACCCGCACCGTGCGATCCTCTCCACCGGAGACGACCACCGGCCGGTTGCCGAGCCAGCCGGTGGCCACAGCTCGCGCGGCGCCGGCATGACCGGTGATGGGCTCGCCAAGCGGGGCACGCGTGGCAAGATCCCATACCCGCACCGTGCCATCCAGGCCGGCCGAGATGACCACCGGACCGGTGCCCAGCCGGCCGATCGCGAGCGCCTGAACCGGGCCGGAATGACTGGTGATCGGCTGGTCGATCAAGGTCCCTGTCGCCAGGTCCCAGACGCGCACGGTGTGATCGTCGCCGCCCGACACGGCTACCGGGCGGGCCCCGACCTGGCCAACGGCGACCGCCCGCACGGGGCCGGCATGTCCGGAGATGGGCTGGCCGATCACGGTCGCGTCGGCCAGGTCCCAGACGCGGACGGTGCGGTCGTCGCTGCCCGACACGATCACAGTCCGGCCGTCCATCTCGCCGACGGCGACGGCGTTGACCCACTGAGTATGACCGGCGAAGGGCCGGTCCTGCCTGCTGGGACTGGCCAGGTCCCAGACGCGGACCGTCTTGTCGTTACTGCCCGACACCACCATCGGGCGGCCGGCCAGTCGGCCAACCGCTAGAGCATTGACCCACTCGGTGTGCCCGCTGAGCGGCGGGCCCACCGGGGCGCGGGTAGCCAGATCCCACGCCAGGGCAGTCTGGTCTTCACTGCCCGACACGACCACCGGGCGGCCATCCAGATCGCCGATCGCTACGGCTTGTACCGACCCAGCATGCCCGGTGAACGGCTGGCCGATGCTGGCCCCGCCTGCCAGGTCCCAGACCCGCACGGTACGGTCATCGCTCCCCGACACCACGATCGGGCGGCCATCCAGGTCACCAACCGCGACCGCACGCACCGCTCCAGCGTGCCCGGTGAACGGCTGGCCGACGGGGATCCCGGTGGCCAGATCCCAGACCCGCACGATCCGGTCCTCCCCGCCGGAGACAACCACCGGATGGCCCTCGAGCTCCCCCAGACATACCGCCCGGAGCGGACCGGCGTGCTTAGTGAACGGCTGGCCGACCGGGAGGTGGGTGGCCAGGTCCCAGACCAGCACTGTCCGGTCGTCGCTCCCCGACACCACGATCGGGCGGCCATCCAGGTCAACAGCCGCGACCGCGCGCACCGGGCCAGCGTGCCCGGTGAAGGGCTGGCCGACGGGGATCCCGCTGGCCAGATCCCAGACCCGAACGGTCCGGTCGTCACTGCCGGACACGGCGACCGGGCGGCCTCTGAGATCGCCAACGCAGACCGCTACCACCTGGTGGTCGTGGTGACCGATGACGCGATGCGGATGCTGGGGCTGCCAGCTTGCCCAGCGCACCGACCAGAGCTGCTCAAGCCGGATCCGGCCAATCTGCGCCGCGAGCTCTTCAACGCCGCGCTGCCAGGCGGCCAGTTGCAGGTAGGCAGCGCGTTCCGCGAACTGGCTGGCACGCAGGTGGTGCACGACGCCCCGGTAGACGTCGGCGATCCGCTGCGCGTCATCGGTCCGAGCTGCCGGAAGCACACCCAGTAGCCGGTCTGGGTCGGCGACGATCAACGCACGGGGATTGCCGAGCACCTGGTCGAGCCTTCCTGCCTCAACGGCATGAATGGCGACGTTTCGCCTGGCGTATTGATCCCAGCCCATCGGGTCGGTGGCCAGGTATGCATCGACTATCGCCTGGTGGGTCTCGGCAGCGTCAATCAGGCGGTCCGGGTTCTGCTGCGGATCGACAAGGAACTGGGCAAATGACTGGTGATAGATGCGAAAAGGGCCTTCCGGCATCGGGCCGTCGAGAAACTGCCTGGTCGCTTGGATCGTCTCTCGAACCAGCGTCCGGGTGAGCGGCTCCGCAGGCCCAGACGAGACTGTGAGCCTGATCTGGTCGATGGTCAGCCCGTCGTCCTGTGCAACCGCCAGCCGGGCGAGAACCGGGCTGAATCTATTCGACCAGATGTCGGACTCGCGCCACAGCTCACGTCGCAGGAAGTCCCGGTAGATGCCAGCCAGGCCGCCTTCTGGCAAAGGTAGCTGGCTTGCCGTCGGCGATGTCAGGCCGGATGGCTGAATGGTGTCAAGCAGCGCCTCGACCACGTAGAAGGCATACAGGAAGTTGCCGTTGGCGCTGATCTTGATCCGCCTGGCGAGAATCTGCGTCGCCTCGGGCCCGCCCAGGGGCCGCAGGCGATGCTGAAGGTACTCCAGCACGTCGTCGTTGTCCGGCGGCGGCCTCGAAAGATCCAGCTGCTGCGCTCGATCGCCGAGCCAGTCAATCGCTCGGCTGTCACCGCGCGAGGTGACGATCAGATGCACGTGCTCCACGTCGCCGAGCAACTGCGGTAGTACCTCGGCTGCCTTGGACGAGAGGGCCTCGTCGAGCGCATCGACAAGTACCACCACCTGCGTGGTGTCGCCGGCCTCGCGTAGCCTCTTGAGCGGCACTGTCACACCGCGCGTAAAGGCGGACTCGGCGCCAAGGCCGCCGAGATCAATATGTACTCCGGCAACTAGCCCACCGGAGGCGACGTTCCCGGCGCGCACGTGGACTTCGCCTATCTTGATCTCGCGAGCCACGCTCGCGCGCAGCACGTGCGCAAAGCCCGGGACCGCCGCGGCGAGCTGCTCGGATAGCCGCTGGGCGGCATCGAGGACATCCACCTGCCGGGCGCGGCAGAAGTACGCTGCCGTAACGGGCGGGACCGAGCGGAGCTCTGCGACCGCATCGTTGTCGCTGCTCCGGCCAGCTGAGGCCACGGCGAGCCGCGCGGCAACGGCCGTTTTACCAGTACCGGGTCCACCGAGCAGGAGGAACGCTCCCGGCGGGCCCTTGAGGAACGCGTCAAGCCTGTCGAAGACCCAGGCCCGGCCGGTGAAGTTCGCCGCCCGCTCCTGCACGTATGCCCAGTCAAGCTCCGAGAGGTGCACGAATCCAGGTTAGGGCCAGGCGCAGATGCACATGAGCTCCGCCATGAGCCGGGCAGCAGTCGCCGTCAGCGTTGCGGCCAGGGCCCTGATGCGGGGGTGCCGACGGCTCCCCGTACCCCGCGCGGCCGGGGCCCACCGGGACCCTCTGTCGAGGCACTCCCGCTGTCCCTGAGTTAACCGGTCGGCAGGATGGCGATCGAGTTGGCAGAAGGGGTACCTCCATTGGTCACCCAGACTCCTGCGGGCGTCAGGAGCATCTCGCCGGGGTTGAACAGGCCGTAGCTGCCGCCGGTGACCGTTCTGATCCAGCTCCCGTCCGAGGCGTTGAACTCCGACACCGAATTAGCGCGCGGGTTGGTGACCCAGATCTGGGTGCGACTCGCGATGATCCCGAAGGGGTGGTCGAAGCCGTACTGGGGGCCGAGGATGTTCTGGACGAAGGCTCCGTCAGTCCCGATCAAGCCGCCGGTGCTGATCTCTGTCACGCTGTCGTTCCCGCCGTTCGCCACCCACAGGCTCCCGACGGGGAGTACTGGATTGCGGATCACGGCGAGTCCGTCCGGGGCGCTGAAGTTGTACGGGGCACCGGACAGAATCTGCGCGAACGACCCGTCGGTGGCGCTCAGCTATGTCAGGGAGTCGCTGCCGTTGTTCGAGACCCAGACGTGGCGGCCGTCGAATGCCAGCGCTTGCGGGGTACTGAAGTTGTACGGCGTACCGGACAGTACCTGCACGAGCGAGCCGTCACTGACGTTCAGCTCGGTCACGGAATTTCCGTCCTGGTTTGGCGACCCAGACGTGGGTACCGTCCGATGCCAGTCCTGCTGGACCGGACAGCTTAAACCGCGGGCCGGAAAGAACCGTGTCCCACCCAGGCACACCGGGCGGCACCGGTCACGCTCCACCGCAAGGCCGTTGTCCCTGCCGGGCAGGAGCGGCCCGTGCCGGGCGCGGAGCACGACGTCGTGGACATGGTGCGCGGCAGAGGCGGCCCCAGCCGGGCGGGGGCGCTTCTCGTGCCGTTCGATGTACCAGTCCGGCGCGTCGGTCAGCGCGGCCGCGAAGTCATCGACGCTCACGTAGGCATCGGGGTCGAACATCCGGGCGTGCTCCGGGGAGTCGGCCGGCGCCCGCAGCGGCTCGAGGTCGTGGCCGACGACGAGCAGCGTCCCGCCGGGGGCGACCGCCCGCAGCAGGTTGCGGAGGCCGCGGCCGTCGGGCGTGCGGGGGATCGACGCATACTGCGCCGTTACCAGGTCGTAGGACGCGGCCGTGTACGGGTCTGGCGCGTTCGCGTCGGCCCGCAGGCACTCAACCGGCAGGCCGCGGTGCTTGGCCTCGGCGCCAATCCGGTCCAGCGCGCGCTGCGAGATGTCGCTCGCGGTCACGGTCCAGCCGCGGGCGGCCAGCCAGAGCGCGTCGCCGCCCTCGCCCGCGCCGACATCCAAAACGCGGCCGGGCGCGAGACCGGTGACCTCGTTGACCAGCGTGCCGTTCGGGTTGCCGCTCCACAGCTGGCTGCCGCCGTAGCGGTGGTCCCAGTCGGACTCGTTGGCCGACGGGCGGGCCGCGGCCGCGATGTCGTCGGAGGCGAGGCTGAAGCTGATCATGGCGCCGACCCGGCTGCCGTGCGCGGCGGCCTGGAGCACCTGCTGGCCCGGGTCGGTCGCGTTGCCGGCTGCGTAGAGCCCAGGCACCGAGGTCTCCCCGGTCTCGTCGGTCTCAAGGAAGTCTCCGAACCCGGTCGGGTGCGCCGACGGCTTCAGGCCGAGCGATGCGAACGGCTCGGCGCGGACCCGGAACCGGGGGCCGACCGCGACCACGTCGGCGGCCACGGAACCGTGGCCGCCCACCTCGACCGCCGTGACGTGCCCGTCGGCCCCGGTGACGATGCGGTTCACCCGGCCGGTCACGATCGTCACCCCGCTGGCCCGCAGTGCGTCGAGCTCGGCTTGCTCCACGTCGGCGGGGTTGGGCAGCACGACGGTGAGGTCGGCGCTGAGCTGGCGGAACAGCCCGGCGCTGTGCAGGCCGGCCGGGTGGGTGACGATCTGCACGATCCGCTGGTCGCGGAACTCGTAGCCGTGGCAGAACGGGCAGTGGATGACGTCGCGCCCCCAGTGCTGCGCCAGGCCCGCGATGTCCGGCAGCTCGTCGACCAGGCCGGTAGCGGCCAGCACCCGGCGGGCGATGACCGAGTGGCCGCCGGCCAGCTCGACCCGGAAGCCGCCCGCCTCCGTGCGGCTCACCCGGGTCGCCCGCCCGGCCAGGACCTCGCCGCCGTAGCTGCGGACCTCGGCCCGCCCGGCGGCAACCAGTTCCGCCGGGGGAAGCCCCTCGCGGCCGAGGAAGCTGTGCATGTGCGCGGCCGGGGCATTGCGGGGCTCCCCGGAATCAACGACGATCACCGACCGGCGCTGGCGCCCGAGCTGAAGCGCGGCGGCCAGCCCGGCGGCCGAACCGCCGATGACGCAGACGTCGCAGTGCCGCTCGATGGTGTGGCTGTCATGGCTGCTCATAGCCCCAACCTCACAGTCGGCTGCATAAAGTGCAAGGATCTTTGCTATATTCGCAAGATCGACGGAGGGCCCATGACCGAGCTGAACGAGATTGAACGCCTGGTGCGGGCCCGGCTGCGGAGCCTGCGCAACACGCTCGGCCTGTCGCTCGACGAACTCGCGGCGCGGACCAACCTCAGCCCCTCCACCATCAGCCGGGTCGAGACCGGCAAGCGGGCGATCAGCCTGGACATCCTGCTGCCGCTGGCGGCGGCCCTGCACGTTGACCTGGACGCGCTCCTCGACGTGCACAACGACGACGACGTGGTCATCCGCCCGGTGCCGGACAGCACGTGCGAGCGCACCACCTGGCTGCTCAGCCGGCCAACTGCCAGCACGGTCGCGATTAAGATGCGGCTCGAGCCGACCGGCAAGACCGCGGAGCAGCGGGTCCACCCCGGCCGCGACTGGCTCTTCGTCATCACCGGCCAGGTGCGCCTGGCCCTGGGCGAACGCGAGATCATCGTCCAGGCTGGGGAGTCGGCCGAGTTCGCCACCATGACGCCGCACGCCATCGCAGCCGTCGACCGCCCGGCTGAGCTGATCATGATCTTCGACCGCGACGGCCAGCGCGCCCACGTCCACCACGAGACCGCGGCGACCCAGCCGACGGCTCCTGATCAGCCGAGATGACGCCGAGGGAGCAGCCGACGCTGGCGGCGGTGCGGGCCGAGCTGGCGCGGCTTGCACGCTACAACGACGAGTCGGCCGTGCACGACTGG
>DASWAA010000626.1:0-7259 GCA_036391385.1 Streptosporangiaceae bacterium
GTCCCGAAGGTTTCGTGGAATTGCAGGCCGTGATAAGCCGGCGACGGATCAGCGACAACGGGGAACCGCCCGTTGGACCAGTTGAACGTGCCGGCGTCGACGACGACACCGCCGATGCTCGTGCCGTGGCCGCCGATGAACTTGGTGGCCGAGTGGATCACGATGTCGGCGCCCCATTCGATCGGACGGCACAGATACGGGGTCGCGAACGTGTTGTCCACGACCAGCGGCAATTCGTGCTCGTGCGCGATGGCCGCCAGAGTCTCGATATCGAGCACGTTCCCGGCAGGGTTGCCGATCGTCTCGCCGAAGAACGCCTTCGTGTTCGCCTGGACTGCCTTCCGCCACGCGTCCGGATCGTCGGGATCGACCCACGTCAGCTCGACGCTCATCTTGCGCAGCAGGTGCTTGAACTGGTTCACGGTCCCGCCGTACAGCGCCGAGGACGAGACGACATGGTCGCCCGGCTCGAGCAGCGTGAAGAGTGCCGCTGCCTGCGCGGCGATTCCGCTGGCGAAAGCCACCGCACCGCAGCCGCCTTCGAGGCTCGCCACTCGCTCCTCGAACACCGCGACGGTCGGGTTCATGATCCGGGAGTACGTGTTCCCGTACTCCTGCAGGTTGAAGTACGCCGCCGCTGACTCCGGGTCCTCGAACACGTAGCTCGTCGTCTGGAAGATGGGGACCGCACGTGCGCCCGTGTTCGGGTCCGGCCGCTGCCCGGCGTGCAGTTGCCGGGTTTCGAACCCGAACGCCCGGCTCGCCTCGGCAGGCACAGTCTCGGCAGGCAAAATCTCGGCACGGGAGGGCTTGTCGGTCACGACGTCCTCTTCCTCGCTGTCGCCCGTCGGCTCCGCGTTCGGCCAGGCTGCGCTTGCTCAAGAAACTGGCGGATGATCGGCGTCTGCCGGGCTTCCTCGAGCAGGAAGCAGTCGTGGCCGTACGGCGCCTCGATCACATGGAACTCTACGGGCTTGCCGAGAGCACGGAGCGTGTCGGCGATCTCCCTCGAAGCGGACGGCGGGTACAGCCAGTCGGAACTGAACGCGATCAGCAGCGTCCGGGCCGAGACGCCGTCGAGCGCCCGAACGAGCGACCCGCTGCCGTGCTGTCGCGCGAGATCGAAATACGTCAGCGCGCGCGACATGTAGAGATAGGTATTGGCGTCGAAGCGCCGGACGAACGAGTCCGCCTGGTGGCGCAGGTAACTCTCGACCTCGAACTCCGGCTCGGTGATCGTGTGGCGGATGTCGTCGGCGAACTGCAGTCGCCGGCCGAACTTGTCGCTCAGTGCCTGTCCGGACAGGTAGGTGACGTGACCGACCATCCGCGCCACGCCCATGCCGGCATCGGGGGCGGCGCCCGTGCCGTAGTAGCGGCCGCCTCGCCAGGCCGAGTCGCGCATGATCGACTCACGCGCGATCGCGTTCCAGGCCACGCCCTGCGGGTGGAGGGCGTGCGTGCTGGCGATGGCCACGACGGCATCGACCTGATCAGGAAACTGGACCGCCCACTCGAACGCCTGCATCCCGCCGAGCGAGCCCCCGGCTACTGCCGCAAGCCGGTCGATGCCGAGTACGTTCAGGAACGTGCGCTCGGTCCGCACCATGTCCGCCACCGTGATCACGGGAAAGTCGGGCCCGAACGGCCTGCCCGTCGCCGGGTCGGTCGACGACGGCCCGGTCGTGCCCCGGCAGCCGCCGAGCAGGTTCGTGGAGACCACGAAGAAGCGGTCGGTGTCGAACGCCTTGCCGGGGCCGATCATCCCGTCCCACCAGCCGAGTCCCTTGCCGGCCGTGCCGTCGCGGTCTTCGGCCGCGAACCCGTCGCGCGTGCTCTCCTGCGGCGGCGTCTTCGCGAAGCCCGCGGCGTGCGCGTCACCGCTGAGCGCATGGCACACCAGGATGACGTTGTCGCGCCCGGGTGAGAGCACGCCGTAGGTCTCGTACGCCACGCGGACCGGGTGCAACTCCCGCCCGCAGTCAAGCCGCACCGGGTCCGGCAGGTCGAGGTACTGCGTTTCGACAGTGCCGACCGAGCCGGCCGCGAGCGTCGAGGCTGGCTCCGCCATGGGCGTTATGATAACCCGCCCGGACTGGTGTATTGTCAAGCACCTTCATAGGGAATACCGGGAAGTGGTCGAAAGGGGCATGGCGCGAGATGACTACAGTCAGCAACGGGGTCAACGTGCAGGCGCTGCTCGACGCGCGCGAAGTGCTGAAGGGCGCGCCCGAGGCCGCTCAGTTCACCTGGCGCGCGTCCGCGAAGTGGCAGAGCGGCGTCCACAGCACGATCAAGGTGCAGAGCTTCTTCGGCCTCGGGCAGGAGCAGAGCCACAAGGAGGAGTCGGTGTTCGAAGCCGACCACCCCGAGGTTTTCGCTGCGGAGGACGGCGGCATCACTCCGATCGAGTACCTTCTCGTCGGCCTGGCGAGCTGCCTGACGGCGGGCGTGGCGTCCGTCGCGGAGAATCGCGGCATCCAGCTGCGCTCGGTCGAGTCGACGGTCGAGGGCGCGCACGACATCCGCGGGATCCTCGGTGCCGACAGTGAAGTTCGCAACGGCTATAACGACATCAAGGTGACCTTCACCATCGACGCGGACGCGTCGAGGGAGGACATCGAGGCGCTGGTGGCCCAGTCTCAGAAGCGCTCCGCGGTGTTTGACGCTCTCACGAACCCCACGAACGTCACCGTCGAAGTCGCCTGAGCGGTCGCGCGGCGGCCTGTCCGACGCGCGCGCTCCGGCCAGCTACGAGGAGCACCGTCATCGAGCGCACCACCACGGTCGTCATCGGCGCGGGGCACGCCGGCCTCGCCGCAAGCCACTTCCTCAGCGACCGGTCGGTGGATCACGTCGTGCTCGAACGCGGTGAGGTGGCGAACTCCTGGCGGCGTGAGCGCTGGGACTCCCTGCGGCTGCTTACTCCCAACTGGCAGAGCCGCCTGCCGGGCCAGCGCTACGAGGGCCCGGACCCCGACGGCTACATGACGATGGGGGAGGTGACCGACTTCATCGAGCGGTTCGCCGCGCGCTCACGAGCTCCCGTCCGGACCGGCACGAACGTCCTGTCGGTGCGACGCACCGACAGCGGCTACGACGTGACGACGAGTCACGGCGAGATTCGCTGCCGGGCAGTCGTGATCGCGAGCGGCGCCTGCAATCAGCCATCGGTGCCGCCCTTCGCAGCGGCGGTGCCGGCGCCCGTCGAGCAGCTGACCGCATTCGGCTACCGCGACCCCGCCAAGCTTCCCGACGGCGGCGTGCTCGTCGTTGGAGCGTCGGCGACCGGCGTGCAGCTGGCAGCCGAACTGGCGCGGTCGGGCCGGCCAGTCACCCTCTCGGTGGGGGAACACGTGCGGCTGCCGCGCACGTACCGCGGGCGCGACGTGCTGTGGTGGATGGAAGCGTCGGGCGTATGGGACCAGCGGTACGACGAGGTCGACGATCTCTCGCGGGCCCGGCGACTGCCCTCGCCCCAGCTCGTCGGGACGCCTCGGCGGACGACGCTCGACCTCAACGTGCTCGCCTCGATGGGCGTCGAGCTGGTAGGACGCTGGGCGGCCGCACGTGACGGCCGCGCGCTGTTCTCCGGCGGCCTGCGCAACGTGTTCTCGCTCGCGGACCTCAAGATGCGCCGCCTGCTTGACACATTCGACAAGTGGGCACTGGCGCACGGACGTGACGCCGAGGTCGACCCTCCCGAGCGGTTCGCGCCGACCCGCGTGCCGGAGTCGACGCGGTTGCAGCTTGACCTGGAAAGCGGCGAGATCCGAGCGATCGTGTGGGCGACGGGGTTTCGGCCTGACTACCAGTGGCTCGACGTGCCCGTGGTCGACGCGAAGGGCCAGCTTCGCCATGACGGCGGCGTGACCGGCAGCCCCGGACTGTACGCGCTTGGGCTGCCCGTGCTGCGCCGCCGTAAGTCCACCTTCATTTGCGGAATCGAGGACGACGCGCGCGAGGTGATCGACCACCTCACGCGCTACCTAGCCGTGCGCCCGTAAGGCCTGACCTCCGCGCCGATCGTCAGCCCATGGCGGCCTCACTAGTTGTCGTACTCGTCGTGGCGACGCCACCACATGTCGGTTTCGTTGCGGCCGAGCGGCGCGCGGTCGAGCCACTGGTACATGCCCCACAGGCCGTCAAGCCCGCGCGCGTACGTCGAGTAGGTGTGGTAGACGGTGCCGTGCTCCAGGGCGAAAGCGCTCATGCCGGGTCCTTCACGCCGGTAGGTCTCCCAGTCCGTGCCGACGATCGACTGGGAGAAGGCGTCGCGGGAGCTCTCCTCGCCGGCCGCCGGGCGCAGGTCCTCCGCATGGAAGTTGTACGCGACGGCGCCCGATTCCCACTCCTGCTTGGTGTGCGCCACCGCGAAGTCGAAGTTGAAGTCGCTGCCGTAGGAGGACGCCCACGGGAAGGTCCAGCCCATCCGCCGCTTGTACGCCTGCAGCATGGCGAGCGGGGCCCGCGACACCGCGCAGAGCCTGACGTCGTGGCTGGCGAGGTGGACCGCGGAGCCGTTGAAGCCGTCGGCGATCGCCGAGCAGGACGGGCATCCGGCGGTGTAGTCCGGCCCGAACATGAAGTGGTAGACGAGCAGTTGCGAGCGTCCCAGGAACAGATCAGCGAGCGACGCCGTTCCCTCGTCGGTCTCGAAGCGGTAGTCCTTGCTGATCGGGACCCAGGGCAGCTCCTGCCGCCGCCGCGACACCTCGTCGCCGCGCCTGGTCAGCTCCTTCTCCGCCTCGAGCAACTCTAGCCGCGCGTCGAGCCACTCTTTGCGAGTCCCCGTCTTGTGACTGGTCATTGCCTGTCTCCTGTTTCTTCTCGTGTTCTTGTCGATCCGCATCGGCGTCTTCGGGAAGCTGCGCGAAATCTCGATCTGGGAAAGCCATGACTGTCTCCAGTCATGCAGCAACCTACTGGTTGCTATAATATTGCAACCAGTAGGTTGCGTCAATTTTCAGGCAAGACCAGCAGCGGATCGAAAGGTAGATAACGCCTATATATCCCCCGGCGGTATTTGACATCGCCTTGCGGGTAGGCGAGTCTTGGTCTTAGACGAATACTCGACGAAATTTAGACGATACTTACCCGGCACGCCGGTCCCGCCTCGCGGGCGGCCAAGACAGCGGGGGAGGGGGTGCGCCGTGACCAGCTTCAGGCTGGCGGTGGATGCCGCGATGGAGGCCTGCGTCGTCCCGGGCTTCTCCCGGATCGGCCTGGCCGTCCGGTCCCGGCTGCTGCCCGAGTTCACCGACGCCTATCCCGCCGCCGGGCGGATCGTCCTCATCACTGGCGCGACCTCCGGGATCGGGTACGCGGCAGCCGTTTCGCTGGCCCGCCGGGGCGCGGCGGTCCACTTCCTCGCCCGGGATCGCGGCCGGGCGGAGCGGGCGAGGCACGGCATCGCCGCTGCCTCCGGCAGCACGGCCATCAGCTACGGCCTGGCCGATCTCGAGGACCTCGATGCCGTCCGCGCCTTCGCCCGCCAGTTCCGCGCCACCCATGACCGGCTCGACGTGCTCATCCATAACGCCGGCGTCATCCATCCCGTATTCCGCACCGACGAGGCCGGGACCGAGCTGACCATCCTCGGGCAGGTGGCCGCGCCGTTCCTGCTGACGACCTTGCTCGTGCCCGCGCTGCTCGCCGCCGCCCCCTCCCGGGTGATCACCGTCTCCTCGGGCGGCATGTACACCCAGCGCCTCGACCTCAGCACGCTGCAGCTGACCAGGTCGCGTTACCGGGGCGCCACTGCGTACGCGCGGGCCAAACGGGCCCAGGTGGCGCTGAGCCGGGAATGGGCGCGCCGGCTCGACGGGACTGGCGTCGCATTTCATGCCATGCACCCCGGCTGGGTGGACACCCCTGGGGTGGCCGCCGCTCTCCCCGGTTTCCGGCGGGTCACCCGGCCGATCCTGCTCTCACCCGAGCAGGGAGCTGACACGATCGTCTGGCTGGCCACCGCGCCTCACACGCGCCTGGGCAGCGGCCGGTTCTGGCACGACCGGCGCTCCCGGCCCGAGTACCCCCTGCCGTGGACACGGGAGAAAGACCCCGCCGCCGCACGCAAGCTCTGGGACTGCCTGGCCGCGGCGGCCGCGGTGCGACCGGGTGTCCGCGAAGCCTAAGGCGCCGCCCGCGGGAGCGTTCACTGCGGCCACTGAACATTCTCGGCCGCGGTGACCGGGTCGCTGGTGAGCAGCCGGGCCCCCACAGCAGCGGCGAACTGCGGCGTGGCGCCGGCGCCGGCCAGGGCGAGCGGTGCGCGCTTGGCGAGCGCGGTGAGCTGGGTAGCGCAGGGCTCAAGACCTTCCGGCAGGGTCGCAGCGAGGACGACGAGGTCCAGGCGCCTGGCCTCGACCGTCTGGGTCAGCTCCTCGACTGGGGTGTTCGTCCCGAGGTAGTCGATCCTCCACCCGTTGCGGTTGAGCACGATGCCGAAGACCATCAGCGCCAGATCGTGCAGCTCCCCGGGCGGGCAGGCCAGGACGGCGCGAGGGCCGTGCCCGTTCCCCCAGCCCCGGGCCAGCCCGGCGAGCCGCCCGCGGATGACGTTGCTGGCGAAGTGCTCCTGGGCGACGCTGGCCGTTCCGCTCTCCCAGCGCTCTCCTAGCTCGGTGAGATACGGCAGCAGAACGTCGCGGAGCACTGCCGTCAGGGAGAGGTCGGACATGAGCCGGTCAAGGGCTGCCTGTGCGGCTGGCTCGTCGAAGGCGTCAAGGGCCAGCCGGAGGGCTCCGGACAGCTCTCCCGCCGTCGTCGCGGCGCGGCGGGGCCCGGCGGTGTGGCCGAGGTCAGCCCCGGCCCCGCGGTCCTCCCCGAGCACTGCTCGCGCTGCCTCGGCGGCTGACAGTCCATGCGCGAGGTGGGCCTGCATCCGGCGGACCCGCAGCGCGTCCGCCTCGGAGTACAGCCGGAAGCCGCCCGCTGAGCGCACCGGCCGCAGCAGGCCGTAGCGGCTCTCCCACGCCCGCAGCACGTGGTCGCTCACGCCGAGGCGCCGGCTGAGCTCACCGATGCGCAGCACCGGCTGGCCTTCGGGGGAGTCCATGCCGACACTCTACGGTAATTCGACAGACATTTGACAAGCTTGCGTCGCGAAAGCTACCGTGCTATCTAGACAAACCTTAGACGAAAGTTAAACACCATGGACTCCCACGCCATCGGCCCGGCGATCGCCGCCGGCGCCGCCTCCCAGCAGCGCGGCACAGCGGCGGACGCACGGCGGCCGTCCGCTGCCGTGATCGGCG
>DASWAA010000627.1:0-6250 GCA_036391385.1 Streptosporangiaceae bacterium
GCGACAGATGGTTACCACGGATGCCGCGGGTAACACGCTGGCCATCAAGGACCTGATCGCGCAGGGACTAGCGGACGCCGACGGGGGAGCATATGACCGCGAAGCGGATCTCGGCGCGCTGATGCAGCGGCTGATCCAGACCCGAAGCCGGCTCGAACCGCGTGTCGACGGACTGCCTGATGACTCGGTGCTGCGCACTCACCTCGAGCGCCTGCCCGCGCAGCTTGTGCACACGCTTGTCGTCAGCGAGCCATGGGACACCGCGAATGTAGGCGGCGAGGAGGTCGACGTCGAGTGGCTCTTCGACGCGCCTCGGCCGGTGCGGCCTCAGCGGCAGCCGGGCCCGCAGGTTACGTCGGCCCGGTGAGCGGGCCTGCCAGCGTCGGCCTATCGGTATGGGTCGAGCAGGGTGATCGACAGTTCCGGGCACTCGACGTGGGCATTGTGACCGAGGCCCGGGAGCGAGACCGTCGGGACGCCCAGGCGGGCTAGCTGCTGGTCTGTGCTCATGGGGTCGTGCTCGCCCCGGGCAAGAGTCACCGCGGCTTGCGATCGCGTCAGCAGGCGCGCCATGTCGGGTGCCCCGACCGCGAATGTTGCCTGATCCATCGCCAGCCGCCATTGCCCGTCCTGCTCGCGCAGTCCGGCGTCCACGGCCGGGTCACCGGCCGGCAGCAGGCCGGCCAGACCTGACACCCGCAGGTAGCGGGCGGCGGCCTCGTCACGCGAGGCGAACCAGGTCAGCGGCCGACGGGCCATGGCCTGGGCCCGGTCGAGGTCCTCATCGGTCCAGGCCACCTTGATTCCCAGTCCGATGACCGCCCGGACCTGCACGGGGAACCGGCCGCCGGCCAGGGCCAGGCCGACGACGCCGCCGAGCGAGTGCCCGAGCACGACGACGGGGGCACCGGGCTGGACGATTCCGGCGACCGCGGCGGCGAAGCCGTCGAAGGTATACGCGGCTAGCGGCGGCGAGCCGCCGTGACCGGGCAGGTCGGGCGCTAGCCATCGCCCCGGCCATCGCCGCGCGAGCAAGGGCTGCCAGCTGGCCCAGACGTCTCCGGTCGCGCCCAGGCCATGCACCAGTACCAGGAGCGGCTCTCCGCTGCCGCCCCGACGAACTCGCAGTCGTGCCTCCATGGTCGAAGTGTGCCATCCCGTCCTTGGGCTGGCGGTCGGCTACGCGGCACCAGGGACTGAACTCGGGGGGTCGCCGACGGCGCATCTGGTGGCTAAAGTCGGCTGCATCCGGCTAGTGCTGCGGGAGGGTGCTGAACGTGCCGTTCGCGATATCGGTCCGGAAGTTCCCGGGCCGGCGATGACACCGCCCAGGTCCGCTCGGCCCGAGACGGAGATCGTGTTCGATCCGTCCACTTACGTCGACGCGGTGCCCTACGAGGCCCTGGCGCGACTGCGAAGCGAGGGTCCAGTCGCCTGGGTAGCCGAGAGCCCGGTGCTTGGCTGGCCGGCGGGTCCCGGGTTCTGGCTGGTGCTGCGGCACGCGGCGATCGAATCGGTGCTGGCCAGGCCGCGGCTTTTCTCCTCCGCCCTGGGGGCCACGCAGATCCGCGACCCGGCGACGCCGCAGGCGCTCGGCTACGTCAGGCAGATGATGCTCAACATGGATCCGCCAGATCACTCCCGCCTGCGGCGACTGCTTGGCCGGTCGTTCACGCCCCGGGCGGTCTCCCAGCTTGAGCACCGGATCCGTGGTCACGCGCGGGCTATCTGCGACCGGGTGCTCACGGGCCCGCGGGGCGAATGCGACTTCGCCAAGGACCTGGCGGCGGATCTGCCGCTGCTCACGCTGGCAGATGTACTTGGCGTGCCGCCTCAAGATCGCTGGCTGCTCTTCGACTGGTCCAACCGCGTCATCGGCTACCAGGACCCTGACTACGCCTCGTCGGCTGAGTTCGACCCGGCCGCTGGTACGCCGATGGCCAGGGAGGCGCTGGCGCTACGGCCAGTTCCCGGCAGCGACGGCCGGATGCCCGATCCGCGCACCAGGGAGGGAATGCCTGACCTTTACGCCTACGCGCACCTGCTGGCGCAGGAGAAGCGGCGCCGTCCCGGGGACGACGTGATGTCAATCCTGCTGGCACAGGTGGACGATGACGGCGGCCAGGTGTCGGTGGCTGAGTTCGAGAACATGTTCTGGCTGTTCGCGGTGGCCGGGAACGAGACGCTGCGCAACGGCCTGCCGGGCGCGTGCATCGCGCTGCTCGAGCACCCGGGCGCACAGGATGACCTGCGCGCCGATCCGGCCCTGATGCCAGCCGCCGTCGAGGAGATGCTGCGCTGGTGGACGCCGGTCATGACCTTCCGCCGGACGGCAGCCTCCGAGTGCGAGCTCGGCGGGCAGCGCATCGCCGAGGGAGACAAGGTAGTTGTCTCCTTCACCTCGGGCAACCGCGACGAGGCGGCGTTCGCCGACCCTGACCGCTTCGACATCCGCCGCCATCCCAACCCGCATCTGGTGTTCGGTCACGGCCCGCACTTCTGCCTGGGCGCTCACCTCGCGCGCACGCAGATGCGCGCCCTCTTCGACGAGGTCCTGGCTCACACGTCCGCACTCAGCTACGCGGGTCGGCCGTCCTTCCTGCGATCGAACTTCCAGCGCGGGGTCAAGCGGCTGCCCGTGACCTGGACCGCGTAAGTCCTGAGCAGCATAGGATCTGCCAGCATGACGCCTGATGAGCGGTGGCTGGCGGTGCAGTGGCCGTTCGTGCGGGACTCGCTGCCGATGGTGCCGGCCCTGGTCGTGGAGATCGGCTGCGGTCCGCTCGGCGGATTCGTTCCCATGATGGCGGCGGCGGGTTACCAGGTGACCGGCATAGATCCCGAGGCGCCGCGAGGACCGGCCTACCGTCAGCTGGAGTTCGAGCGCTATGAGCTGGCCGGCGCGGTAGATGCGATCGTGGCATGCACGTCGCTGCATCATCTCGCCGATCTGGGTGACGTGCTCGGCCTTGTCGAAGCCGCGCTGGTGCCCGGCGGCGTGCTGGTGGTCGTGGAATGGGCGCGGGAGCGGTTTGACGAGGCGACGGCCCGCTGGTGCTTCGACCGCCTCCCGCCGCCGGCCGACGATCCCGGCTGGCTCCAGCGCCGGCAAGCGCACTGGCTTGAGTCCGGTCAGTCCTGGGACGACTTTCAGCGATCCCGCGAGCACGAGCAGGGCCTGCACGCCGGACAGGACATCCTCGCCGCGCTGAACGCCCGGTTCGAATCACAGACCGTCTCCTACGGGCCCTACTTCTTCCCCGAACTGGCCGGCACGACCAAGGCTGACGAGCAGGCCGCCATTGACAGCGGATTGATCCAGGCCAACGGCATCCAGTACGCCGGCCGGCGAAGAGCGGCTGCCGCCACGCCGTAACGGACATCTCAGGTCCTTCGCGAGGAGCCGGCTGCCCCTCCCGGCGGGTGTCGTCCGCAGCCTTCACGGAGGCGTGTCAGGACGTTCACTCGCCATAAACCGCTCGTGCAGGAGTGCGCGCGAGTATCGCCAGCGAGCAGCCGACTAGCTCGCGCGATGGCGAACCAAGGAGGGCACATGGAGGCTGGACAGGCGGACGTCTCCCGGCGGCAGGTACTGTCAGCGGCCGGCATCACGCTGGCAGCGGCACCGCTGGCCAGGATGAACACAGCCCCGGCGCTGGTCAGGCGACCTGGGATAGCCGGCGCCCCCGCGCCAGGGCAGCTTCATGTCCAGTTCGGTGCTGACGCGACCAGCGAGGTTGCCGTGTCCTGGGCGACTCCCGCGGCGGTATCCAGGCCGCGGCTCAGGCTGGGCACAGGCTCGGCGGGGTACGGCCTCGAGGTAGCCGCCGAGGAACGCACCTACACAGAAGCGCTGACCGGCGAGACCGTGTGGACCTATCACGCGAGGCTTGAGCGTCTTTCGCCCGATACTCAGTACGTCTACGAGGTACTGAACGACGGCGCCTCGCCGCAGGGCGGGATGTTCCGCACCGGGCCTGCCGGCAGGTCGCGCGGTTTCCGGTTCACGAGCTTCGGCGACCAGGCGATCCCCGCCCCGGTAGGCCTGGGCCTAGGCCCGCATACCCCGAATGCGGGGTACATCGTCCCGGCGGTCGAGAGCCTCGATCCGCTGTTCCACTTGTTCAACGGCGACCTGTGCTATGCCAATGTCAGCGACCAGCCGGTCGCCACGTGGGCCTCGTTCTTCACCAATAACAGCCGGTCGGCCGCCAACCGGCCCTGGATGCCGTCGGCGGGCAATCACGAGAACGAGGTCGGCAACGGGCCGCAGGGCTACCTGTCCTACCAGACCAGATTCGAGCTGCCAGATAACGGCTCTGCCGAGTTCCGCGGTAACTGGTACGCGTTCACGGTCGGGTCTGTCCGGGTGATCTCCCTGAACAACGACGACGTCTGCTATCAGGACGGCGGGTTCAGTGGCTACCGGCGTGACCATGTTCCTGGCTACGTAGCGAATTCTTACGACCCTTACATCGTCGGATACAGCTCGGGACTGCAGCGCCAGTGGCTGGAGGTCGAACTCGCGGCGGCGCAGGCGTCGGCTGACATCGACTGGATCGTCGTGTGCATGCACCAGGTCGCCATGTCCTCGGCTCACTTCAATGGTGCCGACCTCGGCATCAGGCAGCAGTGGCTGCCGCTGTTCGACAAGTACGGGGTGGACCTTGTGGTCGCCGGCCACGAGCATCACTTCGAGCGGACATTCCCGGTCCGGGGCGTACTGTCAGGGAGCGCTCTGCTCACCCCCGCGCCACAGGGGAGCGACCCGTACCAGATGGACACTTCCACCGGTACGGTCCACATGATCATCGGCGGTGGCGGTCACTCCTTCCCCACACCGGGCGCGGACTTCGACTCGCCGCATGACGGAGTGCTGATCACCGGTGTCGGGTCCGGAAGCCCGCAGAGCCAGCATCCGACTATCACCACGACCGAGCCTGCTCCCTGGTCCGCCTATCGTGACCTGCAGACCCCCTACGGCTTCGCCGCGTTCGATGTCGCGCCGCGGGAACCTGGCGGCACTACCTCGATCACCGTGACCCATTACGGCGCATCGGCCGGATCGCCTACGTACTCGCCGCTTGACCAGTTCGTCATGCGCAAGAACGTCAGCCGCGGCTCGGACCTGGCGGCGCCTGCGAGTGCCGCGGTCCCTGCCTGACCCGTCCGGCTGGTCGTGACCGCCAGCCTCTCGGGAAAGGCGATGCTCGCCCGGCGTGCACGGCCTCAGCCGGAGACGCGGACTTCGTACCACAGGCCGCCGTTGAGGTTGAGCTTGTTGCCGTTGGCCTGACCAGGCCCGCTGTCGCCGACATAGGCGTACAGCGGGTGGCCGTCGTAGGTCGCCTGCGTCGTGCCGTCGGTCCGTCTGATCGTTCCGAGCGTGCCCGTGACTCCCGGTCCGGCCTTCGGCGTTCCGGTCACCGGTGGCCAGTAGGAGGCGCACGATCCGTAGCATTTCGACGCCGACCGGGTATCAGGGGCGAACCAGTACAGCGTCAGTCCCTTGCCATTGGTAAGGACTGTCACCCCGCGGATCGTGGTCGTCCTGAGCGTCGTGGTCGTGCCGCTCGCGGCGGCGGGAGCTGGCGTGCCAGCGCTCGCCACGACGGCGCCGAGCAGGGCCAGGGCCAGCACGGATGCGGCGGCGATGGCGGGTACCGCCTTGCGCGGTTCGGCTCGCGCCGAGGCGATGAGCCGGCCGTAGGTGCCCGATGGTCCGGCAGCTTCCGGATCTGGTGCCGGGATGACCGCGGCCAGCCCGAGCGCGGCGAACGCCGCGACCTCGATAACCCCCGCGACCACCCCGGCTGTCGTGCGTACTTCCCTGAACCCGAACAGCCCGACCGACGCCGACAGCAGGTAGCCGCCGAGCGTGGCGAGCGCGAAGCCGGCGCCCGCGGCGGCGATCAGCTGACTCCTCGCGACCAGGACAGCGACCGCCAGGGCGAAGCCGGTGATGATCTGCAGCAGGAACAGCCACCCGATCGTCGGGATCGACCGGTACCCGGTCAGGTAGAGGTCCAGGTGGATGGCCGCGGTCGCGGCAAGGAGTCCGGCTCCCGCGACCTGCAGACCCAGATTTACGAGCCTGGAATGGCGCATCGTAGCTGTCATCGCCTTTTCTGTGGTCGTCACGGCTTGGTCACCACCGTAGCGCTGACCACCTTGGAAGTCTTGATGGCTGTCAGGTCGCCCTTCCTGGCCAGGGCGAGGTCGCGGACGATATACCGGGCGGGCTGGGAGG
>DASWAA010000628.1:0-8182 GCA_036391385.1 Streptosporangiaceae bacterium
CGCGCCACTCTCGGCATTCTCGACCGCACTGTCCGGCGCGGATACCCCCGCTCGGCGGCCTGACTTCCCGCCGTTCTGGCGCCAGGTCACGATCCGATGACGATCTGACCTTATCTGTCTGTTAGGCCAACCTTAGGGCTGCCTTTGCCGTCTCGGAGTTCGTCACGATAGATCGCATTACGAGGGACATCCGATGAACTCACGTTGTTCTTGGCGTGCGCGGACGCCGTTCGCGCTGCTGGCCATGGCCACCGTTCTCACGGCTACGACGACCGCAACGACGGCAGCAGCCACCGCTGCGGCCGCTGCGCCCGCAAGCACGAGCGCGCCGGCGTGTGCCGGGCCGGTCAGCCAGAAGGCTCTGGAGGCCAAGATCGCGCACGCGATTGACGTCGCCCTGCGCAGCCGGTTCACCAGCGCCGACCCGTCCTACAATCCGTTCGACGACGTCACGGTCGCTGTGCACGACTACCGGACTGGCATTCACTGTTGGTATCACAGCAGCCAGCAGAATTACTCCGCGAGCGCGGTCAAGGCGACCATTCTCGCGGCGCTGCTGCTCAAGGCGCAGGACGAGCACCGCGGCCTGACGTCCTGGGAGAAGAACGAGGCCTGGCTGATGATCACCCAGTCCGACAACGGCGCGGCGAGCGCGCTGTGGGCCCACGTCGGGCTTACCGCCTTGCAGCACTTCCTCGACCAGGCCAAGATGAAGCAGACCGTGCTGAACACCTGGGGCGCCTGGGGGCTGACCGAGATCACGGGGCACGACCAGTCGCTGCTGCTGCAGTTGCTGATGAGCTCTAACCAGGTGCTGACCAGTGCCTCCCGGGATTACGAGCTGTACCTGATGAATCACGTCATCTCGTCGCAGACGTGGGGCGTCAGGGCGGGCGCGCCGAAGTACTACAGCTGGCACATCAAGAACGGCTGGGCGCCGCTGCCGAACCTCAGCACCAGCCCGTGGGTGATCAACAGCATCGGCTGTTTCCTGCACAAGTCCAGTGGCTACACGATCGTCGTGCTTACCCACGACAACCCCAGTGAGCTCTACGGAATCGCCACCGTGGAGAGCGTCGCCTGGGTCGTCAACCGGGATCTGGTACCCGGTGCCACGTCGGTCTGGCCCCGGTCAAGCGCGTCCGTCGCCGATCAGGTACCGGACGAGACGCTGCCTGCCCGCCCAGCCGGAGGATGACTTCGGGATACCGTAGTGCGGGTGACGACTGCGTTCGTGCTCGGCGGTGGCGGGCTGCTCGGCGCACACGAGGTAGGCATGCTCCGGGCGCTTGCCGAGGCCGGGATCAAGCCGGACCTGGTCGTCGGCACGTCGATCGGTGCCATCAACGGCTCCTTCGTGGCGGCCGACCCTCCTGGCGCGGCGGCCCGGCTCACCGACCTGTGGCAGAGCGCGGCCATCCAGCAGGCGTTCAGCGAGACGCTGCTTGGCCGGGCGGTACGGCTGGCCCGCTCGGGGACGCATCTGCACGCGATCGAGCCGCTCAGCGAGATGCTGTCCGCCATGCTGCCCGTGGCCGACTTCGCCGGGCTGGCGCTGCCGTTCCAGTGCGTGGCGGCCAGTATCGAGCGGGCGAGCGCGCACTGGTTCAGCGAGGGCAAAGTCGTCCCCGCCGTGCTGGCGTCGTGCGCTGTGCCCGGGCTGCTCCCCCCGGTCGAGGTCGACGGCCAGCACTACTTCGACGGCGGTCTGGTCGACTCGATCCCGGTCGGCCGCGCGGTCGCACTCGGCGCGACCACGATCTACGTGCTGCAGGTCGGCCGGATCGAGAGCAAGCTGGTCGTGCCGCAGCGACCGTGGCAAGTGGGGCTTGTCGCCTTCGAGATCGCTCGCAGGCACCGGTTTCATGAGGAAATGTCGGCACTGCCGGCCGGGGTTGACGTTCATGTCCTCCCGGCCGGCGGATCGCCGCGTGCGCCCGACCTTTCGCAATTGCGTTACCGGGACAAGAGCATGGTCGGGGTAAGTATCGAGCGGGCCTACACCGCGACTGTCAGCTATCTCGCCGCGCTGAACGGCCAGTAATGTATCTCGCCGCGCTGAACGGCCAGTAATGCTGTTCGGCCAGCTAGGCTGAATGGACAGTGACGCTGACTGTTGTGACAGGGGGGTCGGCAATGCTACCGCCCAGGATCTTCCGCAGACTCGTGATCGCGCCGCTGGCGATCGTGATCGCCGTCGCCGTAACCCTGCTGTTCCCGCTGCTCGCCATCCTGACAATGATCTTCGGGATGCTCACCCGCTCGCGACCGGGCCGCAGCCGGGGACTGCGGCTGCTGTTCTTCGCACTCGCCTGGTTCTTCGCCGAGACCGCTGCCCTGTTCATGTGCCTGGCCCTGTGGATCATCAGCGGCTTCGGCGGGCGGCTGCGCACCGAGCCGTTCCAGAGCCGCCATTACGCGGTCATGCGGTGGTTCCTCGACCTGATCTACGGTGCGGCGACCAGGTCCTTCGGCCTGCGGGTCGAGATCGACGAGCCGGCCCTGACCGAGGAAGAGCTCGCCGCCAGGCTGGCCCGCCCCGTCATAGTGCTCAGCCGCCACGCTGGTCCCGGCGACTCCTTCCTGCTGGTGCGCCACCTGCTCAGCTCCTACGGGCGCCGCCCGCGGGTCGTGATGAAGGCGACTATGCAGTTGGACCCTGGTGTCGATGTCGTCGCCAACAGGCTGCCGAACGTGTTCATCCATCACGCCAAGACCGGCGAGCGCCATTTCGTTGAGCAAATCGAGCGGCTGGCCGGCGGTCTTGACCGGACCGGGGCGCTGGTGATCTTCCCCGAGGGTGGCAACTGGACGCCCGGCCGGTGGGAGCGTGGCATCGAGCGGCTGCGTCAGCTCGGCAGGCACGACCTGGCGGCCCGCGCCCGCGACATGCCGAATCTGCTCGCACCGCGCAGCGGCGGGGCGTTCGCCGCGATCACGGCCTGCCCGGGCGCGGACGTGATCTTCGTGGCGCATGCCGGACTGGACCGGCTGGTCAGCGTGGGCGACATCTGGCGGAACCTGTCGGTCAACCAGGTCATCCGGGCCAAGTGGTGGCGGGTGCCGGTAGACGAGGTGCCGCGCGACGCCGACCACGAGGCGCAGCTGCTGTGGCTGTACGACTGGTGGGAGCGGATCGACACCTGGATCTCGCAGAACCGGCCGGAGGAGAATGTCACTGCCGAGCCGCTCACGCTGGCCGGGGACGTGTAGGCGGGGCTGGCCAGGCGGGCGGCGCCGGGGCAGCGCCGGGCGGCGCTAGGGCGCCGGGTCGAAGGCCGGGGTGCCTGCCCGCGCGGCGATGTGCGCAGGGACGCTGATGCCGGGGTCAAGCGCCGGGTCAGGTACCGGCTCGCCCCACGTGCTGACCAGTGGCAGCTCGCCGGCCCATAGCCCGAGCGCCGCGTCCGGAGAGTCGGCGTCGTCGGGCGGGCCGCTGCGGACCTTGACCGAGGCCTCGTCCAGTGACAGGGCCAGCAGCGTCGTCTTGGCGAGCTCCTTGCGGCTCGGCTGCCGGGCGTAGTCCCACTGGCCGGGAGCCAGATGCTCGGACAGCAGCCGCAGCCCGCGCAGCTTCTCGTCCGGGTCGGTGACGAGCCGCAGGATGCCGTAGATCATAGCGCTGCGGTAGTTCACCGCGTGCTCGAAGACCGAGCGGGCCAGCACCAGGCCGTCCACCAGGGTGATCGTGACGCACACGGTCCCGGTCCCGGCTGGATCGAGGCTGCGGCTGGCGACCGAGCCGTGCAGGTACAGGGTGTGGTCGTCGAAGCCGTAGCTGGTCGGCACGACCATCGGCGTACCGTCGACGATCACGCCGAAGTGGGCGATCAATCCGGCCGTGAGCACCGCTAGCAGGTCGGCCCGCTCAGTGCGGCCCTGCTCGCGCAGCCTCCGGTGCCTGGTCCGCTCGGTAGCGGACAACGCGGGACGATTCTGGTCTGGCACGACCTGTGATACTAGCCGGTGGCGTGCAGCCAGCGGACGGGCGCACCGGCCGAGGCGTGCCGGAACGGCTCGAGCTCGGCGTCCCACGGCTCGCCGAGCAGCAGCGTCAGCTCCGCCTCAAGCGACCCGCCGAGCGACGGGTGCCGCGTGGCGTGCAGGTCGTGCAGGTCGCTGTCCCCGAGTCTGCTGCCGCCGAGTCCGCTGTCGCCCGGTCCCCTGCTGCGAGCCGAGGCGGCAAGCGTCATGACGGCGCGCAGCCTGTTCTCGCTCACCATGATGTCGCCGCTGGCGCTGACCGTCGCGGAGAACGTCCCGAGCGCGGGCGTGCAGCTATAGCGCATGGCGTCGCAGCCCGGACTGGCCTCCTCGGTCACTTCGAACCGCAGCAGCTGCCAGTTGGCGAGCGCGGACGCAAGCTCGCCGGACAGGCCGGGACGGCCCTGCCAGTCGAGCTCGGTCCTGACCATGCCAGGAGCCGCCGGCTGCTCGATCCAGTGCAGCTTGACGGGCACGCCGAAGATCCCGGCCACTGCCCACTCGATGTGCGGGCTTAGCGCCGGGGGCGCAGAGTGAATCTGCAGCACGCCGCGTACGGTCACCGGACCTCCCTGCCTGCCGACGAGGTGCGTCTTCCCCAACGAACCTCGGGCGAGCGGCGGTCGGTAACGGTGCCCGGAATGGCGTTGCCGCTGATGCTCCAGTGACATTGTGCAGCAAGTACCCGGCTGGCACCAGCACCGCCCCCCTGTGGCGCGCGGCGGATGTCAGCCCGTGACGTGAGCCGAGGTCGGGTCACGAGCGATCCGGTGCCGACGCCGATAGCGCAAGCCGGGCAGCCGTGGTGAGATAGACCCGTGATCGGGGCAGACAGGTCCGCTCGGTTAAACGCCGGGCTGATCTTCACCGGCGAGATGTACGGTGTCCAGCTCGACCAGCTGGCCGCCGTGCTGACGACGAGCCAGCGTCAGGTCTCCGCCATTGCCGCACGCTGGCGTGCCGGCGGGTGGGCCGAGCTGGGAAGGCTCAGCGCCGGGCCGAGGTGGGTCTGGCTCACCCGGGCCGGGCTGGCCCGCTGCGGGCTGCCGTACGCGGGCGGTGCGCCCGGCTTGTCGAGGCTCGAGCACCTGCGGGCCGTGACGGCGGTCCGGCTCGCGTTCGAGGCGACACCGCAGTATCCGGCGGGCGGCGCGTACTGGCGGAGCGAGCGCAGGATCAGGGCAAAGATCGGCGGCCGGATAGGCCTGCGCGAGCACGTTCCAGACGGCGAGCTGCACTGGCCTGACAACGCTCCGGTCCCCTGGGCCGGCGAGTGCTGGGCGATCGAGGCCGAGCTGACGCCCAAGACCAAGGCACGGACCGTGGCGATCATGGCGGAGCTGCTGACCAGGACCGGTGACTATGGCCGTGCCGATCCCCTGATGCCGGGCCGGCCGCCCAGGCATGCCAGGGCGATCTACCTGTGCTCCGCCGCTGCGTGGCCGGTGGTCGTCAGGTCCAGGGACGAGCTCGGCAGCCTCGGCGACCGGGTGGAGATCAGGCTGCTGCCGGACGAGGCCGGGCTGGAGGGCGCCGCCGCCGTAGGGCCGCAGCGACGGCGGTCTCCGAGCGCGGCCGGCTCGTGATCAGGCGCTGGCTCAGCCTGCTGGTGGCGCAGGCGGTGCTGCGGGCGCTGACCCGGCTCGCTGGCCTGCTGGTACTGGCCGGCGCCGCGATCGCAGCCGCTCCGGCGTCGGTCGTGGCGGCCGGCGCGTTCGGTACGGCCTGGCTGCGCGGCTGGCCGCCACGGCGGCTGCTAGTCGCGGCGGCATGGTGCGGGCCGATGGTCACGGTCTGGCTGGTCGCGACCGCCCGAACCTCGCCCGGCTGGGTCAGCGTCGGCATGGCGCCCTATCACGCCTGGCTGGCCTTCTGGCGGCTGGCGCGAGCCGGCACGTATCCGCGGGCGGCGGTTACCGTCGCGCCGGCCGCGATCCCGCTCGGGCTGGCAGTAGGTGCCGCAGCCTGGTCGCAGCGGACCCGGTCGCTCCGATCGGGCGCGGGCGGGCTCTCCCCCGCGTCGGCGGTCGCCTTCGACCAGCGGCAGTGGCGGCACCAGGCGCGGGCGGCCCGAGCCAGGATCGCCGCACCCGGCTCGGTCCCGCTGACCATGCGCGGCGACCTGCTTGTCGTCGGTGCCGTGATCCGCGCGGTCGGCCACCGGGCCGGCACGCTCGCCGCGATCGGTTACGGGCGGATGCGCTCGCACCAGGTCGTGATCGGAACGACGGGGACAGGCAAGACCACGCTGCTGCTTCGGCTGTGGACCGGGTTCATGGCGGCCGGGCTGCGCCGGCACGTGGCCGGACTCGGCCCTGCGCCGCTGCTGGTGGTACTGGACTGCAAGGGCGGGTCGGACGCGCGCCGGGTGGCCGACAGGTTCCGGCGCGTGCTGCGCGAGGCCGGTGCCCGGTCCGTCGCCGTCTGGCCGGACGAGGCAAGCCTGTCGCTCTGGTCGCTGCCGCCGCGCCAGCTCACCACGACGCTGGTCGACCTGATCGAGCACGGAACCGGCTCGGCGGCGTACTACGCCGACGTCATGGAGGCGCTCGTCGCGCTGGCCGTGGAGGCGCCGTGCGGGCCGCCGGTGAGCGCGAGCGACCTGCTGACCCGGCTGGAACCAGGCTGGCTGTCGATGGCCTACGCGGCCGCCGGCACCAGCGCCGACCATGCCCTGATCCGGTCGGCGGGCAGGCACCTCGGCGACGTGGCGCTCCGCTTCCGCACGCTGTTCCGGCGGCTCGGCACCGGGCTGGACGGACCGGGTGAGTTCGGCGACGCCGACGCCTGGTACTGCATCCTGGAAGGGACCGACCAGATCTCGGTCGCCGAAGGACAGGCCAGGGCGATCGTGGACCTGCTGGCGAACGTGGCCGCGCGAGGGCCGTCCCGGCGGGAGATCCTGCTGGCCGTTGACGAGTTCTCGGCCGTATCGCGGCGGCTGCCGATCTGGCAGTTGTACGAGCGCGCGCGGTCGCTCGGCCGCGCGGTGCAGGTGTCGGCCCAGTCCTGGGAGGGCCTTGCCGCCACGCAGGACGAGCGGCAGCGGATCGCGGCGTCCTCGGAGGGCGGGATCTGGCTGCTGCGGACGCCGCATCCAGAGCCGGTCATCGCGCTGGCCGGGACCCGCAAGGAGATCGAGACGACCCGCCGGCTTGGCAGGTTCGGTGTCTGGCCGCATGAGGGCTCGTCCCGGCTGCACGACGTGCCCGTGGCCGACCCGGGCCTGATCCGCGATCTCGACACCGGCCAGGTCGCCTACCTCTACCGCGGCGGCGTCACCTACATCCAGGTCAAGCGGCTTGTCGCCGCTCCGGCGGCCGTCACCGGAGCCGCCGATCGGGAAAACAGCGCTCCGCAGGCCGCTCCGCAGGCCGCTCCGACCGCGGGCGACATGGGCGGCGATGGCGTCGCGGGCCCTTGGCCAGCCGGGCGACCGGATCCGGTCCGCACGGCTCTGCCTGACGCCGCCGCCGTGCTCGATGCCGCGTTCGGCGCGGAGCGGCCGTCATGACGGGCCAGCGCGCGTGGGCCAGGCTGTGGCGGCGTGACCCGCGGGCAGGTCGAATCGCGCCCCGCGATCCGTTCGCCGGGCTCGGCCTGGACCCGGCGGCCGACCTGACCGACGACGACGTGCGGGCTGCCTGGCGCCGGATCGCGGCCGCCACCCACCCCGACCGGGCTGACGGCGGTGACCCGGCCAGGTTCGCCGCGGCGGCGTCCGCCTACACCGATCTGCGTACCGCCTACGGTCGCGGCGAGGCCCGGGCGTCGCTGAGCAGGGACCAGCGCGGACCGGGGGCGCTGTCCCGGCCAAGCGCGCTGTCCGGTCCGGCCGCACCTCGAAGCGGCACCGGGCTGCGCGGCTTCGCCGATCGCGTCCGTCAGGGCCAGCCGGCCAGGCTAGCTGCCAGGGCCGCTGTCGCTGTCGCCGCCGGTGCCGCGGGCGTTCTGGCGTCGGGTCACGGACCGGCCGGTCCAGCGCTGGCCACGGGCGCCCTGACCTGGTTCCTGCGCACCGCTCGCGCAGATCTCGCGCCGCCGCCTGACAGGTCCTAGGCTCGCCAATCGTCGCGGCGGGCAGACAATGGCGATATGAAGCTGTCAGTTCTGGTCAGCGCAGTCGTGAGCACGCCATACCCGTCCGGCTGGCCAGGATTGACGGCATCAGGCCCGCCGCGGCCGTCGCCGTCCTCCG
>DASWAA010000629.1:0-9098 GCA_036391385.1 Streptosporangiaceae bacterium
CGCTCGGACTCCTCGTCACTGAACGTCTCGCGGGTGGCCTTGTCCTTGACCATCTCGATGCCGTAGAAGTAGCCGTCACCTCGGACGTTACCGACGATGGGCAGGTCGTACAGCTTCTCCAGCGTCGCGCGGAAGGCGGCCTCGTTGCCCCGGACGTTGCCGAGCAGGTCCTCCTTCTCGAACACGTCCAGGTTGGCCAGCGCGACCGCGCACGAGACCGGGTGCCCGGCGAACGTGACGCCGTGCAGGAATGTCGTCTCGTCCTTCTTGTATGGCTCCATCAGCCGCTCGCTGACCATCATCCCGCCCATCGGGGAATACCCCGACGTAACGCCCTTGGCGAAGGTGATGATGTCCGGCGTGTAGCCGTACCGCTCGCAGCCGAAGATGTAGCCGAGCCGCCCGAACGCGCAGATCACCTCGTCGGAGACCATCAGCACGCCGTACTTGTCGCAGATCTCGCGTACCCGCTGGAAGTAACCGGGCGGCGGCGGGAAGCAGCCGCCGGAGTTCTGCACCGGCTCGAGGTAGACGGCGGCGACCGACGCCGGGCCCTCGCGCAGGATCGCCCGCTCGATCTCGTCGGCCGCCCACACTCCGAACGCGGTCACGTCGTCGGCCACGAACGAGGGCGCGCGGTAGAAGTTCGTGTTCGGAATCCGGACGCCGCCGGCGGGCAGCGGCTCGAACGGGATCTTGATGTCGGGCAGGCCGGTGATGGCCAGCGCCCCGTGCGTGGTGCCGTGATAAGCGATGTACCGGCTCAGCACCTTGTACCGGCTCGGCTCTCCGGTCAGCTTGAAGTACTGCTTGGCGAGCTTCCAGGCGGACTCGACCGCCTCCGAGCCGCTCGTTGTGAAAAAGACTCGCTTCAGGTCGCCAGGGGCGTAGCTCGCCAGGCGCTCGGCGAGCTCGACCGCCCGCGGGTGCGCGTAGGACCACAGCGGGAAGTACGCGAGCTCGGCGGCCTGGCGGGCGCCTGCCTCGGCGACGTCGGTGCGGCCGTGCCCGATCTGGCTGACGAACAGACCCGACAGTCCGTCCAGGTAGCGCTTACCGTGCTGGTCGTAGACGTACTGTCCCTCGCCGCGGACGATCATCGGAATGTCGGACTCCGCGTACGGCGAGTGCCGGGTGAAGTGCAGCCACAGGTTCCGCTTCGCTGCCTCCTGCAGGCTCGCATGGTCACGAGCCGGTATGGCGTTCATCTGGTCCCCCAGTGATAGGTCTGCTTGCGCAGCTTCAAATACACGAATGTCTCCGTTGTCGTTACGCCCGGCAGCGAGCGCACCTGGCCGAGTATCTCAAGCAACTGGTCGTCGTCCTCGCAGACGACCTCGATCAGCAGGTCAAAGGAGCCTGCCGTGATGACCACATAGTCGATGGCATCCATACCCGCGAGCAGGTCGGCTACCCGCTGCAGGTTGTCGTTGCACCGGATCCCGATCATCGTCTGCCTGCGGAATCCCAGCGACATCGGATCGGTCACGGCGACGATCTGCATCACGCCGAGATCGAGCAGGCGCTGCACGCGCTGGCGGACCGCCGCCTCGCTGAGGCCGACCGCCTTTCCGATCGCGGCGTAGGATCGCCGTCCGTCCTGCTGCAGTTGCTCGATGATGTGCCGGGAGACCGCGTCGAGGACGATCGGAGCCTGATTCCGGTCCCGCGTGACATTCTCAGAGCGGCTCCGGACCTGCCCCGGCGAGCCGTCAGGCTCGCTCAGGTCAGCGGCAGGCGCTGCGGCCTGCTGGTGTGCCATCGGTTGTGCCTCCTTAGCCACCATGCTGTCACGCAACGGCCCTCTGTCAACTGATTTCGTTGAAATTGACCCCTATGAGTGCTGAATCACTTGAATGGGAATCGATTACGTGCCAAAGTCGTAGCCGCCGCCCGGGATGTTCGCCCTGCGGCCCGCAGACATGTCCAGGGGAGGCTTGCGTTGACAGCTAACGCATCGGAGTCCGCGCCGCGCGCGTTGCGGAACTTCGTGAACGGGGAGTTCACCGACGCCGCGAGCGGCGCCTTCAGCGACGTGGTCGATCCGAGTACCGGCGAGGCCTACGCCAGGGCACCGGTGTCCGGGGCCTCCGACGTGGACGCCGCGCTGCGTGCGGCCGCCACCGCCTTCCAGACCTGGCGCGACGCGACGCCGGCCGAGCGGAGCCTGGCCCTGCTGCGGTTCGCCGACGCCATCGAGGCGCGGGCCGACGACCTGGTTGCCGCCGAGAGCCGGAACACCGGCAAGCCGCTGGCCATGACCCGCACTGACGAGGTACCGCCCTGCGCTGACGAGCTGCGCTTCTTCGCAGGCGCCGCGCGGATCCTGGAGGGCCGGTCGGCCGGGGAGTACCTGCGCGACCACACCTCCATGATCAGGCGCGAGCCGGTGGGCGTCTGCGCACAGGTCACGCCCTGGAACTACCCGATGATGATGGCGGTCTGGAAGTTCGCCCCGGCTCTGGCCGCGGGGAACACCGTCGTGATCAAGCCGTCGGACACCACGCCGGTCTCCACTCTGCTGATGGCCGAGATCGCGGCCGAGATCTTCCCGCCCGGCGTGTTCAACGTCATCTGCGGTGACCGGGACACCGGCCGGGAGCTGGTCTCGCACGACATCCCGCAGATGGTGTCCATCACCGGGTCGGTCCGGGCCGGCCTGGAAGTAGCGCAGTCCGCGGCGGCCAAGCTCAAGCGGGTCCACCTCGAACTCGGCGGCAAGGCGCCGGTCGTGGTCTTCGACGACGCCGACATCGAGCGGGCCGCACAGCAGGTCGTCGACGCCGGCTACTACAACGCCGGCCAGGACTGCACAGCGGCGACCCGGGTGCTGGCCGGCCCGCGCATCGCATCCGACCTGACCGACGCGATCGCGAGCCTCGCGGCCAGCGTCAAGACCGCCGGGCCGGACACCGACGACGCGTACTACGGCCCGCTGAACAACCCGGCGCAGCTCGCCCGGGTGGCGGGGTTCGTGCAGCGCGCGCCGGATCACGCCGAGATCAGGACTGGCGGCAAGCGAGTCGGCGACCGAGGCTTCTTCTACGCTCCGACGGTCATCTCCGGCCTGCGCCAGGACGACGAGATGATCCAGGAGGAGATCTTCGGTCCGGTCGTCACGATCCAGCGGTTCAGCTCCGAAGATGAGGCCATCACCTGGGCGAATGGCGTCAAGTACGGACTCGCCGCCAGCGTCTGGACCCGCGACCACGGACGTGCCATGCGAGCGGCGCGCCAGCTCGACTTCGGCGCTGTGTGGATCAACACCCACATCCCGTTCGTGTCCGAGATGCCGCACGGCGGCTTCAAGCACTCCGGCTACGGCAAGGACCTGTCCGTCTACGGATTCGAGGACTACACGCGCATCAAGCACGTCATGAGCTACATCGGAAGCTGACGTCGACGGCTGACAGCACTTTCGGATGCGGATTCCGTAGTTTCGTGCTCTGATCGTTACTGAATCAGTTGATCTAGATATACTTCCGTGCAAACATCACACAGGGGCCGCCCGACCAGGTTCGGGCCCGCCGGACCGGGCCGGGTATCACGCCGCCCGCACCGTCTTCCAGAACAGGGGATACGAGCCGCAGATGACTGACACGCACGCGGACGGCCAGGCGGCCGTCGATCAGCGCGCCGGCGCTGGCGAGGGTGCGGCGCTTCCCGCTATCGAGCTTGTCGGCGTGAAGAAGGAGTTCCGCACGGGAGGTGACGTCGTGGTCGCCGTGCGGGAGATGGACCTGCAGATCGCCGAGGGCGAGTTCTTCTCCCTGCTCGGGCCGTCTGGCTGCGGCAAGACGACCACCATGCGGATGATCGCCGGCTTCGAGGAGCCGACCGCCGGGACGGTGCGGCTGCATGGCCGTGACGTCACCAACGTGCCGCCGAACAAGCGCGAAGTGAACATGGTGTTCCAGTCCTACGCGCTGTTCCCGCACATGAACGTGTTCGAGAACGTCGCCTTCGGGCTGCGGCGCCAGGGCGTGGCCAAGAACGAGATCACCCGGCGGGTCAACGAGATGCTGGAGATCGTCAACCTCGGCGGCCGCAGTCACCGCCGCCCGAGGGAGCTCTCCGGTGGCCAGCAGCAGCGAGTGGCCCTTGCCAGGGCGCTGGTGAACAACCCGCGAGCGCTACTGCTCGACGAGCCGCTCGGCGCGCTGGACCTCAAGCTCCGCCAGGCCATGCAGGTCGAGCTGAAGCGCATACAGCGCGAGGTCGGAATCACCTTCGTCTACGTGACTCACGACCAGAACGAGGCGCTCACCATGTCGGACCGGATCGCGGTCATGAACGACGGGGTGATCGAGCAGCTCGCCGCGCCTCGTGAGATCTACGAGCACCCCAAGACCAGGTTCGTCGCCGGGTTCATCGGCACGTCCAACCTGCTGACCGGAACGGCCGCGCAGGTCACCGAGTCCGAGGCGGTCCTGGTGGCAGGGGAGGGCGAGCGGATCGTGGTGCCGTTGCGCGACCTGCTGATCAGCGAGGGCGACCAGCTTGAGCTCACCGTCAGGCCGGAAAAGATCGAGCTCACCGCCGAGCGGCCCGCCGGCAGCCGCTGCGCCCTGCGGGGCACCGTCACCGAGGTCGTGTACCTCGGCACCTCAACCAACTTCGCCGTCTCAACGACGACCGGCGCCGACATCGTTGTGTTCCAGCAGAACTCCGCCTCGGCCGGCGACGTGGCCAGCCGCGGCGACACCATCTGGCTGTCGTGGCAGCCACAGCACTCGTACTTGATCGGCTAGCGGACGTCCCCGCCCGACAGGAGAAGGCACATGCACCCAGACAATGGCTCAGACCCCCAGGAATCCGCGATCGACCCGTCCGTGTGGCGTGGCCTGACGCAGTCAAGGCTCTCCCGCCGGCAGCTCCTTACCTCGGCCGGCACCGGCGCCGGCATGCTCGGCCTCGGCGCTTTCCTGGCGGCGTGCGGTGTGAAGGGCACGCCCACCGGAGGCACCACCCAGACCGCTGGCGGCGTCGGAACCGCCGCCTGGTGGGCGAAGCAGAAGGCGACCAAGACGGTCAACTTCGCGAACTGGCCGTACTACATCGACGTGCTCAAGGGCAAGCACCCGTCCCTTGACCACTTCACGGCGACGACCGGCATAGCGGTGACCTACACCGAGCCGATCGGCGACAACATGCCGTTCTACGCCAAGATCCGGACGTCGCTGTCGGCCAAGCAGTCGACCGGCTACGACATCATCGTGATGACGAACAACAGCCCGGCGCTTGGCTACCTGATCGAGTTCGGCTGGCTGATCCCGCTAGACCAGGGCGCGATGCCGAACTTCGACAAGAACGCCGGGCCGCTGATCAAGAACCCGTCCTGGGACCCCGGCAACAAGTACACGATGGCCTGGCAGTCGGGCTGGACCGCGATCGGCTATAACTCCTCGGTCGTCAAGAACCCGGGCAGCAGCGTCGGCATCCTGTTCGACAAGAAGTACGCGGGCAAGGTCGGCATGATGGCCGACCCGCAGGAACTCGGCAGCGTCGGCCTGCTGGCGATCGGCGTCGACCCGGCCACCTCGACCGAGTCTGACTGGGCCAAGGCGGCCAAGAGGCTGCAGCAGCAGAAGAGTGACGGCATCGTCCGTGCCTACTACGACCAGGACTACATCAACCACCTCAAGAACGGTGACACGCTGGTCAGCATGGCCTGGTCGGGCGACATCTTCCAGGCGGACCTGAACAGCAAGTACCGGAACCTCAAGCTGCTGATCCCGAACGAGGGCGGCATGTTCTGGACCGACAACATGTGCATTCCGGCCTATGCGCAGAACCCTCGGGCCGCCATGACGCTGATGGACTACTTCTACCAGCCAGACGTCGAGGCGGTCGTGGAGTACTACGACGACTACGTCTGCCCGGTCCCCGGAGCCAAGGACGTGCTGCTGAACCCGAGCGGCTGGGCGGCCCAGACGCTGACGCAGATGAAGCCGGTGATCGGCCTGCCGACCAGCACGACAGCGGACGCGCCGACAGTCTTCCCGACTCCGGCCTACATCAAGAACTCGCGTTCCTACTACCAGTACAAGAGCCAGGAAGAGCTGACCGCGTGGAACAACCTGTTCTTGCCCATCACTCAGGGCGCGTGAGCTCCCGCCGCCCGCGGGCCAGGCTCGGGAAGGCGCTCGCGCCGTACCTCCTGAGCCTGCCCGCCGGGCTGTGGCTGCTGATCTTGTTCCTGATCCCGCTCGTCATCATGCTCTCGCTGTCGCTGCAGAGCTGTAACAACGCGACCGGCGCGTGCGTGATGACGTGGCACTGGTCCGAGTTCGGCCAGCAGCTGAGCCTGTACCACGGGCAGTTCCTCAACAGCTTCTATTACGCCGGAGCGGCTACCCTGGTCGACCTGCTCGTATCGTTCCCGATCGCGTACTGGATCGCGTTCTACGGCGGCAACAAGAAGAACTTCTTCCTGCTGATGCTGCTCGTGCCGTTCTTCGTCTCGTTCGTGATCCGCACCGTGGTCTGGAATTTCATCCTGTCCGACCAGGGCGTCGTTCTCGGCACGCTGAAGAACATCCATCTGCTGCCGCAGAACTTCCACGTCCTGGCCACCGGCTACGCGGTGGTGGCCGGACTCGCGTACAACTACCTGCCGTTCACCGCGCTCCCGCTCTACGTGGCACTGGAGCGGATCGACAAGCGGGTGCTTGACGCGGCCTACGACCTGTATGCCACCAAGCGCGCCGCGTTCGCGCGGGTGATCTTCCCGCTGACGGTGCCCGGGCTGTTCGCCGCGTTCCTGCTCACGTTCATCCCGGCACTGGGCGACTACGTCAACCAGCAGGTGCTCGGCGGTACGAGCAACACGATGATCGGGACCGTCATCCAGGACGCGTTCAGCAACCTGGACTACGCGGGCGGCTCGGCACTGTCGGCGATGCTGCTGGCGATCGCGCTGATCGGCATCTTCGCCTACGCGCGCGTTCTCGGCTCGCGGACGATCGAGGAGTACCTGTGACCGCGCTGGCGACTGCCCTGACCGACGACCACGCGGCAGGACCGGCCCGGGCCAGGCCGACCCGCCGCCGGCGATGGACCAGGTTCATCCTGCCCGGCTACTCCTGGCTGATCATCGCCTACCTGGTCTTCCCGATCGCGGTGATGATCGCCTACAGCTTCAACAAGGTCACCACTGGTCTGCCCCAGGTCAGCTTTGCCTGGAACGGGGCGACGCTGCAGTGGTACAAGCAGTGGAACGGGGTGCCGCAGCTCACCACCTCGTTCTGGCTGTCACTGCGGCTCGCCATCTCGGCCACGGTGCTGGCGACCGTGCTCGGCACCTTCCTGGCCATAGCGCTCGTCCGGTACCGGCCGCCGCGGTTCCGGGGCAAGACCGGGATCGAGCAGGTGCTGTTCCTCAACATCGCCGCGCCGGAGATCGTGCTCGGCGCGTCGCTGCTCGGGCTTTTCGTCACCGTCAACCTGGCCCGCGGGTTCATGACCCTCCTGCTCGCGCACGTCGCGTTCAGCATCGCCTACGTGGCGATCACGGTGCGGGCGAGAATGGCTGGGTTCGACCTGTCGCTGGAAGAGGCCGCTCAGGACCTCGGCGCGAACTCCTGGGTGACCTTCCGCAAGATCACGCTGCCGCTGATCATGCCGGGCATCATGGCGGGTGCCCTGATGGCATTCGCGATCTCGATCGACGACTTCGTGACGTCGAACTTCGTCAGCGGCGCGTCGGTGCCGTTCCCGGTCTGGGTGTACAACGCGACCAGGATCGGCATCCCGCCGCAGGTCTTCGTCTTCGGCAGCGCGATCTTCGCGGTCGGCATCCTGTGCGCCATCGCGAGCATCGTGGTCTCCAGGAAGAAGGCCTGATCCTCGGCCATGGGCTCACCACCCTGGGCGCTGGACGGTGCCAGTGCCGTGCCGTACTGGCTTGACGCCCCGGACGCACCAGAGCCGCTGCCGCCGCTGGAAGGCACCGAGCGCGCTGACCTCGCCGTTATCGGCGGCGGCTTCAGCGGCCTGTGGACCGCGCTGCTGGCCAAGGAGCGCGATCCGCGCCGGAACGTGGTCCTGCTCGAAGGACGCCGGATCGCCTGGGCCGGCACCGGGCGTAACGGCGGCTTCTGCTCGGCCAGCATCACGCACGGCCTCGGCAACGGGCTGGAACGCTTCCCGGCCGAGATCGACACCCTGGTGCGCCTGGGCCGCGAGAACCTCGACCAGATCGAGGAGGCGGTCGGCCGGTACGGGATCGACTGTGACTTCCGGCGGACCGGCGAGATCGCGGTAGCCACGCAGCAGTGGCAGGTCGACGGCCTCGCCAGTGCCGCGCAGGCGGCTCGTAAGCTCGGCCTGGACGTGCGACTGCTCGACGCCGATCAGGTCAGGGCGCAGGTGAACTCGCCGACCTATCTCGGCGGCCTGTGGGACGCACGCGGCTGCGCCATCGTCGATCCGGCCAGGCTCGCGTGGGGTTTGCGGCGGGCTTGCCTCGCCGCAGGGGTGCGAATCTACGAGCACACCCCGGTGCGCGACATCGGCGACGAGGCCCGGGCCGGCGGTCTGGTGCTCACGACGCCGCGGGGAGCGGTGCACGCGGACCGTGTCGCGCTGGCGGCCGGAGCGTTTGCGCCGCTGCTGCGCAGGCTCCGGTATTACCTGGTGCCGGTCTACGACTATGTCCTGATGACCAGGCCGCTGAGCCCCGCCCAGCTCGACAGCATCGGCTGGCGGAACCGTCAGGGGATTGGCGACGCCGGCAACCAGTTCCACTACTACCGGCTCACGGCCGACAACCGGATTCTGTGGGGCGGTTATGACGCCGTCTATTACTACGGCAGCAAGATCGCGTCCCGCCTCGACCAGCGGGCCGAGACGTTCGCCGCCCTGGCCGAGCACTTCTATACAACCTTCCCGCAGCTCGACGGGCTGGAGTTCACCCACGCCTGGGGCGGGGTGATCGACACCTGCTCCCGGTTCTGCGCGTTCTTCGGCACTGCGCGGTCGGGCCGGCTCGCCTACGTGGCCGGCTACACCGGCCTCGGCGTCGGCGCGTCCCGGTTCGGGGCGAACGTGGTACTCGACCTGCTGTCCGGCGAGGACACCGAGCGCACCAGACTGCA
>DASWAA010000630.1:0-6548 GCA_036391385.1 Streptosporangiaceae bacterium
CGTGGTCATGCACGGCAGCGTCGGCCTGGGAGACTGCGGCTTGGATCCGCACCAGGCTCGCGAGCATCTCATCGTCCGGGTGCTCGTTCCAGGAGCCGGATTCGGGCGCGAGCCCCTCGGCGATGATCAGGCTGCAGAGGCCCACGCACTCGTCGCAGATGTACACGCCGGGCCCGGCGATGAGTTTGGAGACTGCAGCTTTGCCCTTGGTGCAGAACGAGCAGCACAGGGTTTCGAGTCGGCTGGCGCCTGGCGGCGAAATTCGAGCTTGCGTCATATCGTCAAGGTTACCCTGACGGCTCACCTATGGCACTCCGATAGGTCGCGAATCTGGCACTCGGCGCGCGCGGTCGACCATGCTGACGATCCATAAAAGGCAAACAGTGTATTAGATCACTTGAAGAGGAACTAACCACTGATAAGTGACTTGTCATAACGGATGCGTACCGGCTAGCATTCATGGTCGCCTGGGCGCTGCGATCGACCCGGCATCGTCAGCTTCTGAGCAAGGGAGACCCATGGGCAACCTCGACTTCACCCACCAGGCAGGTTTCTCCTGGTATTGCATCCTGCTCCTGGTAAGTGGCGCGGCAATGCTCGCCATCAGCTTCCTGCCCAGGCAGAGCAAGGGCGGCCGGATCGCGAACGTGATCTTCGGTGCAGGCTTCTTCTGCTACAGCCTCTACCTGATGTTCTTCTTCACGGGCGGCACGTATTTCGTCTTCTTCAAGGCGTTCATCCTGCCGGTGGTCCTGATCGTCAACACGATCCGGACCGTGGCCGCGAAGCGGCAAGTGCCTGCACCTCAGCCGCAGCCGGCCTGGCAGCCGACGGGCGCTGGCCAGATGCAGGCTGAGCCGCAGACCGTTCAGGAGCAGGTTCCTCCTGGCCAGCAGGCGCCCTGAGGTCCGGGCCCGCGGCTTACCGCGCAGCGTCAGCTGCCGGGGTCCTGGGCAATGACTGAAGTATGCTCACGCGGTGACGTTCGCTGACCGCGTGTCTTCGATGGTGGTCGGCGCCTGGGCCGAATTGGCCGGGCCGACCATGCCTCCTCCGCCGGACGACCGAGGCGGGCGGCCCTCACGTTGAAGACGGCGGACCAGGTCTCGAGTAACAAGCTGCGGGGCGGCTTCTACACCCCGGCTGGGCTGGTCCGCGTCTGCCTGGACCGGCTCGACGCTCTGACGAGCGGCCGGGAGGGGCTTTCGGTACTCGAGCCGAGCGCCGGTGACGGTGGGTTCATTCGCGGGCTCGCAGGGCATAGCGTGTCCTCTCGGGTCACGGCGGTCACGGCGATCGAGCGAGTCGCGACGGAGGCCGCGAAATGCCGCGCCGGGGCGTCGTCGGTGGCGTTCGATCTCGATGTGGTCACCGGGAGCGCGCTCGATCGCGAGCACTGGGAACGGCCGAGATACGACGCCGCCATCGGCAACCCTCCGTTCGTCCGGTTCCAGTTCGTCCCGCCGGACGATGTCGATGCCGCTGACGACCTGGCCCGCCATCTCGGGCTGTCCTTCGCAGGAGTGTCGAACCTGTGGCTTCCCGTCTTCCTGGCCGCTATGACCGCGTTGAAGGACGGTGGCGTCTTCGCCTTCGTGGTCCCGGCCGAGTTCTTCACCGGCGTCTCTGCTCGCGTCGCCCGGCACTGGCTGACCGGTCACGCCGACGACCTCAAGGTCGACATGTTCCCGGCCGGCTCGTTCCCGGGTGTCCTGCAAGAGGTCGTGGTGATCAGCGGGCGGGCCCAGCGCGCCTGCGGACCGGCAGGCACTGGACTGGCGGGCACTGGACCGGCAGGCACCACGAGGACAGGCTCCGTGCAACTGCTCATCGAGCAGCACGGCCCGGGCGGCACCAGCCGTCGCTGGCAGCACCCCGTGACCCCGGACGCCAGTACCTGGACGGGCTACCTGCTCACCCCGGCGCACCTGGACGCGCTGGCCGAACTCCGCCACCTGGAGGACGTACGGCGGCTCGGCCAGCTGGCCAAATTCGAGGTCGCTACGGTAACCGGAGCCAACGAGTTCTTCACCGTCGATCAGCAGCGGCTTGACCGGCATCAGCTGACCGCGTGGGGACTGCCGCTCCTGCCACGGGTCCGCCATGCTCCGGGCCTGCGCTTCACAACGGCCGATCATGACTCGCTCACCGATGGCGGAGCGAGGGCATACCTGCTCAGCTTCGCGGCCGATCGGCCGGAGCCCGAGGGCGCCGCCCTTGCCTATCTGCGGCAGGGCGAGCAGGACGGCCTGGCCAGCAGGTACAAGTGCAGGATCCGTACCCCCTGGTACCGGGTGCCGGTGGTGGCGCCCGGAGAGCTGATGCTGTCCAAGCGCTCGCACCACTACCCGCGAGTCATCGTGAACTGCGCCGGCGCGCACACCACGGACACGGTCTACCGGGGGCGCCTGCTGCCGGCGGCGGACCGGACGGCTGCCGATCTCGCGGCGGCCTTTCACAACTCGCTGACCCTGCTGACCGCGGAAATGGAAGGCCGCAGTTTCGGCGGCGGCGTGCTCGAACTCGTGCCGTCCGAGGTCGGGCGGCTGCTGGTGCCGGTCCCAGTCGGGTTCGGAGCCGAACTCAACCGGCTCGACGTCATAGCCCGCACCGGATCGCAACGACCTGCTCATGCGGAGCCTCTGATCGAGGAGACCGACCGGCTGCTGGCGAAGCAGGTGCGCGGACTCGGCGGTCCGGTCATCGAGCTAGTGCAGGAGGCCCGGCACTTGCTGCTTGCCCGCCGGATGGACCGCAGCGCGAGTTCCTAGCACGCCGCTCAGCTATCCCGGCCAATTCGGCAAGCTGCACAGCGGTCCGGCAAGTCAGCGGACGCGCAGGCGCTCGCCTGCCTTCCCCTGGTGCCCGGGCCGGCCTGACCGCGCTGCGCCTGCCCCGCCACTAGAGGCGCAGCGCGGTCGTCACCGCTGCGGGCCAGGTACTGCTATGGCTCGAGGCAGACCGGAATCGAATCGGTGTGCCCGGCTGGCCGCTCGGTGTGCCCGGCGGGGTCGTAGATCTTGACCCAGCGGACGGACGAGAACTGCCGCAGCGTCGGCATGATCTCGTTGGCGATCGTGAAGGTGGACCCGCCGCTGCCGCATCCGCCCGTCAGCCTGACGCGTGCAACGCCGTCACTGATCGACAGGTTCGCGAAACCCGTTGCCTTTGATGCGACGAACCGGAGCCCGAGTGCTCGCTCAGGATCCGTCGCGCCGGCAAAGAGGCGCTGCAGGGCGCCGAACGCCAGCGCGGGCACGATCACCGGCCGGTCGACCGCCCGGAGGTAGGGCTGGTGCCCGCTCTTGAAGTTATTCAGGTTCAGCAGGAAGTCATGCACGACCACTGTCTTGTGCGGAGTCTTGAGGTCGACGACTACCCGGCTCGGGCTAGTGAGCGTGAACATGTGGACCGTTTCCTTGCTCGCCACTCCGACGGCGAACCTGAGCACGCTCTCGAAGTCGCCTGCGGTGGCCACCTGGATCAGGCCAGGGAGCGCATAGGTGCGGTGCCGCGTGCCGTAGGTGACGTGACCACTCGAATCGTGACCGCTCGCCGCGAAGAACCGGACGAGCAAGGTGGCGCTGCCGACCACGCGCACCTGCTTGCCTGACTCTCCGATGACCTTGGAGACGTAGCCCACGCTGCGCTGCCCGGGCAGCCCGCCGCTGAACTGGAAGACGAGCCGGTCATACCCGGGATGGTGGGCCGCGCGGATCGCGACCAGCGTGGGTACCTCGGGCTTCGCCGTGGTGCTGGCCGTCGCCGCAGGCACGCCTAGCAGCCCGCCGAGGCCGGCCACTGAGAGTACCGCCGCGACGGCACGAATCCTGATCATTGATGCCTCCCGTAAAGACGCGTTTCTGCTATCGAACGCCGAAGTCAGAGCCGTCTCCATGGGCGAACGTCCCGCCAAAAGTCACTGAGTTATCGCCTCTCCTGAGCCATCTCATGGCTAATTGCCGCGCCTGGCGGCCGGCGGAAAGGCTCATGGGCGGTGAAAGGGATCGTGCCGGCGGAGGCGATCACGGCTGGCGGAAGGGATCAGGCCGGCGGAAGGGAACTGGCCGGCGGAGGGGATCACGGCCGGCGGAGGGGATCACGGCCGGCTGGGTTCACTCGCGGCGGGTGATGGCCGGACGGGCCGAGACCGGCACCGTGGGTTGCTGGCTCGTTCCGTCCGGCGCGGGCGCAACCGGGAAGACCGGGGAGGTCATATGTCCAGGTCAGACGGCACATTCATACTCGTGGCCACGTATCCGAACGAGCGGGCCGCACGGGAGGACTACCAGGTCGTCAAGGAGGCTCACAGCCGGGGACTCGTCGGTTCCTACGATGCAGCCGTCATCACGAAGGACGCGCACGGCAAGGTCCACGAGAACAAGGACGAGACCGCGACCCGGCACGGTGCCTGGTGGGGAATCGCCGCGGGTGCCGCGGTGGGCATGCTCTTTCCTCCGGCCGTCCTGGGCGCCGCGGCAGCCGGGGGAGTCATCGGCGGTGTCAGCGGTCACCTGGCAAAGGGAATGTCCCGGTCGCAGGCCAAGGAACTGGGAGACCTCATCGACCGCGGCGAGGCCGGGCTCGTGGTGATCGGGGAGAGCAAGGTCGAGCAGGCGCTCGCCAGGGCCGTGACCAAGGCCGAGAAGCAGACAGCAAGGGAACTCGACCTGGACCCGAAGGACGTCGACCGCCTCCTGCAAGAGGCGATCAGAGAGTTCTAGGCATCTCCGGGCCCGGCATCCTCGGCCTGGCAGCACCGGACTAGGCATCGCCGGGCCCGGCGTCACCGCTCCCGGCACCCCCGGCCCGGCATCACCGTTCCCGGCATCACCGTTCCCGGCATCACGGGGCCCGGTGGGTCAGGCGACGCGGCCCGGCCTGGCGCGCCCGGAGGTGGAACGCCTGGTCGCGGTACGGCCGGACGCGCCTCGCCCGCTCTCGCGGCTCGACGCGCCGATTCTGCTGACCCGGTCTGACCCGGCGGGCCTGCCTGACCGGTCCGACCGGTCTGACCCGCGGTCTGACCCGCCGGCCCTGCCCGTGCGGTCTGACCCGCCGGGCCTGCGTGCGCGGCCCGATCCGCCGCGTGAGCCGCGCGGGCCGCGGGTGCCGTCCGGATTGCCCTCTCTGGCCGTGGCCACGGCCCTGACGGGGGAGCTAACCCGCTCGGCCGGCTCCCCGGCGATCGATCGCAGCAGCCCCGACTCCGGCGTCACGGTCGCGGCGAGCGGAACGACGCCTGCCTTGCGCATCACTGCCCGCACCTCCCGGATCTGCCCGGCGGTCTGCAAGGTGATGACGACGCCGCTGGCCCCGGCCCGGGCGGTCCGCCCCGATCGGTGCAGGTACGCCTTGTGCTCGGCCGGCGAGTCGGCGTGGATGACCAGGTCGATGCCGTCGACGTGGATCCCGCGCGCAGCGATGTCGGTGGCGACCAGGACCCTGACGGTCCCGCTTGCGAATGACGCGAGGCTGCGCTCGCGGGCGCGCTGCGAGAGGTTTCCATGCAGTTCCATGGCCGGCGTTCCGGCCGTGGTCAGCTGGCGGGCGAGCCGCTCCGCGCCGTGCCTGGTCCGGGTGAAGACGAGTGTCCGGTTGTTCCCGCCAGCGAGCACGCCGACGACGGCTGCCCGGTCGGCCGGGGCCACGGTCAGCAGGTGGTGCACGATCGTGGCCGGCGCGTCACCCTGGTCCACGGCGTGCTGGGCAGGGCTGGCCAGGAAGCGGCGGACCAGGACGTCCACGGCGTTGTCGAGGGTCGCCGAGAAGAGCAGCCGCTGGCCGTCGGCCGGGGTCGCGTCGAGCAGCCTGCGGACAACGGGCAGGAAGCCGAGGTCGCTCATGTGGTCAGCCTCGTCGATCACGCTGACCTGGACATCGCCGAGATCGCAGTGACGCTGCTCGATCAGGTCGGCCAGGCGCCCGGGGCAGGCGACGACGATGTCCACGCGCTTGCGCAGCGCGGCGACCTGCCGGCCCTGGGGAGTGCCGCCGAAGATCGTGGTCACGCTGAGCCCGACGGCCTGCGCAAGCGGCTGCAAGGTGGCCTGTACCTGCGTGGCTAGCTCCCGGGTCGGCACGAGGACGAGCCCGCGAGGACGGCCCGCGCTAGTGCGCCCGCCTGCGAGCCTGGCCGCCAGCGGGATGGCGAAGGCGAGCGTCTTGCCTGAGCCGGTCCGTCCGCGACCGAGGATGTCAAGGCCCGCAAGTGCGTCGGGCAGTACGGCAGCCTGGATCGGGAACGGTGCCTCGATGCCCTGGTGGGCAAGCACGGTGCGCAGCGACGCCGGGACGCCGAGAGCGGCGAAGCTGGTGCCTGGTGCCGCGTCGGCCGGGCCGAGGTGGCGGCCAGCTGAGGGCAGGGTCGGATGAACTTCGATGGACTGTGCAGTCATTAAGAGTGTCGTCTTCCGGACTTGGGTGGCCGCATTCTTGCGGGCCGCCACGTCCGTGGAAACCAGCTCGCTCGTCGAGCGACATTACGACCGGCGCGCTCTGGTGGCAGCGCCTCACCGCATGCGGTGTGCTCCCAGCATACTGCAGGC
>DASWAA010000631.1:0-10824 GCA_036391385.1 Streptosporangiaceae bacterium
ACGCCGCCGCCGCCTTGAGGATCCTGGCGATGTCCAGGTAGCTCTCCGCCGCCGAGGTGCCGCCGAGAGCGTAAGCCTCGTCGGCCATGGTGACGTGCAGTGCGTTCAGGTCGGGCTCGGAGTAGACGGCGACACTGGTCAGGCCAGCGTCCTGGCAGGCGCGAGCTACCCGGACCGCGATCTCGCCCCGGTTGGCGATGAGAACCTTGCGCACGAATTGCTCCTTCTCGACTGTCCAGGAGTCTAGTGAGTGCAACGGCGCCAGGTTCTAGACAGTAGGTCCTCCAGGGTCGACCGAGGCATGGGGTGTTGGTGATGTAGTAGATGATGTAGTAGAAATAAGCCCGTGACGGCGATACAAGAGTTGTCGGTGCGAGAAGCGGCGAGGCGAGCTGGCCGCTCGGAAGAGACGATCCGCCGGTGGATCTGGTCGGGCCGGCTGCCGGCCACCAAGCGCGGGCGCGGCTACCGGATCGACGTCAGATACCTAGAGGCGCTGATCGTGGAGCTTGAGCCTGCGGCCGCTCAGCATGGGGAGGCAGCACCACTCAGCATGCTGGAGTGGCTCGATGAGGTGGCGCGCTGGAAGGCTGGCCTGGTGGCCAAGCCTGGCGTTAGCGCGGCTGACCTCGTCATCGAGGACCGGCATGCCCGTCGTTGATGCCAGTGTCGTGGTCGATCTCGTCGCACCAGACGTTCGGGTCGATGCCGCGGCACTGGTCCTGATGAAACGTTTCGCTGAGGCCGGGGCCGATGTGACCGCGCCTGAGCTGCTCTGGCTGGAGACGTCCACTGCATTGCTGACCGGGGTCCGGCGTGGCCGGTGGGACGGCGCCGCAGCGGATGCTGCCGCAGCAGAGCTCGAGAAAATACCAGTGCGATCCGCCGACATTCCTGCGGATCGGACCCGAGCGTTCGAACTGGCCAGGCGGTATGACAACTGGCCGGTCTACGACATGGTGTACGTCGCGCTCGCCGAGCGGCTTGGCACCGAGTTCTATACCGCCGACGAGCGCCTGCGCGCCCGCCTGTCGCACTTGCCGTGGGTGCGAGGGCTCGACGCTGGCTGAGGCTGGCTCGCTAACGGGGAAGAGCGCTGCGCTTCCAGGCGCCCGGGCCTGGCCAGAGGCTGGTCCGCATCAGGCTGGACCGCTGGGACCAGGCGGAACGGCTGGCCTGGGCCGGTGGCTGCGGACCGGCTGGTGCCAACCGGGCGGCAGCGCGAGCGGTGAGAACGGCCAGCACGGCGGCGATCTCCTCGGCAGTGGGCTCGCCCCGGACGACGGTGAGGAGAGGCGCGGCGACGGGATCGGCCTGCCCGCCGGAGGGAACGTCGGCGGATCCGTTAGGCATAGGGCTTATTGTCCAGTAGCCACGGCGACGGTTAGCCCTTGGACTTGCCGACGCCGACGCCGAACTGCCTGTGCACCCGTGCCCAGAAAGCGTCCCGCAGCCACTCGCGGGCTTCCTGATAGGAGCGCAGCGAGAGCCCGAGCTCCTTCTCGGCGTCGACCAGCAGTTCCTTGTCGATCACCGGCGGCAGGATCGGCCCGGGCAGCAGGTCACGGATGTTGTCCTCGCCGCGGGTGAGTATCCACTTCTGCGCGACGTGCTCGCCGGCCTCCTCGACCCGCTCACGGGACGGGCCGAGCCTCGAGGCTGCCAGGTGAGCGGCGTTGAGGTGAACGCTGGAGTTCTGCTTGCCGTGCGACCGGAACGGGTTCCGGTCGCCGAACAGCTGGGCCGGCGACGGCGCGCTGACCTGGCCCACCGGGATCCCTGGCACGGTCGCGGCCTGGTCGGGCCGCGCGGCGATCGTGCCGTGCGCGGCGCCGGAGGCGGCCTCGGCGGTCGGCTGCAGCGCGAAGTACGGCTCGATGAAGGCTCGCTCGAGCACCCCGACCGTGTCAGACTCCCAGACCAGGCGCTCGGCCTGGTTGGTGCCGTAGGGCGGCTCGACGCCCCACAGATGGACCCGGACGCCGAAGGCCTGCGCCGCCTCGACGGCCGGCACCATGTCCTCGTCGCCGGCCACCAGGATGGCGTCGGTGATGGCCCGGTGCCGTGCGAGCGCCTCCATGTCGGCCCGGATCTGGGCGTCTACGCCCTTCTGCTGCCCCCGCGCGTTCAGGTTCCCGAGCCGAAGCTTGACTAGCGGCATCTGGGCGATGACCCGCTGGTCGAAGGTGGGCACCCGGTCCCTGGCGGCGTCGTACCAGTACACCCGGAGCAGCTGTCCCCTGACTTGCTCGTCGGCCTGCTTGATCAGCGCGGCGATCAGCTTGTCGGCGTCGACCCGGTACTCGCGGCGCGAGGACGCACTGAAAAGGAGCTCGCCGGCGGACGCGTAGATGTACCCGACGTCGACCATGATCGCGTAACGGGACAGCAGCGGGAGGGCAGCCTCAGAGTCAGTCATGTCCCTTCGACTCTAGTCGGCTCCGGGCAGAGTGTCGCGACGCGAGGAGCAATCGCCCGCGCTTGAACCCAAGTTCCGTTTCCACGGCTATCAGTTAGAGCGGGATGTTTCCGTGCTTCTTCGGCGGCATGGTCTGCCGCTTGGTCCGCAGGGCGCGCAGCGCCCTGATGATGGCCGGGCGAGTCTCGGCCGGCCGGATCACGGCGTCCACGTAGCCGCGTTCCGCCGCGATGTACGGGTTGGCGAGGGTGTCCTCGTACTCAGTCGCCTTGGTGGCCCGGATCTCGGCCTGCTCCTGCGGGCCGGCCGCCCCGGCAAGCTCGCGCCGGTACAAGATGTTGACGGCGCCCTGCGCACCCATGACGGCGATCTGAGCGGTCGGCCACGCCAGGTTGATGTCACCGCCGAGGTGCTTGGAGCCCATGACGTCGTAGGCGCCGCCGTAGGCCTTCCTGGTGATCACCGTGATCTTGGGCACGGTCGCCTCGGCGTAGGCGTAGATGAGCTTCGCGCCACGGCGGATGATGCCGCCCCACTCCTGGTCGGCGCCGGGCAGGAATCCCGGGACGTCTACGAAGGTCAGCACCGGGATTCCGAACGCGTCGCAGGTCCGGACGAACCTGGCCGCCTTCTCCGACGCGTCGATATCCAGGCAGCCGGCGAAGTGCATCGGCTGGTTGGCCACCACGCCGACCGATGCTCCTTCTACCCGGCCGAAGCCGCAGACGATGTTCCGCGCGAACCCGGCGTGGATCTCGCAGAACTCGCCGTCGTCGAGGACGTGCTCGATCACCGTGTGCATGTCGTAAGGCTGGTTCGCCGAATCCGGGATCAGGGTGTCGAGCTCGGTGTCCTCCTGCGTGATCTCGCAGATCTCCTCGGGGTCGATGTCCGCGAGCAGCACGGGCGGCTCCTCGAGGTTGTTCGACGGCAGGTAGGACAGCAGCTCGCGGGCGAAGTCCAGGCAGTCCTGCTCGTCGGATGCCTGGTAGTGGGCGACGCCGGACCTGGCGTTATGCGCGTGCGCGCCGCCGAGGTCCTCCATGCTGACTTCCTCGCCGGTCACCGTCTTGATCACGTCGGGTCCGGTGATGAACATGTGCGAGGTCTTGTCGACCATCAGGGTGAAGTCGGTGATCGCGGGGGAGTAGACGGCGCCGCCCGCGCAGGGTCCCATGATCAGCGAGATCTGCGGGATCACCCCGGAGGACATCACGTTGCGGTAGAAGATCTCTGCGTACAGGCCGAGCGCGACCACGCCTTCCTGGATCCTGGCTCCGCCGCTGTCGTTGATGCCGATGACAGGGCAGCCGACCTTGAGCGCGTGGTCCATCACCTTGACGATCTTCTCGCCGAAGACCTCGCCGAGCGATCCGCCGAAGACCGTGAAGTCCTGGCTGAAGACGCATACCGGCCGGCCGTCGACGGTGCCGAAGCCGGTCACCACGCCGTCACCGTACGGCCTGGTGGCGGCCATCCCGAAGTCGTAAGCCCGGTGCCTGGCCAGTTCGTCGAACTCGGTGAAGGAACCCGGGTCGAGCAGGTTCGCTATCCGCTCCCGCGCGGTCATCTTGCCCTTGGCGTGCTGGCGCTCGATCGCTCGGGCGGAGCCGGCATGGACCGCCTCGTACCTGCGCGTCTCCAGGTCGGCAATCTTGCCTGCGGTGGTGTGGATGTCGATCGCGTGCGCGGGCTCGCTCGGGTCTGCCGCGGGCGGTGCAGCTTCGGTGGCCATGCCGCACAGGTTAGGACAGGACGCCGGACCGGGTCATCACGGGTTGCGGCTACGCGCTCGCCCGCACCGCTGGCCCCGCACCGCTGGCCCCGCCCGCTGAGTCGGTCGGCCTGAAGGCTGGCAAGCCGATGGCACACTTGGGTCTGTGAATCCGGCGAACAGCGTGCACCTGCCCGAAGCAGATCCGGGGCCGGTGCCTGCCGTGGCTGCGAGCGGCCTGTGGAAGCGGTTCGGGAGCATGACGGCCGTCGCCGGGATCAACCTCAGCGTGCCCGCGGGGAGTTTCTTCGGCCTTGTCGGCCCCAACGGCGCGGGCAAGACCACCGCGCTGTCGATGATGACGGGTCTGCTGCGACCCGATGCCGGGACGGTGTGGGTCAACGGCGCCGACGTCTGGCAGGACCCGGTGCCGGTCAAGGCGGCGATCGGCGTGCTGCCCGAGGGACTGCGGCTGTTTGACCGGCTGTCCGGGCCAGAGCTGCTGAGCTACCTCGGCCGCCTGCGCGGGCTCGACCGGGGCGTGATCGCCGAGCGCGCGGCCGAACTGCTCGCCGTGCTCGACCTCGCCGCTGCCGGACGGACGCTGATCGTGGACTACTCGACCGGGATGCGGAAGAAGATGGCGCTGGCGGCCGCGCTGCTGCACAATCCGCGAGTGCTCTTCCTGGACGAGCCGTTCGAGGGTGTGGACCCGGTGGCCGCGCAGACGATCAGGGGCGTCCTCGATGCCTACACCAGGTCCGGGTCCACCGTTATCTTCTCCAGCCACGTGCTCGAACTGGTGGAGAGCATGTGCGACCGGGTGGCGGTGATGAGCGGCGGCCAGATCCTGGCCAGCGGGCCCACCGCGCAGATCAAGGCGGGACGGTCGCTGCAGGAGGCTTTCCTGGCGATCGTCGGCGCGCGGCCCGACGACGGGAACGGAAGGCTGTCGTGGCTCGGCTCTTTATCCGGCTGAAGCTGAGCCTGATCGCCGGCGGACTGCGCGGCGCTGGCGGCACGGCCAGGATCGTCGGCCTGATCGTCGCGATCGTCGGCGCACTCTGGGCGATGCCGCTCGGTTTCGGCCTGCTGGCGCTCCAGCACGGTCGGCCGGACGCCGTGAACGTTGCCGTGGCCGTGTTCACCGGCGTCGCGCTCGGCTGGCTCGTGCTGCCGATGGCGACCTTCGGCGCGGACGAGACGCTCGACCCCGCCCGCCTGATGCTGCTGCCACTACGACCTGTGCCGCTGGCCCGCGGCCTGCTCGCCGCGGCGCTGACCGGGATCGGCCCGATCCTGACGTTCGTCGTCCTGCTCGGCGCGGTCGTTGCGCTCGCCGACGGGCCGGGCTCGGCGCTGGTCGGAATCCTTGCCGTGCTGATCGAACTCGGCCTGTGCGTGGCAGGTTCCCGGGCACTGATCACCGCGCTCTCCGGGCTGCTGCGCTCGCGCCGGGGCCGTGACCTCGGAGTACTGATCGGCGCGCTGCTGACGCTCGCGCTGTTCGGCACCAACATGGCCTTCCAGCACTCCCTGATCCGCTCCGGCGGCCACAGCCCGTCCGGCCTCGGCCTCGCCGTGACATCCGCGGCGTCTGTCGCGCGCTGGGCACCTCCGGGGATGGCCGCGCACGCGATCGCCGACGCGGCGGCGGGCCGGTATGGTGCGGCCGCGCTCGGGCTTGGCGCGAGCGCGGCGACGGTCGCGCTGCTGATCGGAGTCTGGATCCTGGCGCTGCGCCGGGCGCTGGAGCGCCCGGACACCTCGACAGCGGTGCGCGACCGGGGCCGCGGTCGTGGCAAGAGCGCCGAGCGGGCGATGGCCGCTAGGCCTGCGCCAGTCGGCTCGGGCGCGGCTGACCCGCGCGTGGCTGACCCGCGCGTGGCTGACTTGGGGGTGGCTGACAGGCGGATGGCTGACCCGCAGGCGACTGGCCAGCGGGCGACTGGCCAGCGGGCGACTTACCTGCGCCTGGCGGGCTTGCTGGCCCGGGGGCGTGCCAGCCGCGCGGTGAACGCGGCAGGGCGCGAGCTCCGCTACTACCTGCGGGACCCGCGCCGCAAGCAGCAACTGGTCAGCCTCGCCATGCCGGTCTTCCTCATCCTGGCCAACTCCCGCCTCACGCTCAGCGGGCCAGGCACCGGCACTGTCGCCGGCAACGCGGTCGGCACCGCCGTACGGGCAGGGGCAGGCTCAGCGGCAGTCCCTGGCCTGCCGGTCTGGCCTGCGGTGCTCGGCGGGGCGATCGCCGGGACGTTCAGCTCGGCCAATCAGTTCGGCATCGACGGCCCGGCATTGTGGATGAACGTCGTAGCGACCGCGCGCTGGCAGGACCTGCGCGCCGACATCGCGGGCAAGAACCTGGCTGGCGCAGTGATCACGGTTCCGGTCTTCGCCGCCCTGTACGCGGCCATCGGGGCGATAACCGGGAACGGCGCCAGCGCGGCCGTGGCGTTCGCGATGGCGATCTGCGCGCTCGGCGCGACTAGCGCCGTCTCGACCGTGATCAGCGTGCTGCTTCCGGTGCCAGTTCCCGAGCGCCGGTCGAGCGCGTTCGGCGGCGGCGGCGTCGGCCAGGGCTGCCTGGCCTCTCTGACCACCTTCGCCGGCCTTGGGGTCGCGGTCGCGGCGATGATCCCGGTCTTCGTCCTGCATTCCGTCGTCGGTGCCTGGCTGCTGGTCATCGCGCCGTGCTATGGGGCCGCGCTGGCCTGGGCCGGCCGCAGGGCCGCCGCGGTGCTCGGCTTCCGGAGGCTGCCGGAGGTGCTCGCCATCGTGGCCAGGACCGTCTAGCAGAATGGCCGACATGGTTGCGAGCAGTGCTCAGGCAGCGCCGCTGAGCCAGGCCAGGCTCGGAGCGCGCCTATCCGATCAGGGCGGCATCTGGTCCGACGTCCGCGTGATCGCCGAGACCGGGTCGACCAACGAGGACGTGCTGGCGCTGGCCAGCGCCGGCGCGCCCGAGGGCCTGGTGATCGCGGCCGAGGCCCAGACAGCCGGCCGGGGCCGTCAGGGTCGCACCTGGCGCAGCGTCCCGCGGGCCGCTCTGACCTTCTCGGTGCTGCTGCGGCCCGCGGCCGTGCCGCGCGTGGTGCGGGGCTGGGTGCCGCTGCTGGCCGGAGTCGCTGCCGCGACAGCCCTGCGAGCCGCTACGGGGATCGACGCCCGGCTCAAGTGGCCCAACGACATCCTGGCGGACGGGGGCAAGCTGGCCGGGATCCTGGCCGAGCAGTCCGACGACGCGATCGTGGTCGGTATCGGGATCAACGTCAGCGGCGGCCCGGAAGATCTGCCCGTTGCCACGGCGACCTCACTTGAGCTGCACGGCGCTCGCGACACCGACCGGACCGAGCTGCTGGCCGATCTCCTGTGCCAGGTCGACCGCTGGTATCAGCTGTGGACCGGCGCTGGCGGTGATGCTGACGCCTGCGGTCTGCGCGCCGAGTACCTGCGGCTTTCCGCGACCATCGGATCCATGGTGCGGGTCGAGCTCCCGGCGGGCCGCTTCCTGACCGGGCAGGCGACCGGTATCGACCCGACCGGCCGGCTCCTTGTCACCTCTGGGAAAGGCGCCGTGATCCCGGTCAGCGCCGGCGACGTCATGCACGTGCGCTAGCCGGGCTGGTCGCCGGGCCCGTCCCCGCCACATCGCCGCGTAGGCTCACCCTTTTGCTTGTTAGCTGCCATCATGTGACATGTGGCTGGTACCGACTCGTTGGCCGAGGGTGAGCAGCTTGTGCTGCAGCTGCACCCGCACGGGAAGACGATGGTCCGCCCGGCCATCGTCCTGGTGCTGATCCTGGTCGCGGCTATCGTGGCGATCTTCCTCATCTCCGGTAAGGGGACGAGCTTCCTGCCGCTGCGCGCCGCCATCGGAGTCGCCGCGCTGATCGCCGCGATGACCTGGTTCGGAGTCCCGTTCCTGCGGTGGCGGACGACGATCTACGAGGTGACGACCCGTCGGCTGCGGCTGCGCGAGGGCATCGTGAGCCGGTCGGGCCGGGACTTCCCGCTGAACCGGATCAGCGACGTGTCCTTCTCGCAGGGGATCCTCGACCGCGTTTTCGGCTGCGGCCGCCTGATCGTGGAGTCGCCCGGTGAGAACGGGCAGCTCGTCCTGACCCAGATCCCGGACGTGAAGCGAGTGCAGTCGGTCCTGTTCCAGCTTGTCAATGACGAGGCAGCCAGGACCGGCAGGCTCGGCCCGGGCGACGGGACCTGAGGGCTGCAAGAAGGCCCGCGGCTTAACGGCCTGCGGCTGAGCGGAACGGCTGAGCTAGCCTGACCTTCATGAGCGCTAGCGGAGGCGCCGGAGTGCGCCGGGAGCCTGACGGGATCGCCGAGATTGTGCTCGACCGGCCCGAGGCGATGAACTCCCTGAACACCGCCACTCTTGTCCAGCTAGCCGAGTACCTCACCGCGCTCGCGGCCGATCAGTCCGTCCTCGCCGTCGTTTTGTCGGCGCGCGGGGACCGGGCGTTCTGCGCCGGAGCCGATCTCAAGGAGCGCGCCGCGATGAGCGACGCGCAGATCATGGCGCAGCGCCCGGCCTTCCGAGCCGCGTTCGGCGCGCTGCTCGCCCTGCCGCAGCCCGCCATCGCCGCGGTGCATGGCTTCGCCCTCGGTGGCGGCTGCGAGCTGGCGCTGAGCTGCGACGTCATCGTGGCGGACAGCACGGCCGTGCTCGGGCTGCCTGAGGCCGGCGTCGGACTGGTGCCCGGCTGCGGCGGGACGCAGCTGCTGGCCCGCCGGGTCGGACCTGGCCGGGCGGCGGACCTGATCTTCTCCGGCCGCAAGGTCGACGCCGCGCAGGCCCAGGCGATCGGCCTGGTCGACCGGCTGGTTCCGGCCGGTACCGCGCGCGAGGCAGCGATGGAGCTCGCCAGGCAGATCGCGTCGAACTCCCCGGTCGCCGTGCGGGCGGCTAAGCGGGCGCTGCGCAACGGCGCCGGCCTGCCCGTCGCAGCGGCCCTCGATGTCGAGGACGCGGCCTGGCGGACGGCGGCCGCCTCAGCCGACCGGCGCGAGGGCATCGCGGCGTTCGCGCAGAAGCGGCGGCCGGCCTGGCCGTCGCTCGCCACGGAAGGGGCGGCGCAGCCCCCGCAGCCTGACAAAGAGGGGAGCACGGCCGGTGTCTGATCTTCCTCATCGGATATCACTGCGAGAGGTCGGCCCGAGGGACGGCCTGCAGAACGAGGATCCGGTCCCGACCGACGCCAAGATCGAGCTGATCGACCGGCTCTCGGCGACCGGCGTCCAGCGGATCGAGGCCGTGTCGTTCGTGCGGCCCGAGGCCATCCCGCAGATGGCCGACGCCGACGAGGTGTGGAAGGGGATCGACCGGGCCGCGGCGGTGCGGTACTCCGCCCTCGTGCCGAACCTGCGCGGCGCCAGGCGCGCGATGGACGCCGGCGTGACCGAGATCGAGGCCGTGGTCTCGGCGTCGGATACGCACAACCGCAAGAACGTCCGCCGGTCCACCGAGGAGTCGCTCGACGACATCGCCGCGATCATCGAGGAGGCGCACCGGCGCGGCGTGACCTGCCAGGTGATCATCGCGACCGCCTGGGGCTGCCCGTACGAGGGTGACGTGCCGGTGCAGCGGGTGGTGCGGGCCGCGGGGCGGGCGGCGGCCGACGGCGCCGACTCGATCTCCTTCGGCGACACCACCGGAATGGCGACGCCGTCCAGGGTCTGGTCGCTGGTCGGCGAGTTCCGGTCGGCCCAGCCGGAGATGCCGCTGAACCTGCACTTCCACAACACCCGAGGCGCTGGGCTCGCCAATGTGCTTGCCGCTCTCGAACTCGGGGTGTCGGACTTCGACGCGTCAGTCGGCGGGCTCGGCGGCTGCCCGTACGCACCAGGTGCGACCGGGAACATCGCCACCGAGGAACTCGTGCACATGGTGCAGGACATGGGCATCGACACGGGCGTCGACCTCGAGGCAATGATCGAGGCCGCCGCCGACGCGGAGCGGATCGTCGGTCGCCGGCTGCCATCCCAGGTCCTTCGGGCCGGGCCCCGGACCAGGACCATTCCGGTTTAGGGACACGCCCGGTGCGGCGGCCATCCGGCGTCGACCTGGCGGATTCGGAAGTCTTGGCCGGCCTTATGGCGGGCTTGCTTACTGGCCGCCGTTCGCCTCGAAGGTCGCCATCAGCTCGTCAGGATGCGAGGCGAACGCCACCATCCACTGCGGCAACAGCCGGTAGTAGACGACATCGCCCCAGCTCAGCGGCGATCTGCCGTAGTAGTCGGTCATGTACTGCAGGACCGCGGGCCAGTCCGGGTCATCGGGGCCGCCAGGCGGGTTGAGCGGCTGAGCCGTGCCGTGGGTGAAGACGCCGACGTCCTCGCCCCGGATGATGGCCACGCTGACGGCTGGCCGCGCGTCCAGGTGCCTGGCCTTCGCCGCCGACCGCGCGGTACTGAAGTACCAGCGGCCGTGCAGCAGGTGCCCGTCCACCGCGCTGATGCGCGGCTCGCCGTTCGCCGTCACCGTCGAGATCGCCAGCGTGCACATCCCCGCGCACACGGTGCTGACCTGGCTGGCGGTAAGGGTCCGCTCGCCCGCCCTGATGATCGACCGCAGGTGCTCGGTCGACCGGGACAGCGAGGCATCGAGAAGTGCCTGGAGCTCGGCAAGTTCCGCATCGGTTTCGAACATCCTCTTACTGTGCCGCACTCC
>DASWAA010000632.1:0-12049 GCA_036391385.1 Streptosporangiaceae bacterium
CCGAGCTGCGCCGACAGGCTGACGTAACCGCCCGAGCCGACCGCTGACTTCAGCGCGTCCTCCACCTGGGCGAGATCGCGCGCATCAGGCACTACGACGAGCGCGCCGCGGCCCGACGCGGCGACGGCGGCGACGGCTCCCGCGATCTCGGCTGGCCAGTCAGGACCAGGCAGCGCGGACCAGACCGCGCGCGGCGACCGCCCGGCCGTGAGCGCGGCGAGGAACGACGGCCCTGCCGGATAACGCGCCCAGGCGTGCCGCGCCGCGGCGGCTGCCGTACCGGAATGCGTCGCCGGCGGCCCGGCCGATGCCTTCTGCGCACCGGGGGGTGCCTCGGCCTCGACCGCGGCGTGCCTCGGCGGGATCGCCAGCCGCAGCACGTCGGCCATCGTGCCGCCGTAGCGGTCAGCGACCGCGCGGGCCAGCCCGGCAATCTCCGCAGTGAGCACAGGCTCGGCCGACACCACTCGCTCCAGAAACGCCAGCCTGCCCTGATGCTCCGACTCTTCGGCGCGCTCGACTAGGTACCCGCTGGTCAGCCGCCCGGAGAAGCGGACCCTGACCCGGCAGCCCGGCACGGCGGATCCGGCCAGTGCCACCGGCACCAGGTAGTCGAACAGCCGGTCCAGGTGCGGCAACGGCACGTCAACGGCCACCCGTGCGACCGGCCAGCTGGCCGCGGGCTCGCGCATGCCGGCCCGGCCTGCGGTACGCCGCCTCGCGGGCCGACCAGTCCCGGCCCGCGCAGCGGCAGGCCGATCCGCTGGCGACCCCGCCGAAGCCCGCGCAGCGGCAGGCCGGTCCGCAGGCGACCCGGTCACAGCCCGGCGGCCGCCCGCAATGCGTCTGCCTTGTTGGTGAGCTCCCAGGTGAAGTCCGGCTCCTCGCGGCCGAAGTGCCCGTAGCTGGCCGTCCGCGCGTAGATCGGCCGCAGCAGCTCCAGGTCCCTGATGATCGCGGCGGGCCGCAGGTCGAAGACCGCGAGAACCGCGTCCTGGATGCGCTCGAGCGAGACCTGCTCGGTCCCGAAGCACTCGACGAACAGGCCGACCGGCTTCGCCTTGCCGATCGCATAGGCGACCTGCGTCTCGCAGCGCTCGGCGAGCCCGGCTGCCACCACGTTCTTCGCCACCCACCGCATGGCGTACGCAGCACTGCGGTCGACCTTCGACGGGTCCTTGCCCGAGAACGCGCCACCGCCGTGCCGCGCCATGCCGCCGTAGGTGTCGATGATGATCTTGCGGCCGGTCAGGCCAGCGTCACCCATCGGACCGCCGACCTCGAACCTGCCAGTCGGGTTGACCAGCAGCCGGTAGTTGTCCTTGTCCAGTTCCAGCCCGGCGAGGACAGGATCGACGACGCGCTCCCTGATGTCGGGCATCAGCAGCGCCTTGAGGTCGATGGCCGGGGCGTGCTGCGTCGACACGACAACAGTGTCGAGCCTGACCGGTTCGTTCTCCACGTACTCGATCGTGACCTGGGTCTTGCCGTCCGGCCTGATATACGGGATCTCGCCGTTGTGCCGCACCTCGGCGAGCCTGCGAGACAGCCGGTGAGCCAGCATGATCGGCAGCGGCATGAGTTCGGGCGTCTCCCGGCAGGCATAGCCGAACATCAGGCCCTGGTCGCCCGCGCCCTGGCGGTCGAGCTCATCGTCGCCCTCGCCCTCCCGGTGCTCGAAGGCGTGGGCCACGCCCTGGGCGATATCGGGTGACTGCGAGCCGATCGACACGGACACACCGCAGGACGCTCCGTCGTAGCCCTTGACCGAGGAGTCGTAGCCGATCTCCAGGATCTTCTCCCTGATGAGGCCGGGAATATCCACATACGTCGACGTCGTCACCTCTCCGGCGACATGTACCTGGCCAGTCGTGATCAGCGTCTCGACGGCGACCCTGCTGCCGGGATCGCCCTTGAGCATGGCGTCGAGGATGGTGTCACTGATCTGGTCGGCCATCTTGTCCGGATGACCTTCAGTCACTGACTCAGATGTGAACAGACGACGAGCCACTTGGCACCTTTTCCTTCCGCGGCGGGATCTCGCCGAAGTGTAGCCGGGCAGGGTGACTCTGAGCCGCCCTGCGGGCCTTCCAGCACGAGCCGACGCAGGTCAGCCCCGCGTTAGGGCCATCGATGCGGGGAGCGGGTCCAGCCATCAGGCGAGCCGGGCAGCTACGAGGTCCCAGATCACCTCGGCCAGTACCTCCTTGGGCCCGCGCGGCACGGATACCTGCTTACCGTCGGCGGCCAGGATCTCCGCCTCGTTGTCGGCGGTCCCGAAGGCGACCCCATCGCCGACCCTGTTCACCACCAGCAGGTCGCAGCCCTTGGCCGCGAGCTTGGCCCGGCCGTGCGCGAGCACGTCGTCGGTCTCCGCGCCGAAGCCGACGATGACCTGCCCCGGGCGCCGCGACTGACCAAGCTCGCGCAAGATGTCGGGATTCTCCTTCAGCTCGATCGGCGCCGGCGGACCGCCTGCCTTCTTCAGCTTGACCTCGCTCCTGGTGGCCGGCCGGTAGTCGGCCACCGCGGCCGCCATCACCACCGCGTCGGCCGACTCGGCGGCGGTGCGGACCGCCTCGCGCAGCTGCGCGGTCGAGCGCACCGGGATCACCCGGGCGCCCGCCGGATCGGCCAGCCCGGTGTTGGCGGCGACTAGCGTCACCTCGGCCCCTCGGGCCACCGCCGAGCGAGCCAGGGCGTAGCCCTGCAGGCCCGACGACCAGTTGCCTATGAAGCGGACCGGGTCGATCTCCTCCCTGGTACCCCCGGCCGAGACGACGACCCGCTTGCCAGCCAGGTCCGGCACGAGGGCGGCCTCGCCACGGGCCAGGACGCGCAGTGCCGCCTGGTACAACTCGGCGGGGTCTGGGAGCCTGCCGGGGCCAGTGTCGCTGCCCGTCAGCCGGCCCGACGCTGGCTCGAGCACCAGCGCTCCCCTGGCCCGGAGAGTGGCGACGTTGGCCACCGTCGCGGGATGCTGCCACATCTCGGTGTGCATGGCGGGTGCGAAGACGACCGGGCACCGCGCGGTCAGCAGGACGTTGCAGAGCAGGTCAGGAGCGAGCCCGGCGGCCGCCCTGGCGATCAGGTCCGCGGTAGCCGGAGCCACGAAGACGAGGTCGGCCTCCTGCCCGAGCCGCACATGCGGCACCTCGTGCACATCGTCCCACTGACTGGGAGTCACTGGCTGGCCGGACAGAGCCTGCCAGGTGGCGGCGCCAACGAACCGGAGCGAATCGTGCGTGGGGACGACGCGCACATCGTGGCCTGACTCGGTCAGCAGCCTGAGCAGCTCGCAGATCTTGTAGGCGGCGACACCGGCGCCGACTCCGAGGACGATGCGCTTGCGCACGGCCGACGACGAGGGTGCGTAGTCAGGAAAGCGGGCTAGGCGACCGGGATGTCGATCGGCTCCGCGGTCAGGAGGCCCTCGCTGATCTCGCGCAGCGCGATCGACAGCGGCTTCTCCTGGACCCGGGTCTCGACCAGCGGTCCCACATACTCGAGCAGGCCCTCGCCGAGCTGGGCATAGTAGGCGTTGATCTGCCGCGCCCGCTTGGAGGCCATGATCACGAGGCCGTACTTGCTGTCGACCACGTCGAGCAGCTCGTCGATGGGCGGATTGATGATTCCCTCGAGCGCCGGAGTCCCTGCCACCGTGTGCCTTCCGTAGAAGCCTTACCTCGCCGGCTGCGATGCCGGCTGGCCAGTCATCAAGGCTACCAGTTGCGCGCTGGCATCCTCGACGGACGTGTTAACGAGCGTGATATCGAAGTCTGCGTCCGACCCGCGACTCCCGGGACAAGCCGCGGGCTCCTTTGCCGACGGCGATCCTAGGAACACCAGCAGGGCGTCGGGCACCGCCGTCCGGACCTGCCGGGCGCCCGCGACATCGAGGTCGAGCAGCACCGGAACTCCCGACCTCAGCCGGTCGGCCACCGGACTGCGCGGCGTCCCGTAGCGATGGCCGGCGTACCTCGCCCACTCGAGCAGGTCGCCGGCCGCCACAAGACGGTCGAACTCGGCCGGCCCGACGAAGGCGTGGTCGGCGCCCGGCGCTTCGCCGGGCTGAGGCTGGCGCGTCGTCACCTGAACGGAGAGCCAGATCTGGGGATAGCCTCGCCTGATCGCCTGGACTACCGCGCTTCTTCCCGCTGCGGGCGGGCCCGCGAGTACGGTCAGGCCTGCGGGGACAGGAGGTCCGGGTTCGGATTCCGGCCGATCAAACGGATCAGTCATGGACTGGTCCCCCCGTCCCCGCACGTCGAGCCTGAGAACGATCCCCGTCAGACCTCGCGGAACTCCTGTTCGAGCGCGATCCGCTGGTTGGCACCGAGGCCGCGAACACGCCGCGACTCCGCGATGCCGAGCCGCTCCATGATCTTCTTGGCGCTCACCTTGCCAACTCCTGGCATGGACTCGAGCAGCGCCGAGACCTTCATCTTGCCGATGACGTCGTCAGTCTGACCCTCCTTGAGTACCTCAGGCAGGGTAGTGGAAGCGTGCTTGAGCTTGTTCTTGATGTCGGCACGCTCTTTGCGAGCCTTTGCAGCCTTCTCAAGAGCAGCCGCCCGCTGTTCGGGGGTCAGGGGAGGAAGAGCCACGCTGGTCACCTCGGGTTTCGTATCGAAAAACTCTGTTTGCGAGGGGAAACTAGCGAGTTCAGCGCCTCAGGGCAACGCGAACCCCCGTTTATCGCGTCACAATTCATCCATAATCACGTAGTGAGAACACTCAAGTGCCTAGTGTAATCGCCGTGAGTGCTTCAGGCTCCAGAGAACGGCGCTGCGCGCGGACGGGACTCAGAATAAGTTTGGCCGATTCGCCCGAATCGGGCAGCATGGTGGCATGACCACGCTACCGGCGGTGGCAGGCGCACATCCGGCGCTGGCATGGCGACCTCTCGCTACGGACGACCTGCCCGCGCTGACCACGCTGGCCGGCCAGTGCCTGGCCGGCGACGGCGGTCAGCCGTTCTTCGCCGACCCCGGATTCGTCCGAAGCGGCTATCTCTCCGGCGCTGAAACTATCGGTGGCTTCAACGAACAGACCCTGGTCTGTGCGTCCAGTCTCCGGATAATAACCGCCGGCTCGGCGGGCCAGACACCAGGGCCGGGATTCCAGGCAGTCACCACCGGCATGGTCGCCCCCGCCTGGCGGCGCCGTCGCATCGGCAGCTGGGCGCTGGACTGGGCACTAACCAGGGCAAGAGCAGCGGCGGCGATGGCCGGGACGGCGACACTGGTCCGGGCTGAATCCGAGGAGTCAGCCGGCAGCCCCGCTCTCCTCCGGGCCGAGTCAGAGGCGCTTTCCGACGGCGCGCATGCCCTCTATCTGGCCAGAGGCCTGAAGCAGATCCTCGCCGAAGACGTCATGCAGCTTGCCGCCGATGAGCCCGGGCCGTCGGTCACCCCACCGCCCGAGCTCACGCTGACCGAGTGGCCCGCGGCCAGCCCGGCCCGCTTCTTCGCGCTTTACCAGGCGGCATTCCGCGAGCGGCCAGGGTTTCCTGACCCGACAGAGGCCGAGTGGAGCCAGTGGATCTCCGACGACGAGGACTTCGTTCCCGCCTGGACGCTTCTCGCCAGCCTGGACGGCGTGGACCTCGGCTATGTTGCCGGCGAGAGAACCGGATGGATCGCGCAGGTGGGGGTCATCCCGCAGGCGCGCGGCAGGGCGGTCGGCGCCCATCTCATCGCCGAGGTAGTCAGGCGGATGCGCGCCGCCGGCGAAACCACGATGACCCTGAACGTGAACGTCAACAACCCGCACGCCGCTGGCCTTTACCGTCGGCTGGGCTTCCGCCGTACCGGCCGCCGGTCGCGCTACCAGGGACCGATCTGACCACGTACGGCGCCTATCGGGAGTCTAGGGCGTCACACGGCAATCCCTAGGGCGTTTCCGGTGTCTCATGCCCGTCACGGGCGTCTCCGCCCGTCCCCGGCCGTCCCAGATCCTGGCTGCTCGGCTGAGTCCCATGCGCCTCGTGGTCAATACACGTAGCTCGAACCTCAGCTGTCGCGCGCCAGAGCACCACCAATGAGATGGATGGCGGGATCGATCCCGCCATCCATCTCGCCGAGCTCCGACCGGCATGGGCCGGCACCCAGCCACCCAGATCCTGACGAGAGGGCGTGCGGTTACGGGGCTGCCGACCTGCCGGTTCAGCCGGCGGCGGGCTGATGGCGGCGCAGCGCGGTCGCGAGCGCCGCGGCGGCGGCGCCCGGGTCGGGGGCCCGCGTGATCGGCCGGCCCACCACGAGCAGGTCAGCGCCATCCCGCAGAGCCTGCTCGGGAGTGGCGATCCTGACCTGGTCGTCACTCTCCTGACCGGACAGCCGGACGCCGGGCGTGATCAGCGTGATGTCCGGCCCCACCTCGGCCCGGACGGCGGCAACCTCCCGCGGCGAGCAGACCAGCCCCCTGGCTCCGGCAGCCACCGCCATGGTGGACAGCCTGAGCACGGCGTCACGCACCGGGCCGACCATCCCGATCTCGTCGAGGTCGGCGTCGCTGAGCGAGGTCAGGACGGTGACCCCGACGATCCTGGTCTCCGGTAGCGCCTCAACAGCCGCCCTGATCGCCTCTGACCCGGCCGCGGCGTGCACGGTGAGCAGGTCGGGCCGCACCTTGGCGACCGAGCGGGCCGCTCCCCTGACAGTCGCGGGGATGTCGTGCAGCTTCAGGTCGAGGAACACGTCAACCCCGCGCGGGCCGCGCACCGACGCGACTGCCTCGGGGCCGAACCTCAGATACAGCTCCAGGCCGATCTTCAGCGTGCTCACGTACGGGGTCACCTGTCCCGCCCACAGTGCGGCGGTGTCCAGGTCGGGCGCGTCGAGCGCGACCGCTATCGGCGCGCGGGTAGACATGTTGACTCCATCTGCTGTTCGCTTCATTGGCCAGGCGCCTCCAGAAGGTGGCATGCGCGTGCTACGGGACTCCTGCCCTGTTCCGGCCGGCCGTCCGCTCGTGAGCCAGTCCGACCACCTCCGACAACCGCTCGACGCCCCGGCGCGCGAGTTCGTCGTCCAGCTCGCGCAGGATCCGAGTGCAGGCCGACGGGTCGTGGAAGATCGCCGTGCCGACACTGACCATCGAGGCGCCGGCCAGGATCAGCTCCAGCGCGTCCCTGCCGGTCAGCACGCCCCCCATCCCGATGATGGGCACGTCCGGCAGCGCCTCGCGGACCTGCCAGATGCAGCGCACGGCGACCGGCCTGATGGCCGGCCCGGACAGGCCGCCGGTCAGCCCGGCCAGGGCCGGGCGCATCGTCTCGGTGTCGATCACCATTCCGAGCAGCGTGTTGATCATCGACAGGCCGTCGGCGCCCGCCGAGACGCAGGACCGGGCGATCGCCACGATGTCGGTGACGTCGGGCGACAGCTTGGCGAAGACCGGGATGTCGTACCTGATCCGCGCGCGTACCGCCTCGATCACGGACCCGGCGTCCACCGCGTCGCACGCGAAGACCTGTCCCCGGTGCTCGACGTTCGGGCAGGAGATGTTCACTTCGATGGCCGTTACCCCGGCCGCGTCGGAGAGCCGCGCGGCGAGCTCGGCGTACTCGTCGACCGTGCTGCCCGCGATCGACACCACGGCGCGGGCGCCCCGTGACAGCAGCCACGGCAGATCGCGCTGCAGGAAGGCATCGATCCCCGGCCCCTGCAGGCCGATCGAGTTGAGCATGCCGCTGCTGGTCTCGGCCATCCGCGGGGTCGGGCGGCCGGCCCGCGGCGCGAGCATGACCGACTTAGTGACGATCGCGCCGATCTTGGACACGTCGATGAACTGCGCCAGCTCACGTCCCGAGCTCGCGCAGCCAGAGGCGGTCAGGATGGGGTTGGGCAGCTCGACATTGCCGAGCCTGGTGCGCAGGTCAGGCGCCATGTCCCTGCCTCCGTGCCTCGTTCGCCTGGCGACCGTGGCCCGCGCCAGCGCCCGGCGGCGCTGGCTGGCGCCCTGCTCCCTGACCGTCCGCCGGGTCACCGTCGGCTGACTTCGGTACGCGGCGCGTCCGCGGCTCCCAGCCCGGGGCGCCGAACGCGTCGAACGGTATCGTGCCGACGTCGTCCCACCGCACCCGCTCGCCACGGAAGACCGGGCCGTCCACGCAGGACCGGACCATCCTGGTGATCCCGTCAGTGCCGATCACCGGCAGCACGCAGGTCATGCATACCCCGATCCCGCAGGCCATCGCTTCCTCGACCGCGACCTGCACGGGAATGTCGTACCGGCGGGCAAGCGCCGTTACCTGGCGCAGCATCGGCATCGGTCCGCAGGCGTAGATGACATCGGTGCGGGCCTCGTGGATGACCTGGCCCAGCATGTCGGTCACGATCCCGCGCACGCCGAGCGAGCCGTCGACCGTGGTGATCGTCGCCGACCGACCGCTCCGCCGGGCGGTCAGCGCACCGAAGACCCGGTCGCCGCTGGCCGCGCCGAGCAGGAAGTCCACCGAGCAGCCCCGCTCGCGCAGCCGGTCAGCCAGGGCGAACAACGGCGCGCTGCCGTAGCCGCCGCCGACCAGCAGGCAGCTCACCGGATCCCTGGGCACCGGAAACGGCCGGCCGAGCGGGCCGGTCAGGTCGAGCACGTCCCTGGCCCTGCGCTCGGCGAGCCACCGGGTGCCGCGGCCGTGCACAGCGAAGACGAATTCCACGGTGCCGCCGTGGTCGGGCCGCACGTCATGGATGGAGAACGTGCGGCGCAACAGCATCGACGTGTCGGGCCCGCCCACCGCGACGGCGACGAACTGACCCGGCTTGAACCTGGCCGCGATGCCCGGGGCGACGATGGTGATGGCGCTGTAGGCATCGACCTGGCGCACGGTCAGCACCGTGCCGCGGACCTGCAGCGGACCGGTCTCGGATTCAGGCTCGCTGGCCGTCATGCCGGCTGCGCTCCCCTGATGTGCTCCGCGTGCTGCTGCAGCGATCGCACGCCTACCTCGTTCCTCATGATCGCCTCGATCCCCTGCACGATCGCGGCCAGCCCGGCCATCGTCGTCACGCATGGCAAGCCCCGGCGCACCGCAGCGGTCCGGATCTCGTAGCCGTCCATGCGCGGGGCGGGCTCGCCAGCCCCGCCGAACGGCGTGTTGACGACCAGGTCGACCTGTCCGGCCAGGATCCGCTCCACGATGGTCGGCTCGCCGTCTGGGCCGCGGCCGTCGCTGTGCTTACGGACGATCGTGGCATGTACGCCGTTGCGGCGCAGGACCTCCCTGGTCCCGCTGGTCGCCCAGATCTCAAAACCCAGGTCCGCGAGGCGCTTGACCGGGAAGATCATGGCCCGCTTGTCCTTGCTCGCCACCGAGACGAACGCCCGGCCCTTCACCGGCAGCGCACCGTAGGCGGCGGACTGAGACTTCGCGTAGGCGGTGCCGAAGTGCTCGTCGATGCCCATGACCTCGCCGGTCGAGCGCATCTCGGGGCCAAGCAGCGTGTCCACCCCGGCGCCGGTCTCGTCGAAGAACCGGCCGAACGGCAGCACCGCTTCCTTCACCGCGATCGGCGCGTCAAGCGGCAGGTTGCCGCCGTCGCCGTACGCGCTGAGCAGCCCCTCTGCCCGCAGTTCCGCGATCGTGGCACCGAGCATGATCCGGGTCGCCGCCTTCGCCAGCGGGACCGCCGTGGCCTTGGAGACGAACGGCACCGTGCGCGAGGCGCGCGGATTGGCCTCCAGCACGTACAGCACGCCGGCCGCGAGCGCGTACTGCACGTTCAGCAGCCCGCGGACGCCGACGCCCCGGGCGATCGCCTCGGTGGACGCCCGTACCGCCTCGATGTACTCGTGGCCCAGCGTGATCGGCGGCAGCGCGCAAGCCGAGTCGCCCGAGTGGATCCCGGCCTCCTCGATGTGCTCCATCACGCCGCCGAGGTACAGCTCCGTGCCGTCATAGAGCGCGTCGACGTCGATCTCGATCGCGTCGTCGAGGAACCGGTCGATCAGGATCGGATGCTCCGGGCTGGCCTGCGTGGCGCGCCGCACGTAGGCCTGCAGGGTCGGCTCGTCGTAGACGATCTCCATGCCGCGGCCGCCGAGTACGTAAGACGGGCGGACCAGGACCGGATAACCGATCTCCGCCGCGATCACCGCCGCGTCGCCGGCCGACAGGGCGGTTCCGTGCCGGGGTGCGAGCAGCCCGGCCGCGGCGAGCACGCCGCTGAACTCGGCCCGGTCCTCGGCCAGGTGGATCGCCTCGGGCGAAGTGCCCAGGATCGGGACGCCCTCCGCCGCCAGGGCGCGGGCCAGGCCGAGCGGCGTCTGCCCGCCGAGCGACACGATGACGCCGGCGACGTCGCCGGTCGCGCGCTCGGCCGCGACGACCTCGAGCACGTCTTCCAGGGTCAGCGGCTCGAAGTAGAGCCGGTCCGAGGTGTCGTAGTCGGTCGAGACCGTCTCCGGGTTGCAGTTCACCATCACGGTCTCGAAGCCGGCCTGCGAGGCCGCGAAGCACGCGTGCACGCAGGCGTAGTCGAACTCGATGCCCTGGCCGATCCGGTTCGGCCCGCTGCCGAGGATGATCACCTTCGGGCGGGAGGACGGCGGGACCTCGGACAGCTCGTCGTAGCTGGAGTACAGGTACGGGGTACTGGCCGCGAACTCGGCTGCGCAAGTGTCCACCATGTGGTACGTCGGCCGCACGCCAAGTTCCCAGCGCAGCGCCCGTACCTGCGCCTGCGACTGTCCGGTCAGCTGGCCGAGCTGCGCGTCGGAGAACCCGGCCGACTTCGCCGCGCGCAGGCTGGCCGGCGTGAGCGATCCGGCCCGGGCAATCCGTTGAGCGTGGTCTTCAATGCCCTTGACCTGCTCGATGAACCAGGGGTCGATCCCGCTTGCCGCAGCGAGTTCGGTGACGGTTGCTCCGGCGCGCAGCGCCTGGTGCAGCACCGAGATCCGGCCGTCGTGCGGCACCGCGGAGCGCTCGATCAGTCCAGCCCGGTCGGTCGAGGGCGGATCTGCCCAGCTCAGCGGTGCGCTCGGCTGCTCCAGCGAGCGGAGCGCCTTCTGCAGCGCCTCGCCGAACGACCGCCCGATCGCCATCGCCTCGCCGACCGACTTCATGTGCGTGGTCAGCACCGGGTCGGCGCCGGGGAACTTCTCGAAGGCGAAACGGGGGACCTTGACGACCACGTAGTCCAGAGCCGGCTCGAAGCTCGCGGGGGTCTCCCCCGTGATGTCGTTGCGGATCTCGTCGAGCGTGTAGCCGATCGCCAGCCGCGCGGCGATCTTGGCGATCGGGAAGCCGGTGGCCTTCGATGCCAGCGCGCTGGATCGGGAGACCCGGGGATTCATCTCGATCACGACCATCCGGCCGGTCCGCGGGTGCACCGCGAACTGGATGTTGCAGCCGCCGGTCTCCACGCCGACCGCGCGGAGTACGGCGATCGCCAGGTCACGCATCTTCTGGTACTCGCGGTCGGTCAGCGTCATGGCCGGCGCGACGGTGATGGAGTCGCCGGTATGCACGCCCATCGGGTCCAGGTTCTCGATCGAGCAGACCACGACGACGTTGTCGTTGCGGTCCCGCATCAGCTCGAGCTCGTATTCCTTCCAGCCGAGGATGGACTCCTCGAGCAGGACCTCGGTGACCGGGCTGGCGTCCAGGCCCGCCGCCGCCATCCGGTGCAGCTCGACCAGGTCCCTGGCGATGCCCGAACCGGAGCCGCCCATGGTGAACGAGGGCCGCAGGACGAGCGGGTAGCCGAGATCGGCGGCCGCCGCCTCGCATTCGGCCAGCGAGTGACAGATCGCGCTGCGCGGCACCTCGCCGCCGAGGCCGGTCACGATCTCCTTGAAGATCCTGCGGTCCTCGCCCGCCTTGATCGCGCTGATGTCGGCGCCGATCAGCTCCACGCCGTACGCGGCCAGCGTGCCGGCCTCGTGCAGGGCGACCGCGGCGTTCAGCGCGGTCTGGCCGCCGAGGGTGGCAAGCAGGGCATCCGGCCGCTCGGCGGCGATCACCTTCTCCAGCACGTCCGTCGTGATCGGCTCGATGTAGGTGGCGTCGGCGAACTCGGGGTCGGTCATGATCGTCGCC
>DASWAA010000633.1:0-2954 GCA_036391385.1 Streptosporangiaceae bacterium
GCCGCCAGGTGTTCGGACTCAGGACAGCTTGCCCGCTACGGCTACTGAGCGTGACCCGGCTCCGGCGGACTCGCGCTGCCGTTGACTAGGCGAATCAGATGAGTCCTGCTCAGAATGCCGTTTGCAGCAGGATATAGCGCACGTCTTCAACCAGCCCGATCAGCAGCAGCGCCGTCAGCAGCGGTGACGTATGGGCGGTCGAAGGCGCCGGCGTGCATCCCGCCCGCCCGGGTCGCGGTGCTCTGGTCCACTGGTCGGGCGGCGCGTGGCACGCGGTGACCGTGCCGAAGGTGCTGGCCAGGTCGGGGCTCGGCAGTGTGGTCGCCAGGGGTGACAAGAACATCTGGGTCGGCGGCGCGGTCAAGAACAGCAAGAACGGGACGACGGAGGCGGTCGGGCACTGGAACGGCACGACCTGGACAGGGTTGGTACTTCCGGCGGTGGCGTCGTCGCGGAAGTACGCGGTGACCGGGTTCTCCTTGGACGGCCACGGCGGGCTGTGGGCCGTCGCCAACTGCTTGACGTGCGCGGCCTGGGTGCCGTCGCCGGCGCAGAGCCGGGTCTGGCACGAGTCAGCGGGCACGTGGAAGCGAGCGGTCGTTACGGCCAGGCGTCCGGTCAGCATCTTCGGTATGGCCCTGGCCCCCGGGACCACCTCGGTCTGGGGCGCCGGGTACCTCAACATCTTCGGAGACGCGAACGTCCTGATCGCACTCGACGGCAATGCGCCGCACTAGCCCTGCGTCATTCGCGCATGGCGACGAAGACGGTCGGCGGGCAGTGCTGGACTCGCAGATGGACCGGTCAATGCGGACGCGGATGCGGCACGTCCTGCAGGGGAACAGTCGGCCATTCGTCGGCTAGGAGCTGGTTCCACGGGAGGCACGGGCGTGGTGGCATGGCAGGGCGGCGGACCCAAGCTGGATGATGCGGCCTGCAGTCCGCGAGATGGCGGGCCGTGCGTTCATGAGCGAATCAGTTGGCCTGCGCCTCGTCGGCATCAAGATCGAGGATGGCGCGATCGGGCAGACCTTGTCGCTGAACCCGCTGGGGCAGGCTGTCATGGCACGTTTTGCGGTCAGCGAAGGCAGGGGCGTCTCGGTGGCCTCGCCCGAGCCTGACCCCATGGCGATGAGCAGCGGGAGAGGTTCTCGAGCCTTGTCACTGATTGGCTGACGCAGCTTGAAAAGCCGGAGGAGGACGGGCCGGAAGGGTGGTTCGGCGCGGTATACGCATTCAGGGTCTGGCCTCAGAGTTGTCCAGGATTGCGCCACGTTACTCGGCTACGGCGTGGGTAACGAACGCATCAGCGGTGCCATCCGGGCTAGAAGAAGGTCGGCTTCCTGAGCCCGCCAGATAGCTGGTGGCCTGCGCCTGGACTTCTTGGCCCCTGGATTGAAAAGGCCCTGGCACACGCTGCAACCCTGCCGCCCAAGTTCCGGCCATCCGACGAGGACGACTTACGTCGTCGCTGTGGCTGGCCCAGACCCAAGGTCTATCTGCCGTCATCACCTCGCTCCCGCGCTCAGCCACGGCGCTTATGTCATGGGCAAGGCCGTCGGTCAGCCTGCCGGATCGGTGTTGATGCCGAACCCGGCCGCTGGCCCGCTTCTCGGGACGCATTCCCTGTCCGGGAATCGCGCCCGGGCTGCGGATCGGTGACGATCACGTCATGGAGATGCGAGCTGAAGTGACCATTGATGTGGTTCCCGCTGCGGCCTGGGCGGTCGTGGGCGCGGAGTTCGGGCAGATCGGCCAGTGGTGCTCGGCGATCCGGGCCTCATTCATGGATGGGCCGCCCGCGCCGGGGCGGACGCGAACATGCCAGATCGCGGGGTTCGGCCCGGTAGCCGCGGGCGTCATCCGCGAGCGGCTGGTGACCTACGACGCGGACGCGATGTCGCTCAGCTACGAGGCCACCGAGGGGATGCCGGGATTCATCCGGCGTGCGGTCAGCAACTGGTCGGTCCGGCCAGCAGGGTACGGCAGGTGCGCCGTCAGGATTCACGCGACGCTGACGCTTACGCCACTCGCTCGGCCGCTGGCGCCGCTGCTTCGCTGGCGGCTGCGTGCTGACACCCGGCGGGTGCTTGAGGAACTGCGCTACCGGATCCAGGCCGGCCAGCCTCATCCGGCGAAGGCCGCCGTGATGGCGCGTAGGGCACGCTAGCCATGCCGATGATGCTGCGGGATGCGGCCCAGGCGTCAGGCCTGACCCGGAGCCAGGCCTGGCGGCGTACGATTCCGCTGATGTCCGAACCTGTACTCAGCCAGGCTGGCCGTGTAATCCGCCGGTGGCGGGCGATCCGGCGGATGTCGCAGCTGGATCTGGCAATCGCGGCGGGCACCACCGCACGGCACGTGTCCTTCGTCGAGACTGGACGGTCCCGGCCGGGGCCGGATGTGTTGCTGCGCATCGGGGAGGCACTTGACCTGCCCTTGGCCGAGCGTAACGCGCTGCTGTCGGCTGCCGGCCTGTTGCCCGTCTTTCCCGTCAGCGAACTGGGTTCGGCGGACCTCGCGCCGGTCGAGCGGGCGCTGGATCACATCCTGCACGGTCATGAGCCCTATCCCGCCTGGGTGGTGCGGCAGCCGTTCACGTTCCTGCGGGCCAACTCCGCTGCGGAGGCCATGTTCCCTGGGCTGACGGCGCTGCCCGCGGAGGATGTCATCGACTTGTGGTTCGGCCCGGGACCGTTCCGGGAGTGCGTGGTGAACTGGAGCGAGGTGGCGCACGCGGGCCTCGCCGCGCTGCGAAGGGCCGCTGCAGGCAGCAGCGACCCGAAGGCTGCGGAGCTGGCGAGGCGGGCTGAGAAGGCTGCGCAGCTCGAGCCATCCGCGGCAGTCTCGGACGGGACGTTCCCGGTGATCTGCCCGGTTTTCGAGCTGGGCGGCCAGGTCGTCAGGACTGTCTCGGCCGTGATGAGGTTCGACACCGCCGTCGAGGTGACGAC
>DASWAA010000634.1:0-3060 GCA_036391385.1 Streptosporangiaceae bacterium
CAAGGTGGTGCTGAACAACCTCTACAAGCACACCCAGCTGCAGGACACGTTCGGCGCGAACATGCTCGCCCTGGTCGACGGGGTACCGCGGACGCTGCGCCTGGACCAGATGATCAGGTACTGGGTCACGCACCAGATCGACGTGATCGTGCGGCGTACGCAGTACCTGCTGCGCAAGGCACAGGAGCGGGCTCACATCCTGAGCGCGCTGATCAAGGCGATCGACCAGATCGACGCCGTGATCGCGCTCATCAGGGCCAGCGAGTCGGCGGCGGTGGCACAGCAGGGCCTGATGGACCTGCTGGAGATCGACGAGATCCAGGCGCGGGCGATCCTCGACATGCAGCTGCGCAAGCTGGCCGCACTCGAGCGCCAGCAGCTCATCGACGAGTACACCGAGCTGATGGAGCAGATCGCCGACTACGAGGCGATCCTGGCCTCCCCCGAGCGGCAGCGCCAGATCGTCGGCACCGAGCTTGGCGAGATCAACGCGAAGTACGGCAACGACCGGCGCACCGAGATCATCGCCTGGGACGGCGAGGTCTCGATGGCCGACCTCATCGCCGAGGAAGACGTCGTCGTCACGATCACCCGCGGCGGCTACGCGAAGCGGACCAAGACCGACCTGTACCGGGCGCAGCGCCGTGGCGGCAAGGGCGTCCGGGGCGCGCAGCTGCGCACGGACGACATCGTCGAGCACTTCTTCGTGACGTCGACGCATCACTGGATCCTGTTCTTCACGAACAAGGGCCGGGTGTACCGGGCGAAGGCATACGAGCTGCCCGAGGCCGCGCGCGACGCGCGCGGCCAGCACGTGGCTAACCTGCTGGCCTTCCAGCCGGACGAGCGGATCGCGGAGGTGCTGGCGCTCCAGGACTACGAAGTCGCTCCTTACCTGGTGATCGCGACCGCCTCCGGGCTGGTGAAGAAGTCGCGGCTGAGCGAGTACGACTCCACCAGGGCCGGCGGCATCATCGCGATCAACCTGCGCGAGGACGACGAGGTGATCGGGGCCCGGCTGGTCTCGCCTGACCAGGACCTGCTGCTGGTGAGCCGGCATGCTCAGGCGATCAGGTTCCGTGCCACCGACGAGGCGCTGCGGCCGATGGGCCGGGCCACGTCCGGTGTCATCGGGATGCGCTTCACCGACGGGGACCAGCTACTCGGCATGCACGTAGTGGACGCCTCCGCGCCGGGTGACGTGCTGGTGGCTACCGGCGGCGGCTACGCGAAGCGGACGCCAGCGGACCAGTATCCAGTCCAGGGCCGGGGTGGTCTGGGAGTGGTGACCGCACGGATCGTCGAGACCCGGGGCGAGCTGATCGGCGCGCTCATGGTCGGACCTGACGACGAGGTCTTCGCGATCACGTCGGCTGGCGGCGTGATCAGGACCAGTGCCGCTGAGATTAAGCAGTCCGGCCGCCAGACCATGGGGGTGCGGCTGGTGAATCTCGCCACCGGGCAGACGCTTGTCGCGATCGCCCGCAACGCCGAAGAGCTGGAAGCAGAAATGGACGAGACGGAGTCTGACGCCACGGTGCCGGCGGCGTCCGGAGACGCGGTGAATGACGAGGCGGGATCGGCCGATTCAGCTGATGCGACGGATGGCGCGGAGGGTTAGGCTGGCACCGGCTGGCGGTCGGGAATTTCCGCGTAAATCCTTGTCCGTCAGGGCAACTATCTAGCTATCTGTGGCGTCTGACTCTGTGTCTCGATTGTGACGATCCGGATATCGCGGCCCAGGAAACGCTGACGGCGGATAGAGTCAATGCCAGCACATTCTCAGGAGGACGGGTGGACAAGCAGGCCGATCCAGTAGCGGAGCTGGCTGACAAGGCGAGCGACGCTGGGCCCACGCCAGACTCGACCGTCCCCAAGGCGGATTCCAGCGCGCGCAAGCCGGTCAAGACCAGGCCAGGCCAGGAGAAGAAGCCGGCCGGAGACGTCCCCCCGCAAGGTCTGGACCTGGCTAAGGCGACTGGCTCGGATACCTCGGCGCCGGCGGCGGGCAAGCCTGCGGCCAGGGACGCCGGGAGTGCCGGCTCCGGGACCGGTGTGACGGCGACCGGAACGGTATCGACGAGCAAGGCTGAGCTCACGGCGGCAGCAGGCACTAGCCCCGCTGCCAAGGCCGACGTCAATGCTGATGTCAAGACTGATGTCAAGACTGGAGAGTCGGCCCCGGTCGCCAAGGCTGGTGCGGGCTCCAGCGCAGCGGGTTCGCCGGGTTCACCGGAGAAGGCAGCCGCCGAGGCCGGACCTGCTGCCAAGGTCGCCGGCTCCGGCTCCGGGTCTGCCGGCTCCGGCTCCGGGTCTGCCGGCTTCGGCTCCGCGGCGAAGTTCAGCGCTACCCCGGCGTCGTCCTCGTCGGGCTCGGTCTTGCCTCCCCCGGCCGCCAAGGTCGCCGCCACCGATGAGACCCGGCCGCACGTGAAGCCCGCAGCCGCTGATCCAAAGCCGGAGAGCACGGACAGTCTCGCCGCTGCCGCCCTGGCGCGCGAGCTGAAGAGCGCGGGATTCGGCAGCCCGGGATCGGGTGGTGGATTCTCCTCCGGCAAGCCGACTCCCGAGACGGGCGTCACGTCGAGCACGGCATCAGGCACTTCGCCGAAGCCGGCTGCCGCTGCACCGGGTGCGCCAGCCTCGTCGTCAGGGTCGACGTCGCGACCGTCGTCCGATCCGGCACCGCTCGGTTCAGGGTCATCAGTCTGGAGCTCTTCCCTGCTGAGCTCGTCGGCGTCCGGCTCGTCGCCCTGGAGTTCGCCGGGCTCGGGATCGGGCACGACCACGGCTGCATCCCCGGGCTCTGCGGGGTCCGCTGGCTCTGCGGGATCTGCCGGCTCTGCGGGGTCCGCGGGCTTCGCGGGATCCGGTTCTGCATTTTCCAGCACGGCTGCTGCCAAGCCTGCCTACTCGCCCACAGAGGCTTCGAATGGCGAGATGGGATCTGGCCGCGCGGCGACGACGCAGATTCCCGGTCAAGTTTCAGCATCTCATCCTGGGCCTGCTTACGCCGCGCCGGTACGATCAGATGACCTGAAGTCCAAGGTCACGGGATCA
>DASWAA010000635.1:0-7704 GCA_036391385.1 Streptosporangiaceae bacterium
CGGGCCAAGGACGTGATCAAGTCCGGCGGTGAGTGGATCTCCTCCATGGAGCTCGAGAACGCGATCATGGCGCATCCCAGCGTGGTGGAGGCAGCGGTAATCGGGGTCGCCGACGACCGCTGGGGCGAGCGGCCGCTGGCAACCGTCGTCCTCGCGGCTGGCGCGACGACGACCGTGGCTGAGCTGCGCGACTTCCTGGCCAGTCGGGTACCGCGCTGGCAGTTGCCCGAGCGCTGGTCCTTCATCTCCGAGGTGCCCAAGACCAGCGTCGGCAAGTTCGCCAAGGCCAAGATCAGGGATTCCTACGCGCGCGGCGAGTACGAGGTGATCGAGGCGCGCTGAGCGAGACGGCAAGCGTGCGCTCACCGCGCTGGGATGACGTGCGGGACCGGTACTGCGGACTGCTTTGCGGCGGTCGTGGTGGTGCCGGTACCCTGAGTCAGCAGTCGGCCGGCTGCCGTCGTGGAACCTGCTCGGCAAGCCCGGTCGGCCGACGTGAAACGGTACCCTGGCCTCCAGGGCGCCGAGGAGGCTTCGCCTAGTCCGGTCTATGGCGCCGCACTGCTAATGCGGTTTGGGTTCGCGCCCATCCGGGGTTCAAATCCCCGAGCCTCCGCTCCTGATCAGGGAGTCTGTGCTACGGCGCAGGCTCCCTGGCCTGTCTCAGAGATCATCGGTGCCCCCAGCTGGCACATTGCTGGCACCAGCGGGCACGGCGAGTCCGCCGAGCCCTGCCCGGGTCAGTAGCGGGTTGGCTGAGGTTCAGTAATCTCGGCCAGCTTGACTTCTGTCGTGTCCTTAAGTCAGTCCAGTTCCAGGCCCGGTAGCTCGGCGCCGCACTGAGGGCACGTGGTCGGCGGATCGGTGTCAGCGACGGAACCGCAGTCGGGGCAGACTCGCCGCAGCAGGCAAGCCGGGTCGCCAGGCCGGTCGTCGTCGTCGAGCCAGTCACGAGCGCCATCTGACCTGATCTCGCTCATCTCGCCCGACCCTCTTCCTCGTGTCCCGATCATGTCCCGTCCGGCTTCCTCTCAGGCTCACAGTCGCCTGGTCACTACCCCGTCGGCGATGTCCTCGCCGCGCCACAGCGCGAAATGATCGCCAGCGCCGAAGTACTCGGCCGGGTCGTCGCCGACTACCTTCACGGTACCTCGGCGCCCATGACGAGCCTCGCGGGCGGACGAGGCGTTGTTCTCGTGAACCAGATGTGCTCCTGATCCGTACCCCGGTAGGTGGCGGCGATGGTGGCTGCCCGCATTCAGAACATCCTCAGCCGGTTCGGAGCCAGAGGAGCATATTCATGCGATTCAAGCGCAAATTGGCCCTAGCAGCCGTCGGCACGGCCGCGGTGACCGGGGCGGGCCTCTTGGGAACGGCAGCGGCCTGGGCCTCGCCTAAGCACGACCATCCGTCATTCATCGGACGCTTCCACCGCACCAGTCTGGTGGCCTCCACAGTGCCAGGTAACGGCGATGTCAATCCCTACGGGGTGGCCGTCGTCCAGCGCAGCGAGGGACGTCTGCGGCAAGGCAGCATCCTGGTCAGCAACTTCAACAACTCCAAGAACCTGCAGGGCACCGGAAGCACGATCGTCCAGATCAGCCCGGCGGGTCACCGGACAGTCTTCGCCCATATCACCAAGAGCAGCCTTCCCGGCAAGTGCCCGGGCGGGATCGGACTGACCACGGCACTCGTCATCGTGCACGGCTGGGTCATCGTCGGTGACCTGCCGTCGATGAACGGGCAGGCGGCGACGTCGTCGCCGGGCTGCCTGCTTGTCCTGGACGGCAACGGCATGGTGCGGAAGATCTTCCGTGGTCACGGCATCAACGGCCCGTGGGACGCTACCGCCGTCAGCCTCAGGCGGACGGCGGCGGTGTTCGTCAGCAACGTCCTGAACGGCACGGTCGCCGCGAAGGGCGCGGTCGTCCACCGCGGTACGGTCCTGCGCCTGATGATCAGCTTCCGCCGCGGCCAGTTGCCGGCGATCCAGAGCGTCACCAAGGTCGGCTCCGGATTCGCCGAGCGCACCGATCCGGCCGCGTTCGTGGTCGGGCCGACTGGCCTTGGCCTGAGCAGGGAGGGCACCCTGTACGTCGCTGACACCGGGCAGAACAGGATCACGAGGATCGAGGACGCACTGACCAGGAACTCCACCGCGGGTACTGGCGACGTCGTCACCACGGGCGGGGCGCTGAACTCACCGCTCGGCCTTACCGTGGCTCCCGGCGGGGACGTGCTGACCGTCAACGGCGGGAACGGCCTGATTGTCGAGACCACTCCCGATGGTAACCAGATCGCGATGCGCTTCCTCGATCGCTCAGGCAGCCCGCCAGGGAACGGGGCGCTGTTCGGGCTGGCAATCGCGCCGCACGCCGCCGGGGTGTACTACGTGGACGACGCGGCCAACACGCTCAGGCTCCTGCACTGACGGCGGTCAGCCACTGGAAGGAGTCGGTCAGCGCGAACTGACCCTGATGGCACGCGAGATCATGCGGCCGGATGCCTCGCCCGGGGTGTCCGGCCGCACGCGCGGGACGCCAGGAGAGATCAGAGCTCGTCCTCGTCGTACTGGTCGGAGTCACCGTCGAAGCCATACGTCTCATCCGCGACTACCGACGGCGACGCTGCATCGGCGTCTGACATCGGACCCGTGCCTGTCGAGGCCGTGTCTGCCGAACTCGCGGCGTCGGGCTCATCCTCGAATTCTGTCTCCACGGCGGCGGCATCCTTGAAGATCCGTCCGCAGACGACCAGATAGAGCTGTTCAGGGTAGGGGATGTGATCGATCTTTCGCAGGGCCTGATCCTGGCCGGCCGATTCGACCACGAACTCGCCATATCCGAGCATCCGGCCGGCAAACGAACGGTGGAAGCTCATGTCAGTGACCTTTGACAGCGGCATCATTGCGACGCTGCGCGTAAATACGCCAGAAGTCAGCAGAATCCGGTCGGAGGTAATGACGAAGTAATCGACAGCCCAGTTGACCGCGTCCCAGATCAGCTTGAGCATCAGAACGCCCCAGCCAGCCCAGACGATGGCATCGATCAGAGCCTGGTGGCGCAGGATGGTGGCCGTCAGTATGGCCGCGACCAGCAGTCCGCCAACTGCCTGCGCGCTGGGAGCGAGGAGCACGGCGGGATGGCGCCGAACCGTCGCCACGCGGATCTCGCGCGGAAGCAAATACTTGTCGACGGCGGCCTGTTCGTTCTTGGTCGATGCGACACGGCTCATTAGCTACAGCTTTATATTGCTGAGGAACTTGGACAAAGAATCACCGGCAGCCTTTAGCCAGGATAGGGCGCCGGTCACCAGATGGGCAGCTCCACCGGGCTTGGTAGCGAGGAAGTAGATTACGAAGGCGATAGCAGCCCAGGTCAGAACCTTCTTCAACATCCCGAACACCTCCCTACCGTGCGCGTGACTCGGCGTAACCGTCGCTGGACCACAGCATAGCCCAGCGCCCATTGAAGACCAATGGCCGTCAGCCGCAAGGCCACCCTAGCCGTCCAAGGGCTCAGCCCGGCCCATCCACGCCGATTCGTGCCCGAAAGCCGTTACTGTTCATGCTGCGGCCAGACCACCCCTGGGCGGTCGGCGCGCTGTTGGTCTACCAGAATCGATGGATGCCGGACGGTGACGTGACTATGGCTGAGGTGACGAGCGGTGACTTCTGCATAGCCGTCTACCGTGAGGACAACATCTGGGAGGCGGAGGTGCTGCCGGTCGCCCTGACCGAGAACCTGGAGGCGCTCACCCAGGCGCTCCGGCAGCAGCCAAGTATCGGCGGGGTCATCGGCCTGACTGCCGTGGGTGACGATTTCTTCGTCATCACCCGCGTCATCGGCAGCCACGTGTCCCATTTCCTCTCCGATCTCACCGCGTCCGTGGACTGGCCCCTGGCCAGGCAGGTGCTCGGGTACCTCGACATCCCGGTCCCCTATGACGAGGACCTGGACCAGGTTCTGCCCGCTGGCGACCTATCCATCCTGACCGACCTCGGCGTGGACGAGATGGAACTGTGCGCGCTATCGGGGGACCTTGACCTGTTCCCCGACGAGGTGCTGTCCAGCCTGGCCCGCCGGGTCGGTTTCGGCACGGCGTTCGACAGGGCGCTGGATGCGGCTCTCGGGCAATGACGACGCGACGGCCAGTCGTCAGCTAGCCTCCGGTTACGTGTCGTCCTTCGAGCCGAGCATGCGGCTCGCCCTGGAGGAAGCAGCGGCGGCCAGCCAGGGTCCGGCACGAGCTGCCGACGTCCCGGTTGGCGCGGTGGTGCTCGGGCCGGATGGCAGCGTGGCCGGCCGGGGCCGCAACCAGTGCCTGGCCACCACGGATCCGACGGCCCATGCCGAGATAGTGGCGATCAGGCAGGCGGCGCGGTCGATCGGCTCCTGGCGGCTGGATGGCTGCACCCTGGTAGTCACCCTCGAGCCATGCACGATGTGCGCGGGAGCGACGCTGAGCGCCAGGATCAGGCGCCTGGTGTACGGTGCGGCAGACCCCAGGGCCGGTGCAGCGGGCTCGCTGTGGGACGTCGTGCGGGACCGCAGGCTCGGACCGCCAGTGGAGGTCATCGGCGGCGTGCTTGCGGCGGAGTGCGCAGCGCTGCTGACCGACTTCTTCGAGGGCCGCCGCTGATGTCGCGCTCTGGTTGGGGCTCAGGTAGGCTCTGCGGCGGTGGAGTCGCCTAGTGGCCGAGGGCGCACGCCTCGAAAGCGTGTGAAGGGGCAACCCTTCCGTGGGTTCAAATCCCACCTCCACCGCCACTGACCTGCGATGACCTGTTACGCATTACCGTTGGTTGCCTAATGCAAGGGATCTGCTCTCAGATCTAGTTCCAGCTTGCTACTGGGGCAGTGCGTCGTACTGCTCTTTGCAGGTCGGGCAGGGCGGAAGCACATCGTGATAACTAGCCCACCAGCCAGGTTCAGCGATGTTCGTGTAGGAGTCCTTGTCGCGGTCCCAGCCCTGCTCTTGCGGGCTCAAGGAGATGAGAGTTCGTATTGTGAGCCGCCATGCCAGGTTGCTGCCCGCATAGGAGGAGACCGGGATGATTTCCGCCGTGATCTCGTCAGCTTCGTATCCTTCTTCACGAACTGCGGTGACGACGAGCCTGACCTGAGCGACCGGGCCGTCATCGGGTACCGGGTGCTGGATCACGATACGAGTCGAACCGCCCGAGTGGACTTCTCTGAGCGCCCCGAGCACTTGCTCTTGGATGCCGAGTTCCCACTCGGTTACCAGGCGCGCCGCCGTCTCGCGCTTGAGCAGTCGGGTGTTTGCCTGTTGGCAGCCATCGTCCCGGGTCACCGCTGTCATTCTCGCGTTTTACTTGCTCGTAGAAATCGTCGTGGTCGTGGTGCCCGCCCTTCGCCAGCCCGGCCACCACGAGCCAGTGAATGCCGGTCTCCGGGTCTATCCAGACGCCGCCGCGCCACTGGGCGATCTTGATTTCCAGCAGTCGCAGTTTCGTGCTGCCCACGATCGGAACGACTCTGTTGCCTTGGTGATGATCGGATGATAAAGACGACACGCTGTGATCAATCCAGCTAGCGAACATAGGGTTACAAACGTGGTCGGGAATCGTCACGTTCAGAGGCGGTTCGCGACTTCGTCGATCGCTCCGGCGAGAGTCTGCTGCTGCGTCGCGAAGCGCTCAGCAAGCTCACGGCGGTCGCGCTGGCGCTGTGCCTCGAAGGCGAGCAGGTCATTGAGTCGAATGCGCCGATCACGACCAACGCGGTGGGACATGATCTCACCTCGATCCATGAGCTTGTACAGGTGTGTACGGCTCATCCCAAGACGCTCGGCGGCCTGACTTGGAGTGAGGACGGCGGATCCGTCGACAACTGCGAACTCCGCCCCGTCGCGGACGCAGCGGCTGAGGCTCAGCAGCACGTCGCGCAACTCGGGGCCGAGACTGCTCAGTGCATACTGCTCAAGCGCGTCGAGCTCTTCGACAGGGATGTTTGCGGTCTCGAGAATCCTCATGGCCAACTCGCTGTACATGTCACAGATAGCTTATCTGTCACAGATGACACTAGCTGGCTTGTGGGTCATCGGTCAAGCCGGCGATGGGCCTGGTGATCGCCGTCGATGCGCCTTTCTGGTCGCCATTGGCTCGTGCGCTGCCCCAGTTCGGGATCGCCCGCGTACTGCGGAAAGAAGGCCGGCGCTGCGCAGCGGGTATACCCGGACCTGAGGTCCTGGCTGGTCTGTTACAGACTGTGGTCAACGGGATTGGAATCTGGCACGACTGCGGGGGAGTGACCAGTGGCAGATATATCACCCACATCCGACCATGCGCCGGCGATCATGACCGAGCGACTGACCAAGCGCTTCGGATCCCTTACTGCCCTGGACAAGCTTGACCTGGAAGTCCGCAGGGGCGAGGTTTTCGGCTACCTCGGCCCGAACGGGGCCGGGAAGTCGACCACGCTGCGGCTGCTGCTCGGGCTGATCCGGCCGAGTGGCGGCAGAGGACGGATCTTCGGGGTCGACATCGCAGACGTGAAGAAGGTGCACCGGCGCATCGCCTACGTTCCCGGCGACGTCGCCCTGTGGCCGAAGCTGACCGGTGCTCAGTGCCTTGCCTTTTTCGGCCGGCTGCACGGATCAGCCGACAAGAAGTTCCGCGACGAGCTTGTGGAGCGCTTCCAGCTCGACACGTCCAAGCGCGCCAGGGCCTACTCCAAGGGCAACCGGCAGAAGGTCGCCCTGGTCGCGGCCCTGGCCACGCACGCGGACCTGCTGCTGCTCGACGAGCCGACCAGCGGCCTCGACCCGCTGATAGAGGCCGAGTTCGTCCGCGCGGTACAGGAGGTGGCGGCGCAGGGCCGGACGGTGTTCCTGTCCTCGCACATCCTCTCGGAGGTAGAGACCCTGTGCGCGCGGGTCGGGATCCTGCGCGACGGCAAGATGGTCGAGATTGCCGACGTCAGCGCGCTGCGCACCATGCACGGCACTGAACTCGACGTCGATCTCGACGGTCCGGCTCCCGACCTCTCGCACGTGCGGGGCATCACCAGCGTGGACAGGACCCCCGAGGGCATCCGGGTCCGGCTGTCCGGCGAGCCCGGCCCGCTGCTGCAGGCGCTCGCCCCGGCCCCGGTGACCGGACTGCGCTCGCGCGAGGCGTCGCTGGAGGAGATCTTCCTCGGCTACTACAGCGACGGCGGCACACCGAACGGCCATGGTGACGGGGAGGTCGGCCTTGAGCACTGAAGTAGCGACCAGGCCCGCGCACGTCCCTGCCCCTGGCCACCGACGCCCGGCGGCGTTGTACGCCGAGCGAGCGGACGCCAGGCTGGCCCTGCGCCAGATCTGGGTGGGGGCCGTGGGCGTGGCCGTGACCTCCGGCGTGCTGTTCTGGTTCGGCAAGACCGCGTTCGACAAGACGCAGCAGTCGGCCGGCGGCGGGCTCATGCTGAGCCTCGCGGACAATCCGGCGTACCGGGCGCTGTACGGGCTGCCGACCGCGATCAGCACCGTGGGCGGATTCGCTGTCTGGCGGGTCCAGACCTTCGTCATGCTGATCGGCTCCGTCTGGCTCATCCTCGCGACGACCCGCGTGCTGCGCGGCAACGAGGAGACCGGGCGCCTTGACCTCGTGCTCGCCAATCCGCTCTCGCTGGCCGGATCCACAGTCGCCAGCCTGCTCGCCGTGGCGACGATTCCGGTGCTGACGGGCGTCGTCACCGG
>DASWAA010000636.1:0-5639 GCA_036391385.1 Streptosporangiaceae bacterium
GAGCGCCCGGTCGAGCAGCGCGACCTCGGCCGGCGTAGCGCCCTTCTGCGGGCCGAACACCGCCGCGGCTCCGGACGGCCCGAGCAGCGGATGGTCGACATCGCAGGCCACCTCGAACCGCACGGCCCGCAGCCGGCCGTCCAGACCGGCCAGGTCGATTCGGGCCAGGGCGGCCAGGGCGGCACCGCCGCGAGGCAGATCGGTGCCGCGCTCGTCGGTCAGCCGCGCGCCCAGGGCCTGGAGCATGCCCGCCCCGCCGTCCGTGCTCGAGCTGCCGCCCAGGCCGAGCACGATCGTCGTCGCCCCGTGGTCGAGCGCCGCCCTGATCACCTGGCCGACGCCGTAGGTCGACGCGGTCAGCGGCGCAAGGCCGGATGGCAGCCGCCGCAGGCCCGTGGCGTCGGCGAGCTCGATTACCGCCGTGCCGGCGTGCAGCGCGAACAACGTCCCTACCGGCTCGCCGGTCGGCCCGTCGACGGTGACAGGCACGGCCGTGAACCCGGCCGCCAGAGCCGCGGCGACCGTCCCGTCGCCGCCGTCGGCGACCGGCAGCTCGACAACCTCCAGGTCAGGCCGCGCTCGTCGCAGCCCCGACCCGATCGCCGCAGCGACCTGCGCCGCGGTCGCGCTCCCCCTGAACTTGTCCGGCGCCACGAGCACCCGCATCGGCTCACCTTAGTTCGGCCCGCTGAGGCCATGGGATCGCTCGGCCGGACCAGCCTGGTAACTCGCTCAGGCCGAGCGTCGCGATCAGGCTGCGGGCGGCTGCGCCGCCCGCTTCCTCGGCCACGGCCAGCGCCCCGGGCACGTCCAGGTTGTCGCACAGCGCTGCGGTGATCGCAGCGGCGGCCGCTGCCTGCGAGGACTCCCCCGCTGTGGCGCCCGCGTTCCGTCCGGCAGCCCGGTACAGCCGCTCAAGCCTCGTCGTCGCCGCATCGAGCGCGGCCACGGAGTAGTCCCAGCCCTGTGCCCATGGCCTGTCCACCAGGCACAGCCGCAGCGCGGCCGCCGGGTGATCGGCCAGCACGTCGCTGACCAGGACCAGGTTCTGAGTGGACTTCGCCATCTTCGCCCCGTCCAGGCTGACCACCCCGACCCCGAACCTGGACCGCGCGTTCGGCCGCACGCCAGTCACCGCCTCGGCCATCGCGATCTGGTAGGCGTGGTGCGGGAAGCGCAGGTCGGCGCCGCCGCAGAGCACGTCGACCGAGAGCCCGAGCACCGACAGCGACATCGCCGCGCACTCGGCGTGCCAGCCCGGCCTGCCGATCCCCCACGGCGAGGGCCAGCCAGGCTCGCCGCCCTCGGACCGGCGCCACACCGCGACGTCCAGCTTGTCGTCCTTCGCCGGATCGTCGAGCCTGGCCCCGTACTCCGCGGCCAGCGCCTCGGCGTCGTCCCTGCTCAGCCCGGCCGCGCCGGCCATCCCGTCGCCGCGAAAGTACACACTGCCGTCGCGCAGGTAGGCCGCCCCCGAGTCGAGCAGCACGGCCGCCAGCCTGATCACCTGCCCGACGTTTCGTCTCGCCCGCGGCGCGAACTGCGGCTCGCGCACGCCGAGCGCCGTCATGTCCTGGTCGAACCGGTACTGCTGGACCGACGCGAACGCGTCGTAGGCCGAGCCGGAGCGCTCGGCCGCGGCGAATAGCACGTCGTCCACATCGGTCACGTTCCGGCAGAGCTGAGCGTCCACGCCGATCGAGCCCAGCACCCTGGTCAGCACGTCCACCCAGACGAACGTGGCGGCATGTCCCAGGTGGGTGACGTCGTAGGGCGTGATGCCGCAGCAGTAGATCCGCGCCCGGTCGAGCACGGGAAGGAAGCTGCCGCCCAGCCGCAGCCCGGTGGTCATCGTCGGTTCGGTCATGACTGCCAGTATCGCTCCGGCCGCACCAGCCGCATGGTCAGGGCCGGGCGCGCTAGGGTCGCCATCGGGCAGCCGGCAGCCAACGGAGAGGGGCGAGCGATGACGACGGTACCGCCGAGCGGGGGGCTCGGGGGGGCATCCCCCCGGCCAGCACTGCGGAGCCGGCCGGCCTGGGCCGCACTCGGCGAGCACTACGAGAAGATCCGTGACGCCCACCTGCGCGATCTGTTCGCCGCCGACCCCGGCCGTGGCGAGCGCCTCACCGCCGAGGCCGCCGGGCTGTACCTGGACTATTCCAAGAACCGGATCACCGACGAGACGATCGCGCTGCTCGCCGAGCTGGCGAGCCAGTCCGGTCTCAGGGAGCGGACCGAGGCGATGTTCTCGGGCGAGCGCATCAACACCACCGAGGACCGCTCCGTTCTGCACATCGCCCTGCGCAAGCCGCGCGGCGAGACGCTGATCGTGGACGGCACCGACGTGGTGGCCGAGGTCCACGACGTGCTCGACGCCATGGCGACCTTCGCGAACCGGATCCGCTCCGGCGACTGGCGCGGCTTCACCGGGCTCCCGATCACAGCCGTGGTGAATATCGGCATCGGCGGCTCGGACCTCGGGCCGGTGATGGCGTACGAGGCGCTGCGCTACTACGCCGACCCGCACCTGACCATCCGTTTCGTCTCCAATGTCGATGCCACCGACCTGGCGGAGGCCACCGGTGACCTCGACCCGGCGCAGACCCTGTTCATCGTCTCGTCCAAGACGTTCACCACCCTCGAGACGCTGGCCAACGCGACGTCAGCGCGGGACTGGCTGACCAGTCATCTCGGCGACGAGGCGGCGGTCGCCAGGCACTTCGCCGCGGTCAGCACGAACGCCGAGAAGGTCGCTGCCTTCGGGATCGACACGGCCAACATGTTCGGGTTCTGGGACTGGGTCGGCGGGCGCTACTCGATGGACTCGGCGATCGGGCTGTCCACCATGATCGCGATCGGGCCCGACCGGTTCGCCGAGCTGCTGGCCGGCTTTCACGAGATGGACGAGCACTTCCGTACCGCGCCCGTCGAGTCGAACCTGCCGGCCCTGATGGGACTGCTCTCGGTCTGGTACACGGGTTTCTTGGGGGTGAGCAGCATCGGGGTGATGCCCTACGAGCAGTACCTCAAGCGGTTCCCCGCCTACCTGCAGCAGCTGACGATGGAATCCAACGGCAAGCACGTCAGGCTCGACGGCACGCCAGTGGACTACCCGACCGGGCCGGTCTACTGGGGCGAGCCCGGCACCAACGGCCAGCACAGCTTCTACCAGCTCCTGCACCAGGGCACGCACCTGATCCCGGTCGACCTGATCGGCTTCGGCCGGTCGCTGAACCCGATCAGGGACCACCATGACCTGCTGACCTCGAACGTGTTCGCCCAGGCTCAGGCACTGGCGTTCGGCAAGACCCTGGAGGAGGTGCTGGCCGAGGGAACCGCCCCGCAGGTGGCGCCGCATCGGGTGATGGAAGGGAACCGGCCGAGCAACGTGCTCCTGGCGGAAGTCCTGACCCCGCGGCTGCTCGGCTCGCTGGTCGCGCTCTACGAGCACGCTGTGTTCACGGCCGGGACGATCTGGGGCATCGACTCCTTCGACCAGTGGGGCGTCGAGCTCGGCAAGGTACTCGCGGCGGCCATCATTCCGGAGCTGACCAGCAAGAACGAGCCCGAGCTCAGCCATGACTCCTCGACCAATACGCTGATTCGTCGTTACCGGCAGATTAAAGGAGTTCAACAATGACCACGGAGCACCCGATGCAGCTAGGCATGGTCGGGCTCGGGCGAATGGGCGCGAACCTCGTCCGCCGGCTGATGCGCGACGGTCACCGCTGCGTCGTCTACGACGTGAACGCCGATGCGGTGGCCGCCATGGTTGCCGAGGGTGCGGTCGGCGCGAGCGATCTCGACGACTTCGTCGCCAAGCTCGAGCCGCCAAGGACGGCCTGGCTGATGCTGCCCGCAGCGATCACCGGCCGCACGCTTGACCACCTTGCCTCCATGCTCGAACCGGGCGATGCCGTGATCGACGGAGGCAATTCCTACTACCGGGACGACATCGCCAGGGCGAAGCAGCTCGCGCCGAAGAAGATCCACTACCTGGACTGCGGCACCTCGGGCGGCGTCTGGGGCCTTGAGCGCGGCTACTGCCTGATGATCGGCGGCGAGGCCGAGGTGGTACGGCGGCTGGACCCGATCTTCAAGACGATCGCGCCCGGGCCCGGCACCGTCGAGGCGACCCCCGGCCGGGCCGCTGGCGGGACGGCGCAGGACGGTTACCTGCACTGCGGCCCGTCTGGCGCCGGCCATTTCGTGAAGATGGTCCACAACGGCATCGAGTACGGCATGATGGCCGCGATCGCCGAGGGACTCTCGATCATCAAGCACGCCGATGTCGGCATGGAAGAGACCGAGACCGACGCGGAGACGACGCCGCTGACCGACCCGGAGATGTATCAGTACAACATCAACGTGGGCGAGGTAGCCGAGGTCTGGCGGCGCGGCTCGGTGGTCGGCTCCTGGCTCGTCGACCTGACCGCCGCCGCGCTGGCCCAGTCACCGGAACTGTCAGAGTTCGCCGGGCACGTGTCGGACTCCGGCGAGGGGCGCTGGACCGTGCTGGCCGCCGTCGAGGAGGGCGTGCCCGCGCCGGTGATCACGGCGTCGCTGTTCCAGCGGTTCGAGTCGCGCGGGCTCGGCGAGTTCACCGACAAGCTGCTGTCGGCGATGCGGTCTCAGTTCGGCGGGCATGCGGAGAAGCGGTAGGGGGCTGGTCATAAACCTTGCAGGGGCTGGGCGCTGCCCGGGAGCGGAGTCGTCCGGCCGCCTCAACGGCTTGCCGGACGGCTCTCGCTCCCGGCAGCTGATCCGCTGGGGTGTTCTCATGAGACGTGCAGATGTTGCGTTCGCTGGTGTGGCTGCTGCGGACGCGGTGCTGGCTGTGGCGGGGCTTGACCGGGCACGGTGGCTTACCAAGCCGGCGCTGATGCCGTTGCTGATGCCGGGGCGGGATCGGGCTACGCGGGTGGCGCTCGGGTTCGGGTGGGTCGGGGATGTGGCGCTGCTCGGAGAGGGTGAAGTGGCGTTCCAGGTGGGGCTGGCTGGTTTCCTGGCCGGTCACCTGGCCTGGATCGCGGCCTTGCGGCGGCGGCCCGGCGGCGGGCGGCTGCGCGATCGTCCTGCTCTGGCGGTACCGCCGGTCGCGGCGGCTGCCGTGCTGAATGCCGTGCTGTGGCGGCGCACCGGTCAGAACCGGGTCCCGGTCCTTGCCTACAGCGGCGCACTGCTCGCGATGTCACTGACGGCACTGGACCGCGGTTCGCCCGCCGCCGCGGCCGGCGGTCTGCTGTTCCTGGTCTCGGACGCGGTGCTCGCCCTGGAGAAGTTCGGTGTCACGAGGATTCCGGCGGCCGAGGGCCTGGTCATGGTCAGCTACGCCACGGCTCAGGCGCTGCTCGCCGGAGCGCCCGCCTGAGCCGCGCGGCAGCGCATCGCGCCGTCAGCGGATCGAGCAGATGACCTCGATGGCTGCTACCGGATGGTCTTTGCGGACGCGCACGGGGTGGCTGGCTCGGCAAGGCATCTCAGCGTTGTTGCTACGGACTCGCGGGCTGCCGCCGGTGAACTCGTAGGTGCCGGGGGTGAGGGAGATTCGGAAGCGACCGTTCTTGCCGACCAGGATAGTGATTGGGCGGCCCCCTGGATTCCTGATGACTGTTACGTGGCCGGGTAGCGGGACA
>DASWAA010000637.1:0-5172 GCA_036391385.1 Streptosporangiaceae bacterium
ACTGCCTGCTTGACGAGGGTGCGGCCGAAGTCCCACATCAGGCCGGAGCCGCGGTGTGCCTCGTCCATCACGTCGGTGAACGCGTCGACGAACAGCTTGACCTCGGTGTCGGTGATGGTCAGCGGCGGCAGCAGCTTGATGACCTCCATGTGGTCGGCTGCCACCTGGGTCAGGATGCGATGCTTCTGGTAGAGCGAGACCACCACCATCTGCGCGAACAGCCCGACCCTGGCCGCCTGCAGCATGTTCCATCCCGCCCTGAGCTTCAGCGAGCGCGGCTTGCCGAACTCCAGGCCGATCATCAGGCCGCGGCCGCGGACGCCGGCCAGCATCTCGTATTTGCCGCTCAGCTCGGCTAGGGCCGAGCGGAGCTGCTCGCCCATCCGCTCGGCATTGGAGACCAGCTGCTCGTCCTCGATCACCGCCAGCGAGGCCAGGCCAGCCGTCATCGCGGTCGCGTTCGCGCCGAACGTAGAGGAATGCGCGACCACACGGTCCATCGACGAGTACACCTTGCCGAAGATCCAGTCCTTCGCCATCGTCGCGCCGACCGGCACGAACCCGCCCGACAGGGTCTTGGCGACGGTCACGATGTCCGGCTCGACGTCCTCGTGCTCGTAGGCGAACAGGCGGCCAGTCCGGCCGAGCCCGGTCTGGACCTCGTCGCAGATCAGCAGCGCGCCCTTGTCGTGCAGCAGCTTCCGGGCTGCCGCGAGGAACCCCGGCGGCGGTACCTGCACGCCCTTGCCCTGGATCGGCTCGATGATCAGCGCGGCGACGTCGCCCTTGTGCAACTCGGCCGCGATGGCGTCCAGGTCGCCGAAGGGGACCTTGGTGTCCGGCAGCAGCGGGCCGAAGCCGTTGCGGAACTCCCCCGAGGCGTTGACCGACAGCGAGCCCACCGTCAGGCCGTGGTAGGCGTGGTCGCAGTAGAGCACGCGCGGTCGGCCGGTGGCGCAGCGGGCGAACTTCAGGGCAGCCTCGACCGCCTCGGTACCGCTGTTGCAGAAATACACCCGTTCCATTCCCGGCGCCCCTGCCAGCAACTGCTCCCCGAGCAGCCCGGGCAGCAGCGCGCAGTCGAACTGCACCATGTCGGCCAGCCCGGCGTCGAGCAGGTCGTGCAGCGCCTTGCGGACCACAGGGTGGTTGCGGCCCACCCCGAAGACGCCGAACCCGGCGAGGAAGTCTGCGTACCGTTCGCCGTCCCGGTCGTACAGGTAGCAGCCTTCGGCCCGCTCGTAGACCTTGTCGAACCCGATGGCATGCAGGACGCGCGGATTCTGAGGATTCAGATAGCGGGCGTTCAGTTCGTAGCCCGAGCCGGCCCGCGCGGCAAGGAGGCCGGGCAAGTCAAATCCCATGGCGCCATTCTGGCGCGAACTTGGCCATGCCTGGTCTCTTTCCGTCAGGATCAGCTAACTGTCCGGATCCTCAGGGGCTCGGTGCGGATCCTGAGGGACCCCGTCTGCCGATCCTCAGCCTCCGCGCATCGCCCGGATGGACTCGCGCAGCGACCCCATCGTCGCGAGTACCGCCGACGGCTCGTAGCCGCAGTGCGCCATGCAGTTGGCGCAGCGCGGGTCGGAGCCGCGTCCGTAGGCGGACCAGTCCGTGCTCTCGATCAGCTCCTTGTAGGTCTCGGCATACCCGTCCGCCATCAGGTAACACGGCCGCTGCCAGCCGTGCAGCGAGTAGGACGGGATTCCCCAGGCCGTGCAGCTGAAGTCGGCCTTGCCCTCCAGGAAGTCCAGGAACAGCGGGGAGTGGTTCAGCCGCCAGCGCCGCCGGTTCCCGTCGCCGAACGCCTTGCGGAATAGCTCCCGAGTCTCGGTGACGCCGAGGAAGTGCTCCTGGTCCGGCGCCTTCTCGTAGGCGTAGGCCGGCGAGATCATCATCTGGTCCACGCGCAGGTCGTCGTTGAGGTAGTTCAGCACGTCGATGACGCTCTGCGGCGAGTCCGTGGTGAAGAACGTGGTGTTCGTCGTCACCCGGAAGCCGCGCCGCTGGCATTCCCTGACGGCCGCGACTGCCTCGTCGAAGACGCCGTCCTTGCAGACCGAGGCGTCGTGCCGCTCGGCCAGGCCGTCGATGTGCACCGCCCAGGCGAAGTACGGCGACGGCTTGAACTTGTCTAGCTTCTTGCCGATCAGCAACGCGTTGGTGCACAGAAAGACGTACTTCTTGCGCTTGATCAGCTCGCTGACCAGCACGTCGATCTGGGGGTGCATCAGCGGCTCGCCGCCGGCGATCGACACCATGGGAGCGCCGCACTCCTCGATCGCCGCGAGCGCCTGCTCGACAGGCATCCGCTGCTTGAGTACCGACGCGGGTTTTTGGATCTTGCCGCAGCCCGCGCACTTGAGATTGCACGCGAACAGCGGCTCGAGCTCGACGATCAGCGGGAACTTGTCCCGGCCGCGGATCTTCTGCCGGAGCAGGTACGTACCGATCCGCAGGCTCTGGCGCAGTGGCATAGCCATTACCGCTTCAGCTCCTTAGGCAGGCCGAACTGGACAGATTCGGTCGCGACTGCGACCTCCCTGGTCTGGACCGCACCGAGCCCGGCGAGGGCGGCCACGATCTGGGACACCAGCGCCGGCGGGGCCGAGGCACCCGCCGTGACCCCGACGGTGCCCGCCCCGGCGAGCCAGCCGAGCTCGATGTCCTGCGGCCCGTCGACCAGGTAAGCGGGCGTCCCGGCGCGCTCGGCGGTCTCCACCAGGCGCAGCGAGTTCGACGAGTTCGCCGAGCCGGCCACCAGCACGAGGTCGGAGTCGGCGGCGATCGCTCGCACGGCGAGCTGCCGGTTGGTGGTGGCATAGCAGATGTCGTCGCTGCCGGGCCCGCGCGCGGCAGGGAACCGGTCCCTGATGGCGTCCACCATCTCGCTGGCGTCGTCGGCCGCGAGCGTCGTCTGCATAAGGTAAGCGACCTTGCCTGGATCCGCCGGGCGCAGCTTGCCGATGTCGTCCGGCGTCTGCACCAGCGCCATCGACGAGGGCGCCTCGCCGAGCGTGCCCTCGACCTCCTCGTGCCCGGCATGCCCGATCAGGGCCACCAGATAACCGTCCGAGGCGAAACGGCGGGCTTCGGCGTGCACCTTGGAGACGAGGGGACACGTCGCGTCGACGGTGTCGAGCCCGCGCCTGGTGGCCTCGCTGCGTACCTGGGGCGAGACACCGTGCGCGGAGAACACCACGGTCGCGCCGTCCGGCACGTCGCTCAGCTCGTCCACGAAGATGGCGCCGCGCTCCTCGAGCCTGGCTACGACATGAGCGTTGTGCACGATCTGCTTGCGCACGTAGACCGGCGGGCCGTACCTGTCGAGCACCAGGTCGACGATGTCGATGGCGCGCTCCACCCCCGCGCAGAACGACCTCGGGCCGGCCAGCAGTACCTGACGCGGCCCGCACGCGGCCGCCCAGCTGGCCAGCGCGTCGCCGGCCAGCCGGAGCGAGCGCAAGGCCGCGATCCCGCCGGGGATCGTCCTCGGGCTCACCACTGGCCGGCCAGGACCGTCCGAGATCGCCCGCAGGACGACGGCGGGCCGGCCCGCCGCACCGCCGAGCAGCGACGCGGACTCCATGTCGGCCGCGATCGCGCCGGTCGCCGCCAGCGTGGCGTGGTCCTCCGCGCGGAGCAGCCGGCCGACGGTCGCCACCCGTCCGGTCAGGGCGCGCAGCCCGGCCCGGCGCAGCTCGCCTGCCAGCAGCGGTGCCGACGGGCATTCGAGCGAGCTGCCGCCGTCGCCGGTCACGTGCGAGGCGACGACCACGTCGCCGACGCTCAGGTCCGTCGACAGCGCCGCGCCGACCCCGCCGACCGCCAGCATCGCGTGGCCAGACGTCGCCAGCCGCTGCGACGCGGCTGCCGACCGGTCCGGCCCGTAGCCGGTGCGCAGCACCTCGCCGCGCCCGTCCAGTCCGCGCCGCAGCGCGCGTGCCTCCACCCGCAGCGGCGCGCAGACCAGCAGACCGCCCATCTAGTGTCCTCCCGTGGTGGTCAGGTAGCGGCCGAGCGCGCTGACCGGGAACACCAGCCGGTACAGGTGGTAGCTGATGTAGAAGTCGCCGGGGAACCCGGTCCCGGTGAACTGCGGCTCGTCCCACGTGCCGTCCGGGCGCTGCGCGGCCGCCAGCCAGGCGATCCCCTGCTCCGCGCTCCGCATCGCGTCATCGCCGCCCGCCGCAAGCAGGGCCAGCAGAGCCCAGGCCGTCTGCGACGGCGTCGACTCGCCCTTGCCTGCCCAGCTGCGGTCGTCGTACGAGCGCATGTCCTCGCCCCAGCCGCCGTCGGCGTTCTGGTGGTGAACCAGCCAGTCCACGGCTGCCCTGATCACTGGCTTGCCGGGCCGCACGCCAGCGGCGATCAGGGCAGGAACCACGGCGCCGGTCCCGTACACGTAGTTCGCTCCCCAGCGGCCGAACCAGGAGCCGTCTGGCTCCTGCGCGCGCAGCAGCCACACCACGCCCCGGCGTACGGTCCGGCTCCCGGCCAGGCCCGCCGCGCAGAGCGCCTCGACGGTGTGCGCGGTGACGTCGGCGGACGGCGGGTCCACGACCTCGCCGAAATCGCAGAACGGCAGCTTGGTGACCAGGCTCGCGGTGTTGTCCGCGTCGAAGGCGCCCCAGCCGCCGTCCTTGGACTGCATGCCGGCCATCCAGGCCAGCGCCCGCTCGGCAGTCATCGCCGCGTGACCGGCGGTTCCCTCGCCGGTGCCGCCGGGTAGCGACACTCGCCGCAGCGCAAGCACCGCTTCCGCCGTGTCGTCCACGTCCGGGTAGCCGTCGTTGTCGAACTCGAAGGCCCAGCCGGACGGAGCCAGCCCCGGCCTGCGGACCTGCCAGTCTCCCGGCCCCCTGATCTCCTCGGCCAGCACCCAGGTGGCCGCGGATCGCAGCGCCGGGTGGTCGGCAGCAAGCCCGGCGTCCTCCAGCGCGATCATCGCAAGCACTGTGTCCCACACCGGTGACTGGCACGCCTCGAGCCGCCGGACCGGTCCGTCGGCGGTATCCTCCCAGACCGTGTACCGATCAAGCCCCGCCAGGCCGCGAGCGATCACCGGATGGTCCAGTGAGTAGCCGAGCAGGTGCAGGGCCATCAGCGAGTACACCCAGGGCGGCTGGATTCCGCCCCAGCAGCCGTCAGCCTCTTGCCGGGCGATGATCC
>DASWAA010000638.1:0-4301 GCA_036391385.1 Streptosporangiaceae bacterium
GCGCCACCAGCGACGCCGGCCCCGTATTCTCCGGTCCTGGAGAGCGCCTGGCTTCCGGACCGGCAGGTGATCGCCGGTGCGCTGCGCCGGGTGATGCGGGTAGGTGCCGCATGAGGGTGCAGCGCGCTCCGCTAGCCGCCGCGCAGCCCCAGCGGCCTCCGGCCGACCTGACGCTCTCACCTGGCGCGGCGAGGTCGGTCCGGTCCGAAGCGGCGAGGGCACCGTTCAGTGCCGAGGTCAGCCTCGATCTGACCGGTCTGGACCGGCAGGCCGAGGACGAGGTGAGCGTGCGAGCGCTGGTCATCGCCCGGCTGCTGGCGGCGTGCCGGAGCGAAGGATTGCTCGACGACGGCTCGGCCCTGTGCGTCCTGCGGCCGACCGCGGACGGCGTGCTTGGAGTGCTCGCCGGCGATGCCGTCCACCTGTCAGCCGACCGCATCGCATCCCTGCTGAGTAGCCTTACGCCGGACCTCCCGCTGATCACCTCGTCCACGATGACGGTGGTCGACCTGAGCGCCACCAGGGTGAGAATCACCGGCGACTGGGGCTACGGCGGCCGGGCCATCGTCACGCTGGGCGCCATCGTCCCCGTGGTCGGGTCCGACCAGCAGGACTGTGAACCTGGCCTGCGCATCGTGCAGCGCTCGGTGGCACGGGTGAGCCTCACCGTGCAGGACTCGCGCGCGTACGCTCGTGGCGCCGTCCGAGCGCTCGACGCGCTCGCCCGGTCGATGCGGGAGCGGAATCCGTGAGCGTCCGCCTGCATCTGAGAGGATTCTGTACGAGGTTCTTCGACGGGAGGGGTGAGATTGGCCAGACCGCCAGGGCACGGCGCGGGCTATGAACCCCGCCTGGAGGAGATCATCGACCGGGCCGCCGTCCTGTTCGCCGAGAAGGGCTACGCGGCGACCGGCGTCAACGAGATCGGCGAGGCCGTCGGGCTGGGCAAGGGAGCGCTCTACTACTACATCGGCTCGAAGGAGAATCTACTCGTCGCGATCCAGGACCGGGTGCTGCAGCCGCTGATGGCCCAGGCCAGGCGGATCGCCGCCCTCGACGCGCGGCCCCTGGTCCGGCTGCGCCTGCTCTCCGAGGAACTGCTGACCGTCATTCTCACCCGGGTGGACCATATCTGGGTCTACGAGCACGATTACCGGCACCTGACGGGGGCCAATCTCCGCCGGCTGCTTGATCAGCGACGCGAATTCGAGGAACTCGTGCGGGGATTGCTGAAGGAGGCCATCGCGGACGGGTCACTCCGCGATGTCGATCCGCGCCTGGCGACACTTGAGTTCCTCAACCTGCACAACCACACCTATCAGTGGGCGCACACCGCGAACCGGCACTGGACGGTGCGGGAGCTGTCCAGTGAGTACTGTCGTACCTTGCTCCAGGGAATGGCCAAGAACACCGCGGAACTCGACGGGCTCGATGACGAGGCTGACCGGCTGCGGGAGACGCTGATCTCTGAACCCGCCTGACCGGCTCTGGCTACCTGGCCGCACCGTCAAGGGCGAAGATATCCCAGCCCTGGTCTTCCTTGAAGTCACCCCAGGAATGCCGCATCTTGGCCAGCACGGCGATCAGCAGCCGGGTTTCTTCGCTGGTGAGGCCGAGGTTCGAGAACAAGTCGGCATTGAGGCGCTTGATTGCCTTGCGGAGCAGTGAGCTTCCGGCGGTGGTGATCTGGGCAACCGTGCTGCGCCGGTCGGTCGGGTGGGGCGTTCGCTTGATCAGGCCTTGCGCCTCGAGCTTGTCGATGAGATTGGTAACGCTCGTCTGGTGAACCTGCAGCTGCCTGCCCAGCCGCGCGAGCGGCAGTGAGCCGTCGTTGAAATACAAGACCACCAGCACCTCGTAACGCGCGAAGGTGAGGTTGATCGGCGCGAGAATCTGGTCGGCCTGCCGCGCCAGCACCTGGTTGACCCGCAAGATGGAGGACACGGCGGCGAGCCCCTCGGCTGACTCGGTCCAGCCGTTCTCGATCCAGAGGCTGTAGGCCTCCCTGATCGGGTCGCTCTCCATGCTCCTTCGCATCCCGATACTCCTTCGGCCTTGTTACTTCCAGTGACTGTACTCGTGTCCATCGTCGAGTGCTCCGCACCGCAGCCTCGCTCAAATTTACATTGCCTTCCGACTATCGGTAACCCTTGGTATCATCGCGAGTGATGGATCGCGCGTCGCGGGACGCAGAGGGGTACGGGCCCATGTTCAAGGAGTTTGTCGCCTCCGGCGACTCGCACATCATCGAGCCGGTCGACCTGTTCAAGAGCCGGCTTCCCAGGCACCTGCGGGACCGGGCCCTGTGGGAAGAGGAGTTCACGCTCGACGTTCCGCTCGTGCCGGGCGGCCACACGGAGTTCAAGAAGCTGCACACGATCGGCTTCGACGGCTGGACCATCTCGAAATACCGGCAGTTCGGCGGACAGACTCCGGACGGCGAGCCTGAGCACATCATCAGGGACATGAATCTCGACGGCGTCGACGCCGCGGTGATGTTCCCGAACCTGTCGCTGTTCGTCCTGTTCACCGACGACCACGAGTTGTCGATGGCGCACGCTCGCGTCTACAACGACTACATCGTCGAGCGGTTCCTGCCGTACAAGGACCGGATGCGCCCGATAGCGGCGATACCCCTGACCCACATCCCGGACGCGGTCGCCGAGATCGAGCGGTGCGCGCGCGCCGGGCTGGGCGCCATCTTGCTGCCCGAGATCCCGCCCGTGCCGTACTGGTCGCGGGATTACGACCCGGTGTGGGCGGCCGCTGAGGCGAACCGGATGCCGGTGTTCATCCATGTCGCCACCGGCGGGGTGGCCGTCAGGGACGAGAAGTCGCTGACAGCCACCACCGTCAAGGCCCTGATGTCGGCCGTCAACATGGGCAAGGGCCAGCTGACCGACTCCATGGTGTCAAACCGGACCAGGGGCGGCGGGAACACCATGGCAGCCAGCCCGCAGCGCATCATCGCCGATCTGGTGAGCAGCGGCGCCTGCGAGCGTTTTCCTGACCTGCATTTCAACCTGGTCGAGTTCAGCGCCGGCTGGCTGGTCTCCTACCTGGGCTTCATGGACAGATCCTGGCGGACTGGCACCGGCCAGGACCCCGACTGGTGGCTGGGCTTCTGGGACGACGACCGGCCGCCGCACGACCAGCCGAACATGGGACGGCTGTTTGCCGTCAACTCGAAGTGGCCCTGGCCGCTCAAGCCCAGCGAGTACGTTCAGCGCCAGATCCACGTCCAGTTCGCCGACGACCCGACGGCCGTCAAAGCCCGCCACATCACCGGGCTGACGACGGTCATGTGGGGCAACGATTACCCGCACGCGGAGGGCACCTTCCGCAGCAGCGCGGAATGTATCGCCGAGAACTTCGCCGGAGTCCCCGACGACGACCGCGCGGCCATCCTGGGCGGCACGCTGGCCGACGTCGTCGGCTTCGACAAGACCAGGAAGCTAGCCCAGGTCCCCGACGCCGTCTGACCCGCGCCTAAGCCTGCGGCTTGCGATGAAGGTGGTCCGACCCGTGCGGCGTCAGGGGAATCCGGCAGACCACATCGACGCCGAAGACCCGGTTCAGTCGCCCGAACGCCAGCCACGAGCCGACGCACAGCCCCAGCTGGACTAGCTCGTCGTCGCTGAAGGCGGCGTGCAGCCGCTGCCAGAAGGCGTCATCCATGCCGAGGTGGTCGATCGCGAACCGGTGGGCGAATTCCGCGGCCAGCGCCTCCCGCTCGGTCAGGTCTGCGCCGCCGCCAAGCACGGTGGCATAGAATGCCTCGTCCGGGCCGCCCTCGGTCCGCAGGCTGAGGCAGATGCTGCAGTCGTTTACGCGGGCGATCGTGATGCGAGCGGCCTCGAACTCGCGCAGGGGCAGCGTGGTCCTCCGGTAGACGGCGTCGCTGAATGCAGCCGCAGGACCGGTGAGCTCGTTGCCGGTACCGCTCCATAGGTACATCAGCGGGTCCTGGCCGGCTGGTATGTCGATGCGAGGCACACCCGAACTCTAATCAAAACTAGAACGTGTTCCAATGGGCGGGCGATGGATCGTGGCCATTCGCCCGCGGCGGGCCTGCGACGGCATAGCCTTAGGCCTCGCGGAAGGCATCGCCCAATGGTGCCTGGCTAGCTGGCCGGACAGCGCGTCGCGGTCAAGGACCTACAGAGAGAGGCGAACATGAGCGTCGGCAAGCCTGAGATCGACTTCCCCGGCGGCGAGCCGCCTGCTGAGCTGGAGATCGCCGACATCTGGGAAGGCGATGGCCCAGTGGCGAAGCCCGGTGACATGGTCAAGGTTCACTA
>DASWAA010000639.1:0-3293 GCA_036391385.1 Streptosporangiaceae bacterium
GGCGGAGCCGTGGTCTCGGGGGAGAGCAGGACCCGCAGGTGCAGCCACTCGCGTTCGATCCCCGGCGCGAGGCGATCCCACTGGCAGACCAGCGGTTCGCCCGGCACCTGGCCGAGCTGGAAGCAGAGGGGGCGAGGAAGCGGTGAGCGACAACTACGCCAGTTGGAGCGACGTCCGGGCCCGGGGACGCGAAGCGGACCCACGTACCGCCGAGGACCAGGCAGCCGGCAAGGCTGGGGCAGGAGAGCGCCGGGAGGCGTACGTGCGTGGGCATCAGCTGGCCGAGATGCGCATTGCGGCTGGTGTGACGCAGGCGGAACTGGCTGGCGCGCTCGGCGTGTCGCAGGCCCGTGTTTCCAAGATCGAGCACGGCGAGATCTCCGGCATCGACGTCGTGCGCGCGTATGTCACCGCGCTGGGCGGGAGCATCGATGTCGTCGCCACGCTGGGCGACCGGAGTTGGAAGGTCGCCTGACCGCCTGGCAGGGCATCTGCCGGCCCGTACCTGCGCGGGCGCGGGTCGATTCACTTCGCGGCCTTCGGGCCACGTGACCTGGTCAGATGTACCGGGAGCGGCACGCCTTCGATAAGAATGGGGCGGTTCGCATGACGGGACGTTCGGCCCGCCATCGCTGTGACGTGCGGGAAGATGCCTGCGTTCCTGTCGTTGCGCGAACCGCCGTGATGTGGCCGGCTGCTTGAGTCAATGATCGCCAGGCCGGTGGCCCGATCATTGTGGAACCGGTGCTGTCAGAGGGATTGTCTGCGGTTAGTACCATGCCGCCAATGCCTCGCGTCACCGGACGGGAATTAGTCAGGGCGCTGCACAGGCTGGGCTGGGTGCTCGTAACCCAGAAGGGGTCCCATGCCCAGCTCAAGCATCCAGTCCGCGGTCGGCGGGTGACGGTGCCGTTGCGCGCCGGGTGGACGATGGGCCGGACTTGCTGCGGTCGATCCTGAACCAGGCTGGCCTCACCGCTGATGACCTGCGCGACGTGCTATGACGGGATGGAACGTGGTGCGTACCTACACGATCGTGCTCGAGCCCGAGCCGGACGGCGGCTACTTTGTCACCGTTCCTGCGCTGCCTGGCTGCTTCACGCGCGGCAGCACTGTCGAGGAATGCCGGGCGCGGGCAGTGGAGGCCATCGAGGCTCACATCGCGGGACTGGAATCCGACGGTGAGCCGGTCCCGGAAGAGGTCGGCGAAGCGCAGTTGCTGGCGGTCACGGTCGCAGCCTGAACTGCGGTGGCCGGCGCGGCTTGACCGGGCAGTCTCCGTGCCGGTGGAGGCGGCGCCTGGCGTTCGGCCCACGCCCTTGCTGATCAGGGGGAATGCCGCGCCTTGTTGAGCAGTGCGCGAGCCGGCGGTAAGGTCTGCCAGAATGACGCCGTGAACAGTGCTGTCCGCTACGGCATAGGCGGCTGGTACCGGGTCTTGATGCTTGCGATGTTCGCGATCTTCGGGATCGTGGCCGTGCTGCTGGTAGTGGCTGCTTCCGGCGGCCACGGCGGCGTTCCGGTCTTGTTCATCATGATGTGGATTGTGATCATCGGCGGGAACGGCTATTTCTCCCTGTTCCGGGTCGCCTATGAGCTTGAGTTCGATGGTGAGCGGCTTCGCTGGCGCGCGCCGCTGCGGTCGGGCGAGGTGCCCCTGTCCGGCCTGACCCGGATCCGTGCGGTGCGATCGAGTTTCTTCGGCGCGATTGATGGCGCCCGGGAGGGGCGCGTGCTGGTCCTTGCCGGAAAGGGCTTCACCGAGTTCTCGCGGGCTGTGGTCGTCGCGCGGCCGGAGTTGCCCGTTCAGATCGGGTTCAGGGCGCGTTTGGCCGAAAGGATGCCGGGAAGATCGCGGTTCCGCGGCTCGGGCTGAACGGCAAGCTGGGTGCAATACTCGCCTGTCTGAGCCAGCCTCGCGGTGGCTCACTGCGCCCTCCTCACAGTCCGCGACCTGCTCAGGCGTACCGGGAGCGGGTCACCCTCGATCAGGACGGGCTGGGTCGCGCACTGGAGCGTTCGGCCCATGTGCCCGTTGACCCGCACATGCGCCAGCGCCGACGGTGTCTTAGGCGAACCGGCTCGGCCTAGCGACAGGCTCGGAGAACTAGCTATACTTATAGCTATGACGATCAGTGAGCAGATGTCGCTGGCAGATGTGAAGAACCGGCTGTCCGAGGTCGTGGATCTGCTGGAGCACGAGCACGGCCGGGTGGTCATCACCAAGCACGGACGGCCGGCAGCGGTGGTGATCAGCGTGGCGGATCTGGAGTCCCTGGAGGAAACTCTGGACATCATGGACAGCGAGGATCTGCTGGCGGACATCAGGGAGGGCTTGGCCGAGATCAGCGCAGGTGGGGCGCAGGTTCTCAGCAAGGACGAGGCCTTTCGGCTTATTGCGGGCCGGTGACGGTGGCGGGGTATGCGATCGCGTGGACGGCACCGGCCCGCCGGGCACTGGGCCGAGCGCCGGAGAAGGTCGCAACCGCCGTCGCGGAGTTCTGCTATGGGTCGCTCGCAGCTAATCCGTATCGAGTTGGCAAGCCGCTCAGGCTCGGGCTGGACGGTCTGCACAGCGCACGGCGCGGTGACTACCGGATCATCTACCGTATCGACGATCAGGCCCGTCGCGTTGACATCGTGGCCGTCGAGCACCGAGCCGATATCTACCGTCCACGCCAGCTCTAGGCGCAACCTGAATCCGCTCCGGAGCAAGGCATGGCGAGTCACTCGGCGGCCTTGATAGTGCTCGACCTGGGCAGACGAACCGGCAGCGGCACCTTCGATCAGGATCGGGCGGTTCCAATGATGGGCCGCCCGCACCGGCTCTGGCGCGTCCGGGCGAGGGCGGCATGGGACCTTTGCCTCTAGCTGCTGTGCCTACCGCCGCATTTGATGGGTACATCTCCGGATAGCCGCTCCGCTCGGGGCGCCGTGGCCGATCGATCTGACCCGCAGCACACAGAACGTGGATTTCGTGGTCCCGAGAAGCGTCGCGGTGCTAGGAACGGCAGGAGCCAGCCATGAGGTCATTCGATTTGGAAGCCGCCGGGGAGCCCGCCATGAACTCGTTCGAACCGGAAATCGGCGAGACCGCACGATGGTTTGCCAGTCCTCGATTCGAGGGCCTCACGCGCCTGTACTCCGCGCGTCAGGTGGTGGAGCAACGGGGCACCATTCCCGCCGACTACACCGTGGCGAGAATGGCCGCCGAGCAGTTCTACGATCGGCTCCGGCAGCTCTTCGCCGAACGCAGGCAGATCACGACCTTCGGCCCCTATTCACCCGGTCAG
>DASWAA010000640.1:0-1683 GCA_036391385.1 Streptosporangiaceae bacterium
CGACGACGGGCTGCTCGACGTCCTGGAGCGGGACGGCATCGGCTGCATCGCCTTCTCACCGCTCGCCCAGGGCATGCTGACCGGCAGGTACCTGTCCGGCATCCCGGCCGGGTCCAGGGCCAGCCGCGACGACTCGCTGTCACCTGACCTGCTGTCCGAGGGCACGGTCAGCCATCTGCGAGCCCTGGCCGAGGTCGCCCGGGGTCGCGGGCAGACGCTCGCCCAGATGGCGCTGGCGTGGGTGCTGCGGGATAAGCGGGTAACGTCCGCGCTGATCGGGGCCAGCAGTGTCGCGCAACTGGAGGAGAACCTGCAGGCCGTCAGCGGCCCGGCATTCACCGCCGACGAACTGGCCGCCATTGACGCGCACTCGACCGGCGCGGGCATCAGCGCATAAAAGCCGGACCCGGACGATCTCCCGGCTCAAGCGGGTGCGAGCACCGGCTAGCTGGAACAATGGCAGCATGCGCTATCTGGACATCGACACGGCCAAGCGAATTTCCAAGATCGGGCTCGGAACCTGGCAGTTCGGATCACGGGACTGGGGATATGGCGACGCCTATGCGGATTCGGAGGCCAGGGCGATCGTCCGGCGCGCCCTTGATCTCGGTGTCACGCTGTTCGACACCGCCGAGATCTACGGATTCGGGCGCAGCGAGCGGATTCTCGGCGAGGCGCTTGGCGACGACCTGGAGTCGATCTTCCTGGCGACGAAGATCCTGCCGGTCATGCCTGTCGCGCCCGTAGTCCAGCAGCGCGGCGTCGGCAGCGCCGCCAGGCTCGGCGCGCGCAAGCTAGACCTGTACCAGGTACACCAGCCGAACCCGGCCGTTCGCGACGGGACGATCATGCGCGGGATGCGCGCGCTCCAGCGCACCGGTCTCGTCGACGAGGTCGGCGTCAGCAACTACTCGCTGGGCCGGTGGATCGCCGCGGAGAACGCCCTTGGCGCCCGGGTGCTCAGCAACCAGGTGCGGTACAGCCTGGCCGTCCGCAAGCCAGAGCGGGAGCTCTTGCCCTACGCGCAGGCACACCACCGGGTGATCATCGCCTACAGCCCGCTGGCGCAGGGCCTGCTGTCCGGCAAGATAGATCCGGCGAACCCGCCGAGCAACCCGGCCCGGGCAGGCAACTCGCTGTTCCTGCCCGAGAACATCGAGCGGGCGGCAGGCCTGATCGCGGTGCTGCGCGAGGTGGCCGACGCGCATTCGGCGACTCCTTCGCAGGTGGCACTCGCCTGGCTGATCCGAAATCCGGTCGTCGTCGCGATCCCCGGCGCCTCGTCCGTCGCGCAGCTGGAGAGCAACGTCGCCGCCGCCGACCTGGAACTGACCGACCAGGAGTACCAGGCGCTGCGCGAGGCGTCCGACCGCTTCACCCCCGTGACGGGGCCGGCCGCGCTGCCGCGGATGATCAGGACCAGATTCGCCCGGCGCTGACGCATCAGGTCAGGGGCACCGAGGCCGGTGATGAGATCAGCGCTGGCGGGATCTCGCCGTACCTGGTCGCGCTCTCGAACGCGTGCGCCACGCCGAGCAGCGGCCAGTCCGCGCGGCGGCGGCCGACGAGCTGCAGCCCAGCCGGCAGGCCCTGCGACGTGAACCCGGCGGGCACGCTGATCGCCGGCAGGCCCGTCGCCGAGATGAGGTAGGCCGACGCCATCCAGTCCAGGTACGTGCTCAG
>DASWAA010000641.1:0-11254 GCA_036391385.1 Streptosporangiaceae bacterium
AAGCGATGGGCGAGGCACCGCGGCCCAGGGTGCTCGCGCTGATGGGCTCGGGCGAGACGAGCCCGACTATGGTGACCGTCCACAAGGCGCTGGCTGCCAGGATCGCCTCGGCAGACCTGCGCGCTGTGCTGCTCGATACGCCGTACGCCTTCCAGGAGAACGCCGCCGACATCTCGCAGCGCTCACAGGCCTACTTCGCGCGCAGCATCGGCCTCAAGGTCGACGTGATCAGCGACGCGGACCTCTCCGCGGCGCAGAATCCGGGCGCAGCCGCCGGCATCGCGGCCATCCGTTCCGCCGACTGGGTATTCGCCGGTCCTGGCAGCCCCTCCTACGCCCTGCGGCGGTGGCGCGGCGGGCCAGTCGCCGACGCCCTGCGGGACCGGATCGCCGCGGGGACCGGGCTCACGGTGATCGCCTCGGCTGCGGCGGCCGCCATCGGCAAGGTGGCGATCCCGGTCTACGAGATCTACAAGGTCGGCGCCGACCCGCACTGGCTGCCCGGGCTCGACCTGCTGTCCGTGCTCGGCCTCGGTGTCGCGGTGATCCCGCACTATGACAACGCCGAGGGCGGCACGCACGACACCCGGTTCTGTTACCTGGGCGAGCGCAGGCTCGCGGTGCTCGAGCGCGAGCTGCCTGCGCAGGCGGCCGTGCTCGGCGTGGACGAGCACACGGCACTGGTGATCGACCTGGTCACCCAGGAGGCGGAGGTCGTCGGCCGAGGCGGGATGACCGTCCGCAAGGCTGGCGTGAGCGCGGTCTTCCCGTCCGGCTCCAGCCTGACGCTGGCCGAATTGCGGCTCCTGGTCCGGGACGGCCCGGACGCCCCAGGGATGACGGCGGCGGCCGCTGGTCCGCAGCACGGCGCCCAGGCCGGATCCGGCGACGGAGGACGTCCTGGCTCGCGGCCGTCCGGTGCGCGGGCGGGCGGGCAATCCGGCACACCGACGGCCGGGCCAGCTGGCGCAGGCGGACCGGCTGGCGCACTCACCGACCGGGATCTGCCCGACCTCACCCGGGACGCCGAGGAGCGTTTCGGCGCGGCGGAGCGACGGCGGGACGGAGCTGGCATGGTCGCCGCGATCCTGGACCTCGAAGCCGCGATCGAGGCCTGGTCGACCGACACCGACGAGAACGACAACGCCGACCGGGCCCGGGCCGTCCTGCGGGGCCTGATCGTCCGGCTCGGTCAGGCGGCGGAGCAGGGACTGGCCGACCCGGCTGACCGCCTGCGGCCCGGCGTCGATCCGCTGATCGCGCTGCGGGCCTGCCTGCGCAGGGACGGTTCCTACGCCGCGGCCGATGCGATCAGGGACGCGCTCGTCGCGCTCGGCATCGAATTGCACGACTCGCCCGATGGCACCACGTGGGTGATCAGCGCTTCGTCAAGCTGATCAGCCAGTGCTTACCAGCCGCGATCGTGCTAGGAGCGGTGTGCCGTGGTCGCCCGGCCGGCGGTTGCGGCGATATTACGGAACATCCCGCCGAAGACCACGCCGTGGAATGGCCGCAGCACCCACCAGTAGAGCGCGCCGGGCAGTCCTGCCGGGCGGAAGATTGCTCGCTGCCGCAGGACGGGCTCGCCCGACCTGCCAGGCCGGAGTGAGAACTCTAGCCACGCGCGCCCCGGCAGTTTCATCTCGGCCCGAAGCCGCAGCAGCTTCCCGGGAATGATCTCCTCGACCCGCCAGAAGTCCAGCACGTCACCGACCTGGAGCCGGTCAGGGTCACGTCTCCCCCGGCGCAGCCCGACCCCTCCTACCGCCCGGTCGAGCAGGCCGCGCACGGACCATGCCAGCGGGAACGAGTACCAGCCGCGCTCACCGCCGATCCCCTGGATCGTGCGCCACAGTTCCGCGCTGGAAGCGTGCACCAGACGGACCCGGTCGTCCAGGTAGAGCGAGCCGCCTGCCCACGCCGGGTCGGTGGCCTGCGGGTCGCTGGGCAGCAGGTCCCGCGGAGCGCGTGCCGTGGCCGCCGACGACCAGCGGCTGGCGACCTCACCAGTCCTGACCTGCCGCAGCGCTAGGGCGATGGCGCGGTCCAGCGTGACCAGGCCCTCCGGCGGGTCGGGGATGTAGCGGGCGATGTCATGCTCGGAGCAGACGACCTCGTTCCGCAGCGACTCGACCAGCGGCCTGGCCAGGCCGGCCGGTACCGGGGTCACCAGCCCGACCCAGAGCGACGACAGCCGTGGGCTCAGTAGCGGCACGCCGATGATGAACCTGCGGCGCAGGCCGGCCACCTGCGCGTACCGGCCCATCATGTCCGAGTACGTGAGGATGTCGGGTCCGCCGATGTCGAAGCGCCTGCTGACATCGTCGGGCAGGGCGGTGCAGCCGACCAGGTAGCGGAGCACGTCCCGGACGGCGATCGGCTGGATCCGAGTCCGCACCCAGCGCGGCGTGATCATCACCGGCAGGCGCTCGGTCAGGTAGCGGAGCATTTCGAACGATGCCGATCCGCTCCCGATGATCACCGCGGCCTGGAGCACGGCGGTCGGCACGCCGCCCGCCAGCAGGATGTCGCCGACCTCGCCTCGTGATCGCAGGTGCGGCGACAGGTCCGGGTCTGCGGCCGGGAAGATCCCGCCGAGGTAGACGACCCGCCGGACGCCGGCCGCCAGGGCGGCGCGAGCGAAGATCGAGGCCGCCTGCCGGTCCAGCTGCTCGAACTCGCCAGCCGAGCCGAGCGAGTGGACCAGGTAGTACGCCACGTCGATGCCGTCCAATGCCGCGCGCACCGCGCCCTCGTCCAGCGCGTCGGCCCTGACGCTGCCGACGTCGCCGGCCCACGGCCGGTCGCGGAGCTTGCCCGGATCGCGAGCCATGCACCGGACCTGATGCCCAGCCGCGAGCAACTCGGGCACGAGCCGCCCGCCGATGTAGCCAGATGCGCCGGTCACCAGGCAGCGCTGCGACGAGATAGCCGTTGATGGCGCGTCGTTCGATGACACAGCGTCAGTGTCGCACCGGCCGGACGACACTCTTACCTGCGGGTTACTTTAAGTCGCGACAGATCAGCGTGCGTGTGGCGTCGGAGCCGATGCGCTCTGGTACTGCGAAATCGCCGAGATCATGACAAGCTGACCCCGTGCCGGAAACAGTCCTGCCCCCAGCCGCACCCCCAGACCCTTTTGCCCCGGCCATGCTCGGCCCGGTCAGCCTGCGAAACCGGGTGCTCAAGTCCGCGACGTTCGAGGGCATGAGCCCGCGCAACACGGTGACCAGGAACCTCGTCGAGTTCCATCGCACGATGGCCGCGGGCGGGGCCGCCATGACGACCGTCTCCTACATCGCGGTGTCCCGTGACGGCATGGGAGCGCCTGCCGAGATCTACATTCACGACGGTGCCGCCGAAGGACTGGGCAGGATCGCGGCGGTCGTGCATGGCGAAGGCGCCAGGATCTCGGCGCAACTCGGTCACGCCGGAGCCGTCGGGATGGTGCGGGGCAAGCGCGTAGTCGGCCCGTCGAAGACCCGCACGATCGCCGGTACCCCCGTGGCGGAGATCTCCCGCGACGGCATCGACGAGGTCATCGGCCAGTTCGCCGCCGGAGCGCGGATGCTCAGGCAGGCGGGCTTTGACTGCATCGAGCTGCACTTCGGCCACCACTACCTGATCTCGGCATTCCTCAGCCCGAAATGGAACCGGCGCACCGACGACTACGGCGGTCCGGTCGAGAACCGGGCCAGGCTCGCCCGTCAGGTCCTGAGCGCGGTCCGGGCGGAGGTCGGCCCGGACATGGCCGTCATCGCGAAGCTGAACATGACCGACGGTATCCGCGGCGGGCTGCAGCCTGCTGACAGCCTCCAGGTCGCCCGGCTGCTCCAGGCTGACGGTGGCCTTGATGCGCTCGAGCTGACCTCGGGCGGCTCTCAGGCCAACCAGATGTTCCTGTTCCGCGGCGCGGCGCCGCGCAAGGAGATGGCCCGGGTACTGCCTGGCCCCCAGCGGCTGGGGTTCCGGCTGCTCGGACGCGCGCTCTTCAAGGAGTATCCGTTCGAGGAGGCCTACTTCCTGCCCATGGCGCGGCAGTTCAGGGCGGCGCTGTCGATGCCGCTGATCCTGCTCGGCGGCATCAACACCGTGGACACGATCCGCCAGGCCATGGCCGAGGGCTTCGATTACGTCGCGATGGGCCGGGCACTGCTCCGCGAGCCTGACCTCGTCGCCCGGTTCCAGTCCGGCGCGGCGACGACCGGGACGTGCATCCACTGCAACAAGTGCATGGTGAGCATCTACAGTGGAACGCGCTGCGTGATCGACCACCCCGAGCCCCCGGTGATCGAGTAGCGCATCTCATCTCGTGGACGGGAAATGACCAGGTGGCTCATCGCCGGATACGCCTACCGGGGGATTCTTCGGGCGGACACCGCGGGGGCGGCCCGATCGATCGCCGATCCTGACACGTTCCTGATCGGTGACCCGGTCCGCGCGCCGTCCAGGGAGTGCACGCCGGTTGCCCGTTACCGTTCGTTCGCTCAGTTCCAGGCCGATGTCGCAGGCGTCCTGATAGACAGGGCGTACCACTGGGTGCTTTATGACCCGGAGCACTGGCCGGACACGCCCGGTCCTGAGCAAGCTGACCCGGTCGGGTCGATGTGGCGGTTCGGCCAGCTCGCCCACGCTCTCGGGTACCGGGTCATCATGGCACCGTCTCAGGATCTCGGGCTGTCGAGCCCGCTGAGACAGCCCGGCGAGAAGATCGCCGCGTGGTACACGCGGGTCAACATAGCTGGCGCCGCGGCCAGGCATTCGGACGTGGTGGATATCCAGGCCCAGGCGCTAACCCCTGATCCGCAGGCCTACGCGAGTTTCACGAGCACGGCGGCCGGCCAGATCGCCGCGGCCAATCCGCACGCGCTCACGCTGGCTGGCGTCTCGACAGCGCGAGGGACGGCGGCTCAGATGCGGGCCGCGGCCGACCTCGTGGCCGGAACGGTCGACGGATTCTGGCTGAACGTTCCCGGACCTGACCCGGATTACGCGCGGGCAATCGAGTTCCTGCGGCTGACAGCGGCCTAGTCTCGCTCAGGCCGCCTCGCCAGGACGGTCTCGGTCAGGCGCGATGAACCCGGACCGCCAATGGGACGTTTGACGGGAGGACACCCGAACCAGCCGGCATCGGATCTGGCTCCGGGTAATGGGACACTGCCATTGTCAGGCGTCGGCCGGGCGATTCCGGCGGGCAGCCAGACAGAAGGAGTTCAGCTGGTGAGAGCGGTTGTCTGCACAAGGTACGGCGTACCCGAGGTCCTGCGGATCGAGGAAGTGGAGAAGCCGACTCCGGAGAAGGACCAGGTCTGCATCAGGGTCATCGCCACGGCGGTGACATCCAGCGACTGCTATATCAGGGGCCTTAACCTCCCTTTCGCCTACCGGATCCTGGCCCGGCTGGCCCTGGGCCTTACCGCGCCGCGACGGCGCATCCTCGGGATGGTGGTCGCTGGCGTGGTCGAATCTGCCGGACCAGAAGTCAGGTCATTCAAGCAAGGCGATCAGGTATTCGGGATGGACCGTCATCTCTTCGGAACATATGCCGAGCACGTGTGCTGGCCCGGGGATGGGGTGCTGGCAGCCCGGCCGGTGAACCTGACCTATGCGGAAGCCGCCGCCATTCCCTTCGGTGGCCTGCTGGCCATGCACTATCTGAGAAAGGCGAATGTGCGAAGCGGCGAGCGCGTACTCGTGTACGGAGCGTCCGGAGCCGTCGGCTCCTCCGCCGTGCAGCTTGCCAGTTACTTCGGGGCGGACGTCACCGGGGTTTGCAGTGCGGCGAATCTTGAACTGGTGAAATCTCTGGGGGCTGCCACCGTGATCGACTACACGAAGGAGGACTTCACGAGCAGAGGCGAGTTCTACGATGTCATCTTCGACGCTGTCGGGAAGCGCAAGAGCTCCGCGGCTCTTCGGGACTGCCGTAAGGCACTGACTCGCGATGGCAGATGCGTATCCGTCGATGACGGCTCGCCCAAGCTGCTCACCAGCGACCTGACCACGCTCGGGCAGTTGGCCGAAGCGGGAAAGCTACGACCGGTCGTCGACCGGACCTTCCCCCTGGAGGAAATCGTCGAGGCTCACCGGTACGTGGACCAGGGCCACAAGCGGGGGAACGTGGTCATCACAGTAGGCCGCGAGGCCTGAACGCTCCGGGAGCGAGTGCTCGGCAGCAGGTCAGGAAGCCGACCAGGCCAGCGGCAGTGTCTCGACGCCGTAGATGCCCTCGACGCCGCCGAGCCGCTCCGGGCCTCCGGACCGCAGGCCGGGCATGCGCGGTGCCAGGAATCCGAGCGCTTCCTCCAGTTCCGCCCTGGCCAGATTCTGACCAAGGCAGAAATGGGCTCCGGCGCCGAACGTCAGCACCCGGTCACCGCCGTGATCCCCGGTGATGTCGAAGACTTCGCCGCCCTCGGTTTCCCGGTTGGCCCGCTCGGCGCAGATCGCCACGATGGTGCCCGCCGGGAAGATCACGTCGCGGTACTCGATCTGGTCGGTGCAGATCCTGGCCGTAAACGGCGTGATCGGCTCGAACCTGAGCACCTCGTCGACCGCGCGCGCGACTAGCCCGGGCTGCTGCCCGAGCAGCGTCCACTGCTCCGGATGCGCCGCGAACAGCCGCAGCGCGTGCGCCAGCTGCGCGGCCGTCGTGTCTACCCCGCCGGCCAGCACGTTCAGCACCAGGTTGACGCACTCGGCTCCCGACAGCCGCTCGCCTTCTTCCTCCGCCGCGAGCAGCGTGCTGATCAGATCGTCGCCGGGCGCGCCGCGCCGCTGGTCAAGCAGCTCCTGTACATAGTCATACAGCTCTCCGACCGCCCGCTCGATCCGCTCCGGCTCGGCGGCCAGCGCCCGGATGTCGAACTGGCGCTGCACCAGGCCCGACCACTCGTGCAGGGACGGCGCGTCCTGCTGCGGGGCGCCGATGACCGCGGCGATGACCCGGGCAGGGAACGGCCCGGCGAACCAGGACACGAACTCGCACTCGGCCCGGCCGGCCAGGTCGTCCCACAGCTCGCTGGCGATCTGCCGCATCACCGGGCGCCAGCGGGCAGCGGCGCGCGGGGTGAACGCGGGCGCCACGAGCTGGCGCAGCCGACGGTGCTTGTCGCCGGTCAGGTTCAGGATGTTGGCGTCGATCTGCTCGGCCAGCCGTCCGCCGCTGATCCCGAACATCGCGGCGATCTCCCGACCGGGAAACGCGGTCTGCCTGGCGCGCAGGAAGAACTCGCCAGCGTCACGATCCAGGACGACGTAGGCGACCGGCGAGCTGACCAGCCAGCCGTGCCCGCGCGCCTCCGCCAGCCGCTCGTGATACACGTCGCCGGTCAGCCCGACGTCGGTGATGTCGAACTCAGCAAGATCCAGATCCCCAACGAGGCTGCTCACGCCCGCACCTCCTCCGGCCCTGCCAGCATTTCACTGTTCCGCCGGCTGCACTAGATGCGCCAGTATTGTCAGGATTCTCGCGCGCGGTCCGTCCGGGGCCGCCCCCGGCGATGCGATGGCCGCACGACGAGGCGGCCCGAAGGAGGCGAGCGCCGTGCCGCAACCGCGCACTGTCGTCGTGACCGGATCGGCGTCCGGAATGGGCGCGGCCACGAAGGCCCGCCTGGAGGCGGCGGGCCAGCGGGTGATCGGGGTCGACCTCCGCGACGCGGACATCACCGCTGACCTGGCTACCAGGGCAGGCAGGCAGGCCGCCATCGATGCCGTCACAGACCTCGCCGGCGACGGGATCGACGGCCTGGTGACCTGGGCTGGGGTCACGGGCCTGACGAGCGTGCCCGGCTCGGCCCTGGTCTCGGTCAACTACTTCGGAACGGTGGCACTGCTCGACGGGCTGCGCCCGCTGCTGGCCCGCGGCGACCAGCCGGCCGCCGTGGCCGTCAGCTCGAACTCCACCACCTGCATGCCGGGCGTGCCGATGGACGTCACCGACCTGTGCCTGGCCGCAGACGAGGACGGCGCCCGCGCCGCCGCCGACGCGGCCGGGGGGATCCGCAGCTATCCGGCCTCCAAGATCGCGGTGGCCCGATGGGTACGGCGGAACGCCCCGACCGCCGGCTGGGCCGGCGCCGGCATCATTCTGAATGCCATCGCGCCGGGAGCGGTGGAGACGCCCATGCTCCAGGCGACCAGGAACGACCCGGTGATCGGCCAGTTCGTGGACGCGTTCCCGGTTCCGGTCGGCCGCCCGGGCCGGGCGGAGGAGCTTGCCGCCTTCGTCGCGTTCCTGCTCGGGCCGGACGCCCGGTACTGCTGCGGCTCGGTGTTCTTCGTCGACGGCGGCACCGACGCACTGCTGCGGGCGGATGACTTCCCGGTGCCGATGCCGTAGTCACCCGCTACCGCGCCTTCTAGCCGGCCGTCAGCGCGCCGGCGATCGCGAGAACCGCCGCGACCGTCTGGTCAAGCAGCCGCTCATCCCAGGCGACCGGCCAGGTGGACAGCTTGACCACCACCGTCTGCGACGGTCCGTGCACGAACACGTTCTGCCCGTTGATGCCGCTGGCGTGGTAGAACGGCAGGCCCGGGTCTCGCACCCACCAGCAGTTCCGGTAGTGACTCCCGACCGGGTAACCAGGATCGCCCTCGCCCTCGGCGAACGCCCGGGCGCCATCCGGCGCTCCGCGCAGCGTGTCCTCGATCCATGCCGCAGGCACCACCTGCTGCCCCTGCGCCCTCCCCCGGTCCAGGTACAGCTGCCCGAACCTGCCCATGTCCCGCAGCGTGGCGCTGATACCGCCATCCGCCATCGGGTTGCCGCGGCTGTCGACGGTGATGTCGGCGTCGAACTCGGCCCCCATCGGCTGCCATAGCTCGCGCGCGACGAGGTCGTGCAGCCGCTGCCCGGCCGCCCGCTCGATCACCCAGGCCAGCACGTCGGTCAGGATCGAGCGGTACCTGAACGTCCCGCCGTGCGGACCGTCGTTGCCCAGCGTCGCGAAGTACTCGAGCGCGTCAGCCGGCTCCGGCTCCGCGCCGGCCCTCGGCCGCCACAGGTACACCCGCTCGTAGCCGCGGACGTCGGCCGCAGGGTCGGCGTAGTCCTCGCTGAACCTCGTCCCGGCCCGCATGTCGAGCAGATGCTGAACGGTCGCCCCGGCGAACGAGGTCCCCGCGAGCTCGGGCACGATCGCCACCACCTCCGCGCCCGGGTCAAGCATCCCCCGTCCAGCCAGGATTCCGGCGATCGCGGAGGTCACTGACTTCGACACCGACATCAGCAGGTGCGGCGCGTCAGGCGCCATGCCGTTGAAGTACTGCTCGGTGACCACCCGCCCCCGGTGCAGGACCAGGAACCCGTCGGTCCAGGTGCCAGCGAGGAACTCATTCACGGTCAGCTCGCGGTTATCGAAGAAGAACGCGATGTCCCCGAGTTCACGGACGTCCCTGGGCAGCTCAGCCACGGGGCCGGTCCCCCGGCCGATCCGGGCGGTCGGGATGAGCTCGCGGACATGCTGGAAGGCCCACCGGTTGAACGGCGGGTCCTGCCAGTTCGCGAGCGTGACCCTGGACTCGACCGGGAACGGCGGCGCCCCGGCCATCAGGGCCGGCCCGTCATCTCTCATGCCGTCACCGCTCATGCCGTCACCGCGCTTCCTGTCAGAGGGCGGGCCGCGGCCCGGCAGGGGTGAGCCAGGACAGGCGCTGCTCGTGCGCGGCAGCGACCCGGAAGGCCGTCACGTCGTCGTAGGTCCTGCCGACCACCGACAGCCCGGTCGGGACGCCGTCGCGGGACAGGCCCGATGGGATGCTCAGCACCGGGCAGCGGCTGGCGATGTTGAACGGCAGCGTCATCATCACGTCGAACCAGTTCCGCACCGGCGTGCCGTTCACCTCCGGCAGCTGATCGGTGTCGTACTCGGCTGGCAGCGCCGGGACGGCGAAGGTGGGGCAGATCAGCGCGTCATAGTCGTCGAGCAGTGCACCGAGCGGCGCGTAGATCTGGGCCTCCAGCGTCAGGCCTGTCAGGAAGTCGGCCTTGCTGACCTGATCAGAGTCCGCTGCCAGGCGCCGGGCATAGGAGGTCAGCTCGCCAGGGTACTGCTCGTCGATCTCCTTGATCGACGGGCCGAAGATCGCGCCGAAGTGGATGCTGACCGTCTTCCCGATCGTCTCCAGGTCCCAGGGCAGGCTGACCTCGGTGACGGTAGCGCCTGCGTCGCGCAGCCGGTCCGCCGCCGCCATGGTGTTGGCCAGGACGTCGGCGTCGACGCTGTAGCAGCCGAGATCGGGTGACAGCGCGATCCGCATCCCGGCGACCGAGCCGAGGTCGGCGGGGATCTCCAGCTTCGGGCGGATAGAGACGACGTCGGACGGGTGCGGCCCGGCGATCACGTTCTCCAGCAGCGCGCAGTCCGCGACCGTGCGCGCCATCGGCCCCTCGTGGCAGTAGTGGTCCAGGTTGAACGGCGGCACCTCGGGGACCCGGCCGTAGGGTGGCTTGAACCCGACGACGCCGCAGAACGACGACGGGATCCTGATCGAGCCGCCGATGTCGGACCCGGTCGCCAGCGTCGTGGTGCCGGCCGCGAGCGACGCGCCCGAGCCGCCGCTTGACCCGCCCGGAGAGAAGTCGCGGTTCCAGGGGTTCCTGGTGACGCCCCACAGGCTGGACCAGGTGACCGGCGCGCTGGAGAACTCCGGCGTCGTGGTCCTGGCGTGCACGATCCCGCCGGCGTCGATGATCCGCTGGACGAACGCCGCCGTATCCTCAGCGACCACGTCGCGCAGCGGCACCGATCCCAGCGTGTTGCGCTGCCCGGCGATCGGCGCCTCCTCCTTGACCGCCACGGCCAGCCCGTCGAGCGCTCCGGCCGGCTCTCCCCTGGCGTACCGTTCCTGTGCTGCCCTGGCGGCTGCCAGCGCCTCCTCGTACCGGGTCTCGGCGAACGCGTTGATCGCGGGCTCGACCGCCTCCGCGCGGTCCATCAGCGCTTCGAGCAGCTCGACCGGTGACAGTTCCTTACTGCGGAACTTTGCCAGCGCGTCGGCCGCGGACAGGTAGTGCAGGTCACTCCTGGCTGGTCAGGCTTCCTCTCCCGGGCCGAGCAGTGCACCGCGCCGCGGCTTCCAGCCGGGCCTGGGCACGCTCGCGCGCAGTCGCTTGGTGTACTCGTGCTGCGGATCGTCCAGCACTCTGGCGGTCTGGCCGCGCTCCACCACCTCGCCCCGGTGCAGCACGATCACGTCCTGGGTCAGCTGGCGCACCACGGCGAGGTCGTGGCTGATCAGCACATAGGAC
>DASWAA010000642.1:0-4483 GCA_036391385.1 Streptosporangiaceae bacterium
GTCACGCCGATGGCCATCACGGCGACAACTAGCAGTCCGACAACCAGCGACAGCACAAGCGTGCCCTCGGGCGCCACAGGGCGGACCGGTCCTGCCCGGTCCCGGCCGGGCTCGTCCTGGCCCGGCTGGTCCCGGCCCGGCAGCTGGCCGCCCTGATCCTGGCCGCCCTGATCCTGGCCGCCCTGATCCTGGCCAGGCAGCTCCTGGCGGACGCGCCGTGCGAGCCGTCCGAGGCGGCCCGGCAGCTCGCTGGCCAGCTGAGCCGCCCGGTCCGCCAGACCAGCCGCTCGCCCGGCCAGATCCCAGCGACTGTCTGCGAGCACGCGCAGGAGCACCGCCGCGAGCATCACGAGGGCGCCGGCGGCGACGACCAGCCCGGCGGTGATGAGCGTCAGCTCCACCTGGTCACCCAGATGCGGTGCTGACCACGACAGCGGTGCTCGCCGCCATGAGCGCCGGGCAGCCCGCTGTCCCGCGCGTCGACGAGAATTGCCCGACGGTCATCCGTCATCTACGCTCCGCTGCGCCAGGGTGGCTCCCGGTCCTACGCCGGTCGTGCGCCGGTCGTGCGCCGGTCGTGCGCCGGTCGTGCGCCGGTCGTGCGCCGGTCGTGAGTACGTTGCTGGTGATCGAGACTAGCGGCCCGCCGCACGCGGCATGCGCCGAGACCCGACCTCGCAGCCAGCCCGGCCGCCGGTCTCATGGAGATCATCCGCTGGCTCTCTGCTCGCGAGGCGCCGCGGGCCGCGGGCGGGCGAGCCCGACAGCACTGCTCACCAGGCAGGCGAAAGCCCCGACCTGGATCACAGCCCGCCACCCCGACGGCAGCAGCTCGCCGAAGAGCACGAAACCGGCCGCGATCGGGACGGCGTTGGTCACGATCGTTGCCGTGCCCGCCGCTGTCAGCGCGTCACCACGCTGATAGCCCGTCTGCAGCACGCTAGTGCCAAGCGCGTAAGCGGCTATCAGCGTGACCAGCGCGATCAGCCACCAGCCGCCGTAGCCGACCAGCTTGGCTGAGATGTCGCCGTCGGCGAAGAGCAGGCCGGTGGCCATTCCCAGCGACGCCGCCCGGGCGAAATGCCCGGGGATCGCTATCAGCAGCACGGCGCCGCCACCGCAGGCGGCGAGCCAGACCACGATGCCTGCGACCGCTGGATGGTGATCCGAAGCCCGCCCCCCAGCCAGCGAGGCTGCGAGCAGGATCAGCCCGACCACGGCGAGGACGACGGCGATCTGCTCGCGCCCGGCAAGCCTGGACGGGTGGCCGTGCGCCGACGCGAACGCCAGGACGGCGACGCCAGACGCGGTGACCGCCTGGACGAGCGCGAGCGGCGCGAGCCGGAGGGCGGCGACGTACATCAGCCAGCCAGCGCTCTCGGTCGCGAACGCGATCATCCAGCGCCGGTCCCTGACGAGGAACTTCACCCCCTGCAGCGGGCGGCGCGGCGAGATGCGCGGCAGTACCGCCGCGGCATCGTGCTCCATCGCGTACGCCAGGTTGGTGACCACCGCACCGGCCAGGGCAAGTACGAGCCCGAACCACTCCTGCGACGCCATACGGCCCTTGCGCCGGCTAGCTCTGGCCGCCGTCGGCCAGGCCGTGCAGGAAGCTGGTGAGCCCATCGAAATAGACGCGCTGGTCGTCGTACATGGCCATGTGACTCCCGTCCGGGCAGTGCAGGTACTGGCCGGACGGCAGCGTGCGGGCCATGGTCTTCATATGGGCCGGGTCCATCGTGTCGTGCTCGGCGCCGATCACCAGGGTCGGCACACCGATCCGGGCCAGGTCCGCGCTGCGGTCCCAGTGCGCCAGGCGCGCGCTGGCACTGATGCCGAGTTCGCTCGGTCCCTGCATCGACACGTAGATGGCCTGGTTGATGTGCGCGAGCCCCCGTTGCGCCGGATCGGGCCACTGGTCGGCGGGCATGCGGAGCACGTGATGGACGTAGTGCTGCTCGGTAAGCAGCTCCATGTAGCGAGGGTTTTCGATATCACCGCTGGCCTCGAGCGCCTTGATCTCGGCAAGCGCGGCCTGATCCATCTGCGGCATCAGGACCTGCTCGGCGTAAGCGTTGTAGTCAGGGACGCTGGACATCATGTTGGAAATGACCAGGCCGCGCAGGTGCTGCTGGTAGGCAAGGGCATACTCGATGGCCAGGATTCCGCCCCAGGAATGTCCGAACAGCACGAAATCGTCGCTGCCCAGGCCGAGCGCGACGCGGACCTGCTCTACCTCGTCGACGAAGCGGTCAACGTCCCACAGCGACGGGTCGTCTGGCTGGTCGCTGAAACCCGATCCCAGCTGGTCGTAGTAGTAGTACTCGACGCCGGCACCGGGCAGGTAGCTGTCGCAGGCCTCCAGGTACTCATGCGTCGAGCCCGGTCCGCCGTGCAGGAGCAGCAGCCTAAGCTCCGGGTTGTTCCCGACGCGCTTGACCCAGACCCGGTACTCGCCGACCGGAGTCGTGACCGGGATGCGGCGCGCTCCCCCGCCCAGTACGTCAACGCGGCCGGAGTAGTCGAGATAGCTCTGGGACACAGGCCATTGTCCCACAGCCTGGCCCGGCTCCCTCAGCCGCTCACGAAGCGGCGGGCAGCTGGCTCGCGCAGTGCCAGCACTTGGTGGCGTCGACTGGCAGGTCGGCGGACTTGCACTCCGGGCAGGTCTTGACGGGCTTGGGGCCGCCGAACACCGACCTGCCTCGCCGGCTCATGTACGCCCGGTACGGCACGACGAGGACAAAGTAGATGACGGCCATGAAGACGATGAAGTAGACGATGGCCGAGATGAACGCGCCAAGGTTGATCCGCTGACCGTTCAGGGTCCATCCCAGGCCCGTCCCGGCCGCGCCGCCGCCAGCAGCCGCGTTCACGAGCGGGGTGATGATGTTGCTGGTGAAGGCCAGGATCAGGGTGCTGAACGCCAGGGCCACCACCAGCCCTACGGCGATGACGATCAGATCGCCCTGCATCAGGAAGTTCCTGAACCCCTTGAGCATGTCCGCATTCCCTTCCGCCGGATGCGGGATCATTGCCCTGATGACGCCTGGCCACGCCCGGCCTGGCACAATCAGGACCCCCGCTGCGGCGCAACATTACCGGTTAGGCCTGCGCCATACCAGATACGCCCCGTACGGCGTGTTCCCTCGGATAGCACCGCCCGGCGCCATTGCCGTTTCTATACTTTTTTTCGATATTTCTTGGTCTATGGGAAACCGCGGGAAGACGTATATCCTGATTTCGTGCGCAGGTCCAGCCGCTTCCGCCGCAGCAAGGCTCTGGTACTGCTCGCTGCCATCTCGCTCGCCGCGGGCCTGGTGACCGCGGCCGCAGCGCTGCCGTTCCTGACGGTTGCCGGTATCGCCTCAAGGAACGCGGCCAAGGCGTTCAACACCATGCCCGTTTCCCGGCTCGGGCTGCTGCCGGCCCGCTCGGAACTGCTCGACTCGAGTGGCCACCTGATCTCTTATTACTACCCGCGGAACATCTACCGCGTTCCGGTGACCTACGACCAGATCGCGCCGGCGATGCGCGACGCCATCATCGCGATCGAGGACACCCGCTTCTACCAGCACGGTGCGATCGACCTGCACGGCACGATCCGCGCCCTGATCACGACGCTGTCCGGTGCGGGCACCCAGGGCGGGTCCGACCTCGCCCAGCAGTACGTCAAGAATGCCTGCATCCTGGCATCCACCACGCCACAGCAGGTCAGCGCCTGCCGGGCCGAGACCATCACCAGGAAGCTGCGCGAGTTGCGGGTCGCCGCCTACGTGATGCGGGTGATGAGCCGGCATGAGCTGCTCGCCGCCTACCTGAACGCGGCCTACTTCGAGAACCAGTCCTACGGCATCGAGGTGGCCGCCCGGTTCTACTTCTCGACGTCAGCCCGCGACCTGACCCTGCCGCAGGCCGCCATGCTGGCGGGCCTGGTGGAGAATCCGGCGGCCTATGACCCGCTGCTGCACCCGCAGGCATCGCTGGCGCGCCGCAACATCGTGCTAGCCAGGATGGCCCAGCTCGGCTATATCACCCAGGCCCAGCGGATCAGCGCAGAGCGGCTGCCGCTCGGATTGCACGTGTCACCCATCCCGCTGCAGACCGGCTGCATCAGCCAGGCCGCCAGGAAGGCAGCGTTCTTCTGCGACTACGTGCTCTCGGTAATGCGGCACGACCCGTTCTACGCGAAGGCGTGGGCCGCGCTGAACCTCACCGGCGGCATGAAGATCTACACGACGATGAGCACTACCGACCAGCACGTGGCCGATTACGCGGTCAACTATGTCGAGCCGGCCAATTCCGGTTACTACAACCCCGGCCATAACGCGGACACCGAGGTACTGATCCAGCCGGGAACCGGCGACATCCGGGCGATCGCCATCAACCGGACCTTCGGCAACAGCGGCTACAACCAGACGACTGTCAACTACGCCGTGAACACGCCCTACGGCGCCAGCGCCGGCGTGCAGACCGGATCGTC
>DASWAA010000643.1:0-1776 GCA_036391385.1 Streptosporangiaceae bacterium
CCGGCATGTAGCGAGTGTCACACCCGCGCAAGCTACACCCACCTCGGGATGATGATTACCGTTGGAATAAGGTTCTGTGGGCAGCGCGGCCAGCGACCCGCTCTTAGCTTTTGGCTTTTAGTTGCGGAGACATCCATGACCCAGGTATCGGAGGCCCCGGCAAAGACCCGGGCGCAGATCGCCAGCAAGACGCTGCGCAAGGACGACTGGCGGCGCCAGCCGGCCGTCACCGCCACCTTCCTCGGCGTCGTTGTGATCTACCTGACCTGGGCCTCCCTGGTCAACGCCAACTACTTCTGGGCGCCGTACATCTCGCCGCTGTACTCGCCGTGCCTGGCCACTACCTGCGTGCAGGGGTCCGGGTTCCACTGGATCCCGTGGCTGAGCGCGCTAACCCCGGCCATCATCATCATCGGCGGCCCGATGGGCTTCCGGTTCACCTGCTACTACTACCGCAAGGCCTATTACCGGGCTTTCTGGCAGTCCCCGACCGCGTGCGCGGTGCGCGAACCGCACGCCAAGTACACCGGCGAGACCAGGCTTCCGCTGATCTTGCAGAACGTGCACAGGTACTTCTTCTTCATCGCGCTGATCTTCAACGTGATCCTGACGATCGACGCGGTGCTCGCGTTCAGGAACCATTCCGGGCAGTGGGGGCACATGGGCCTCGGCACGCTCGTGCTGATCGTGAACGCGGCCCTGCTGTGGCTCTACTCGGTGTCCTGCCACGCGTGCCGGCATATCACCGGCGGCAGGCTGAAGCACTTCTCCAAGCACCCGGTCAGGTACAGGGCCTGGACCCTGATCTCGAAGCTGAACACCAGGCACATGGAGTTCGCCTGGATCTCGCTGGGCTTCGTGCTCTTCACCGACTTGTACATCCGCCTGGTGGCCAGCGGCGTCTTCGCCGACCCGCGGTTCTTCTAGACTCAAGGCAGAAGGTACCGAACCTGTCATGACTGACATCGAGAGACTTCCTTACGACGTCGTGGTAATCGGCGCCGGCGGCTCAGGGCTGCGGGCCGCGATCGAGGCCCGACTGGCCGGCAAGCGCACGGCGATCATCTCCAAGTCCCTGTTCGGCAAGGCGCACACCGTCATGGCCGAGGGCGGCTGCGCCGCGGCGATGGGCAACGTCAACCCGAACGACAACTGGATGGTCCACTTCCGCGACACCATGCGCGGCGGCAAGTTCCTGAACAACTGGCGGATGGCCGAACTGCACGCCAAGGAGGCTCCGGACCGGGTCTGGGAGCTCGAGGCCTGGGGCGCGGTCTTCGACCGGACCAAGGACGGCAAGATCAGCCAGCGGAACTTCGGCGGGCACGAGTACCCCCGGCTCGCCCACGTCGGCGACCGGACCGGCCTGGAGATGATCCGCACCCTGCAGCAAAAGGTCGTCGCGCTGCAGCAGGAGGACGCGGTCGCCCACGGTGACCCCGAGGCCATGATCAAGGTCTACGCCGAGACCACGATCACGCGGCTGATCAAGGACGGCGACAAGATCGCCGGGGCGTTCGGCTACATCCGCGAGACCGGCCAGTTCGTCCTGTTCGAGACGCCCGCCGTGGTCCTCGCCACCGGTGGCATCGGCAAGACCTTCAAGATCTCGTCCAATTCCTGGGAGTACACCGGCGACGGGCACGCGCTGGCGCTGCTGGCCGGCGCGACGCTGCTCAACATGGAGTTCGTGCAGTTCCACCCGACCCACATGGTGTGGCCGCTGTCGGTCGCCGGGCTGCTGGTGACCGAATCGGTCCGCGGTGACGGCGGCGT
>DASWAA010000644.1:0-2870 GCA_036391385.1 Streptosporangiaceae bacterium
GACCACGTCAGCGACGGCGACGGCGCCTACGCCCGCCGGATGGTCGCTTCCGGCGCCGGGATAGCGGCCGGTCGCTGGCAGGCCGCCGGAGAGCGGGCCGGATCAGAGGTCGGATTCGACACCACGGTGCTCACCGCAGCCATCGGCAGGCAGGCCGAGATCGAGCGATCCTCCGGCCTTGCGCTGCTCGAGGTCACCGAACCCACCGAGACGGCCGTCAGTGCCGCTTTCGCGCACACGGCGGTCCTGGCCGGGCAGCCGGCGAACGTCGGGCCGCTTGCCACGGCGGGCCGGCACTTCGGGCGGATCGCGCACCTGCTCGACGCGGTCGAGGACGTAGCCGACGATCGCGAGGCGGGGGCGTATAACCCGCTGCTCGCGACCGCGACGACTCCAGCCACGGCACGCGAACGCTGCGCCGAGGCGGTGGACGGTCTGCGGCTAGCCGTCGCCGGCCTGGAGTTGCCGCAGCCCGCGCTGGCCGAGTCGCTGCTGGTCAGGGAGGTCGGCATCGCGGTGGACAAGGTGTTCGCCCAGCTTGAGCGGGACGGCATCGCCGCGTTCGGAGGCTGGCCAGCACAGTCCGCGCGGCGCGGCCTGGCCAGCGTCGGGCTGCCGTGCCTGCCGGGGAATGCGGTGCGGTGCGGTCGGCGCCGGCCGGCGGATGACGACGCGTGCGGCGCCTGTTGCTGCGACTGCTGCTGCGACGGGTGCTGCGAAGGCTGCGGGGAGTGCGACTGCGGCGACTGCAGCTGCTGACTGCGCTAGCCCGGCTGCGCTTGCCTCACCACGCTACGGATCTGCTTCCCTAAGCGGGCGCGCGGCGAGCGGGTGTCCCGGGGGCTGAATCATCCGCTCGCCACGCGCCGCAGATCCGCTGAAATGCCATGACGGCACACGCGGACCATGCCGGGGGGGCTCTAGGGCCCAGCACGATACTTACTTGCTGGTAACTAGAACCTACTCACCAGTAGCTCCGCTGTCAAACATAGCGCACACCTGGTCGGCAGGCGAACACTCACAGCTGACTAGCACCTGTCTGCGGCCCGACCCGGGCCGGAAGCCTAGTCGAGAGCACCAGACCCGCCAGCGCGGCGACCACGAGCACACCCAGGGATAGGTACGGGCTGCCGATCACTGCCTGGACAAGCAGCAACAGCACGACACCGCCGAGGTTGCCCGCTAGCAGCAGGAACCCGACCGCGGCTCCTGCGCGCTCCGGCCCGGTGTGCAGCTCGGACCAGTCGAGCGTGACCGGCAGCGCTGCGAGCAGCACGAAGCCCTCGATGAACAAGACGACACCGATGAAGATTAGGCCGTGCCAGGCGGCGATCGCCAGGAACGCGACGACCGTGACGCTAACCGTGACCCGCAGCATGAGGCGGCGCCGGTCACGTTTGGCCGCCGCCTCCGGCAGGATTGCGGCGCCGATAATCCCCGCTACCGTCAGGACCGCGAAGAGGTCACCGCTCGCGGCGCCGTGCCCGAAGTGGCCCAGTATCGGGTCCAGCCACGTCGCGAGCGCGTTGAAGATTCCCATGCCGACGAAAAGCAGGCCAGCCAGCACCCAGATGAACCGGTCTCGCCTGAGCCAGCCAAGCGACACCGCCACCGAGGGATCGCCGCGGAACGCGGGCGGCGTACGGAGCGCGACGAGCACCCAGGCTGCCGCGACCACGCCGAGGCCGCCCTGCACGAGCAGCACGAGCCTGAGTCCCCCCGCGTCGAAGAACGGCCCGCCAGAAACCGCCGCAAACAGGATCCCGATGTACAGCGAGACACTGCCGATCGAGATGGCGGCAGTGCGCTCCTGCTCGGGAAAGTACCTGGCAGCTACCTTGGTGATGGAGTTGAGCACGAGCGGCTGGCCTATCGCGATGACCATCTGCCCGACCAGCGCCCATGCGAACGACGTCGGGCTGACCAGCCGGACCATGCCGCCGGCTCCGGTGAGAATTGCCCCGAGCCCGAGCGCTCGCTCGAAGCTGACATCCAGCCAGCGTCCGAACGGTAGAGCGAGGATGACATACATCAGCGGGAAGATGGCTGCCAGGTCCCCGATGTCGCCGACCGAGACGCCCATGCTGCGATGCGCCTGCACGGCGATGAACGCATAAGTGAGCCAGAGCAGCTGGGAGCACGCCGCCAGCAGGCCGTACCCGGCCAGCAGCAGCCATCGGTTCATTCGCGGCAGCATCGTCGCTGACGCTACCTGATGCCTTTCGCCGGGTTTGAGCTGGGCATCGCAGTTTCCGTCCGGCCAGTTTCCGCCCGGCCAGTTTCCGTCCGGTCAGATCAATGGGCTGCGGCGCTCCATCAGCAAGATGTCCCGCCAGCGGCCGTGGTGCCGGCCGATCCGCTCCCGCCTGCCGACTATCCGGAATCCGGCCGCGCTGTGCAGCGCGATGCTGGCCGTGTTCTCCGGGAAGATGCCGGACTGGATCGTCCAGATACCGGCTGCTTCGGTGGAATCGATCAGGGCCGCGAGCAGCAGACGGCCGACGCCGCGACCGCGCGCGTCAGAGTGAACGTAAACGGAGTGCTCGACGACTCCGGCATACACCGCCCGGCTGGAGGTCGCAGAGATCGCGACCCAGCCCAGCACTACGTCGCCACCTTCGCCCGCATCGCCCCCGACCGCGCTCCGGCCGAACACCGTGCTCCGGCCGATCAGAGCGCTCCGGCCGATCACAGCGCTCCGGCCGATCGCAACGAAGCGATGATCTGGCAGCCGGGCCAGGCTGAACTCCGCCCAGTCCGGCGCCTGAGTCTCGAAGGTTGCGTTGCCCTCGTCGATGCCGGTCTGGTAGATAGCCAGAATCTGGCTGGCGTGCTCGGCCGTCATCGGCTCGATCCGCACCGGCCGCTCA
>DASWAA010000645.1:0-1510 GCA_036391385.1 Streptosporangiaceae bacterium
ACGCGATCAGCGTGCCCGCATTCCGGCCGGGCTCCGCCTCGTCGCGGTCAGCGATTCGCATCGGCGGCGGCTCGCGGCTCCTTCGGCAGGCCGAGCGCCCGCTCGCCGATGATCCCTCGCTGGATCTCGCTGGTCCCCGAGTAGATCGTTCCGGCCCGGCTGGCCAGGAACACGTTCTGCCACGGCGCCGTCGGGTAGCCATCGCCCTCCGGCCTGATCAGCGCGTCCGTCCCGACGACGTCGACCGCGATCTCGCCGAGTCGCTTGTGGTACTCGCTCCACAGCAGCTTGGAGATCGACGCCTCCGGGCCGGGCTGCCGTCCTTCGGCGGCCTCGGCCAGGGAGCGCAGCCCGGTGAATCGCATGACCTGAACCTTGGAATAGGCCCAGGCGAGCTGCTGGCGCACCAGGGGGTCGGTGTCCTTGCCATATTTCCGCGCGGTCTCGACCAGGTCCCAGAATTCCCGCTCGAAGCCGAGGTGCTGGACGGTTGCCGCGCCACCGCGCTCGTGCCCGAGCGTCGTCATGGCTACCTTCCAGCCATTGCCCAGCCCGCCGATCACGTTGAAGAGCGGCACGCGGACGCCGTCGATGAAGTCCTCGCAGAACTCCGCCGCACCAGACATCTGCCGGATCGGCCGGTACGTGACGGCCGGGTCATTGAACGGGAACAGGATGTAAGACAGCCCGGCGTGCTTAGGCGCCTCCGGGTCACTGCGGCACAAAGCGAACATCATGGTTGCCCGCGCCGCTCCCGAGGTCCAGACCTTGTTCCCGGTGATCACGATCTCGTCGCCGTCGACCTCGGCTTTCGTCTGCACTCCGGCGAGGTCGGAGCCCTGGTTGGGTTCGGAGAATCCCTGGCAGTAGACGTCTTCGCCGGTGATGATCCTGGGCAGGAAATGCGCCTGCTGCTCGGGCGTGCCATGCACGATGACAGACGGCCCGACCAGGCTCTCGCCCATGCCCCGGCGCACCCGTGGCAGGCGAGCGTGGTGAAATTCCTCGTTCAGCACGGCAAGCCTGACGCTGTCCATGCCCTGGCCGCCGAACTCGGCCGGCCATTGCGGGCAGATCAGCCTCGCGTCGGCCAGCCGGCGCTCCCACTCGGCGTAGGTCGGATGCGCTGACGCCCTCGCGAGCTCGGCACCCTGGTACCCGCCGGTGGTGGCGGCGATGGTCCAGTCGGTGAGCTCGCTCAGCCCCTCCGGCACGTTCGCCGCGATCCAGCGCCGGGTCTCGGTTCGGAACTCAGCGATCTCCGGGCCGAGGTCAAGTTCCATGACGAGCCTCCCTGGCGAAGCGCCGGAGTCGCGAGCCGCTCCAGCCGATCGAAATCCTAGAATCAAATTCTAGGTTCGATGAGAACAAAGCGCCCTCGGCATTGTCAAGCGCGCAGCTGACCGGCTCGCGAGCAGGTCCGGGAGCGCCTGGTCACCGCCGGGTCTTCGCTATCCATGATCACGGACGCCTTTCAGCGCGTGGTCGTCTGTCAGTCGCCGGCGACTGA
>DASWAA010000646.1:0-5077 GCA_036391385.1 Streptosporangiaceae bacterium
GCCGCGAGCGCCACCGACTCCAGCGGCTGGTTGTTGCCGATGTTGGCCCCGCCTGACTTCGGTGCCCGCAGCAGCTTGGTCAGCGTCGGCAGGATCCGCACCACGTAGTACCCCTGGCTGGCGGCGAAGGAGTTGTCGAACCAGCCCGCCCAGATCCCGCCGTGGGAGTCCCTGACCATCGCCGGACCGACGACAACCGCGCCGGTGCCCGCGCTGACGGACTGGTCAGGCGCGGTGGCAGGGGAGGTCGAATCCAGGCCCGCGTGGTAGGCGAAGCTTGCGCCGCTCTTCCAGCCGGCCACCGGGGTCCCGTCGGTCTCGGCCGCCGCGGCGGTGTCGGTGGCCGGGAGGAGCGTGGTCTGTGACATCGACCCGGTGGCCAGCGCCCAGGTCTGGCCGGCCTTCCCTGAAGTCGCTGAGTACATGGCGCTGTTGTCGTACGGGCTAGCGGACACGCCGTCGGCGCCGGTGAAGATCATCCGGATGCCGCCACTGGCGGTAGGCACCAGCCGCGGGTAGAACGAGACGCTCCTCCATCCGTGCACGATCGCAGCGGTGCTAAGCAAGGCGGTCTTGCCAAGCGTCGAGTAGTGCAGCGAGTACCCGGCAGTGCCGTCGTGGCTCGCCCACACCACATGCAGCCTGCCGTCCGACGTGCGAAGCAACCCGGCCGACTGGCCGGCGATCGCGGTACTCGGGGAGATCTGCGTCCACGGCTGGACCCCGGCAGGCGCGGCGCTCGCGGCCGTTCCCGCGCTGACGGCGCTGGTACCGAGCACGGCGACCAGGGCGACGGCGACACCGGATAGGCGGCGCATGGGGGGCTCCTCCCGACGGATGCGTCAGATTCTGGACGAGGGACGTAAGAGGGTCAAGCGCTCCACGCGGGTGACGCTCCGGCCGGCAGCGGCACGGCGAAAGCGTTCAGCAGGTAGGAGATCAGCGTGTAGTAACCGCACAGCGCCACTAGTTCGACCATGCCCACGTCGCCGAGAAGTTGCCTGGCGGTCTCGTAGCGGTCCTGGCGGAGTTGGCCAGCGGTAGTGAGCTCGCGTGCCACCGCGTAGACGATCTGCTCGTCGGCGGCCTCGAAAGGCGGCTCTTCGCCACAGCTGATCGCGTCGACGATCGCGTCGGCGATGCCGTGCTTGCGCGCCAGCCCGGCATGCGCCCACCACTCGAATTCGGCCTTCCAACGGGCGCCCACCGTGATGATCGCCAGTTCGCTGAGCCGCCGTTCCAGTGACGTGCGAAAGCGCAGTCGTCCGCCGAGCGCGCTCAGATGGCGGCCCACTCCGGGGGCGGTCACGAAGGCGTTGAACGGGCCGATCAGCGCGCCGTCCGGGTTGACCAGGCCGTCGCCGCGTGAGCCGACGATGCCGTCCCAGACTCTCTTGCCGTCGTCGTCGAGGTCGTCGTAGCACAGGGAAGGAAGACGGGTCATGCCGCGACAGTAGCCGCTGCCAGCGGGACCAGTGGCACGAATCTCGCCCGCAAAGGTCACCTGTTGCCAGACATAACGCGGTTTCCGTAGGCTTCAAGGCGATACTGTGCGATGGGGTATATCACGACTGTTCGCCCGGGGATCGGGGAGATCGTGCAGGAGCACCTGCTCTACATCGGCGGGGACTGGCGCCCAGGCGGCGCCGGAACGGCCATAGCGATTAGTCCGTCCACCGGCGAGGCCTTCGCCACCGTCGCCGTCGCCGACGTCGCCGACGTGGACGCCGCGGTCAGCGCGGCCGCCGCCGCCTTCCCCGGCTGGGCCGCGCTCTCGGCGTTCGAGCGTGCCGCCGCCTGCGAGCGGGTCGTCGCCGCCATCGCCGCCCGGCGTGACGAGCTGGCCCGCGCGCTCACCCTGGACCAGGGCAAGCCGCTAGCTGCCGAGGCCTACGACGAGGTCGACGAGCTAGCGGTGTACTTCGGCATGGCCGCCCAGGACGCCAGGCGGCTGGCAGGCTCGCTGCCGGCCTCCACTTCGGCCGACCGCCGGGTCCTGACCACCCGGGTCCCGCTCGGCGTCGTCGGCGTCGTCAGCCCCTGGAACTGGCCCTACACGATGGGTGCCGAGATCTTCGCCCCGGCACTCGCCGCCGGCAACACCGTCGTCTGGGTGCCGGCGCCGACCACGACGGCGTGCTGTGCCCTGCTGGCTGACGTCCTTGCGCAGGCGAGTCTGCCCGACGGTGTGTTCAACTTCGTCAGCGGACCAGGCCCGGTCGTCGGTGCCGCCGTGGTGGGGCATCGGCTGGTCGCCGGGGTCGGATTCGTCGGGTCGGTCGAGACCGGAGGCCTGGTGGCGGCGCGCGCAGCCGGCAAGACCCAGCTGCTCGAGCTCGGCGGTAACGGCCCGATGGTGATCCTGCGGGACGCCGACCTCGAGCTCGCGACCGACGCCGCTCTGGAGGCGGCGTACCTGTGCGCCGGGCAGAGCTGCACCGCGGGCGAGCGGTTCCTGGTGCACGCCAGCGTGGTCGCGGAGTTCACCGAGCGGGTGGTCGAGGCCACCCGCACTCGGGTCAGGCTCGGCGATCCGTTCGACCCGGCGACGACGATGGGGCCGCTGAACAACGAGGCCACGGCGGCGAAGTTCGACCGGCACATAGCCGGCGCGCTCGCGGGAGGCGCGCGGGTCTGCACCGGCGGCGCCCGAGCGCAGGGATACCCGACCGGCCTGTTCGCCGAGCCGACCGTGCTCGACGGCGTCACGCCGGGGATGGCGATCGAGCGGGAGGAGACGTTCGGCCCGGTGGTACCGATCGTGTCGGTGCGGTCGGCTCAGGAGGCGCTCGAGCTGACCAATGCCTCGCCGTTCGGGCTGACCACGGCGGTGTTCACCACCGATCTCGAGCGCGGGCTGGCGTTCGCCGAGCAGGCCAGGGCGGGCTGGGTGAACATCAACGCCTCGACCAACCTGTGGGAGTCGCACCTGCCCTTCGGCGGCCGGGCAGGCAGCGTGAGCGGACGGGGCCGGGTGGGCGGCCCCTATCCGATGCAGACATTCACCGAGCCGAAGACCATCGTCTATCCGGCACCGAGATTCGCAGCAAAGGGTCACGACTCAATGACGAGTGGGGAGCTGTAGCTATGCCGATGCCAAACGCGCTAGAGATCGCCCGGGCGGCGACGTTGAAGCCGATCGCAGATATCGCGAGCGAGATCGGGCTGCCGCCATGGATGGTGCAGCCCTACGGCGAGCACGTGGCGAAGATCGATCTCAAGGCGATCGAGGCGCTGGCTGATCGCCCGAAGGCCAGGTACGTGGTGGTTACCGCGGTGACGCCGACGCCGCTCGGCGAGGGCAAGACGACCACGACGGTCGGCCTGGGCCAGGCCATGCGGCACATCGGCAGGAGGGCCACGATCGCGCTGCGGCAGGCCTCGATGGGGCCGACCTTCGGGATCAAGGGCGGGGCCGCGGGTGGCGGCTACAGCCAGGTGGTGCCGTTCGAGACGCTGAATCTGCACCTGACCGGCGACATGCACGCGGTCACGGCCGCGCACAACATGCTCTCGGCGATGCTGGACAACCACCTGTACAACGGCAACAAGCTGGGGATCGACCAGCACAACATCACCTGGAAGCGAGTGCTCGACGTCAACGACCGAGCCCTGCGCAACATCGTGATCGGGCTGGGCGCGGCAGGTGACGGCGTCCCCCGGCAGACCGGGTTCGACATCACGGCGGCCTCCGAGGCGATGGCCGTGCTGGCCCTGTCGACGTCGCTGCACGACATGCGGGCCAGGCTCGGCCGAATCGTGGTCGGCTACACCTCCGGCGGCGAGCCGGTCACCGCCGAGCAGCTCAAGGCCGCGGGCGCGATGACCGTGATCATGCGCGAGGCCATCCGGCCGAACCTGCTGCAGACCCTGGAGAACACGCCCGTCCTGGTACACGCCGGCCCGTTCGGCAACATCGCGCACGGGAACTCCTCGGTCGTGGCCGACCTGATCGGCATCCACTCCGGTGACTTCCTGATCACCGAGGCCGGGTTCGGCGCGGACATGGGAGCGGAGCGGTTCTTCAACATAAAGTGCCGGGTATCCGGGCTGCGCCCGGACGCCGCCGTCGTCGTGACGACGGTGCGCGCGCTCAAGGCGCACTCCGGGCGGCATCGCATCGTGGCGGGCAGGCCACTGCCCGAGGCGCTGCTGGCCGAGAACCCGGACGAGGTCCACATCGGCGGCGCGAACCTGCGCAAGCACATCGAGAACGTGCGCGCGCACGGCGTGAACCCGGTGGTGGCGATCAACGCCATGCCAGAGGACTTCGCCTCCGAGCACGCGGCGATCGCGGAGATCGCGGCGTCGATGGGAGTGCGCTCGGCCGTGTGCACGCACTTCACCGACGGCGGCCGCGGCGCGACCGCGCTGGCTGAGGCGGTCGTCGAGGCGGCGGACCAGGCGGCGGACTTCCAGTTCCTGTACCCATCGGAGGCGTCGCTGCGAGAGAAAATCGAGACGATTGCGTCTCGTATTTATGGTGCCGACGGCGTGGACTACGCACCGCTCGCCGCGCGCCAGCTGGACGGGTACGAGCGCAACGGCTTCGGCTCGCTGCCCGTCTGCATCGCGAAGACCCCGTTGTCGCTCTCGCACGACCCTTCGCTCAAGGGCGCGCCCACTGGCTGGCGGCTCCCGGTCCGCGAGGTCCGCGCCTCGGTCGGCGCGGGGTTTGTCTATCCGATCTGCGGGGACATGAGGACTATGCCAGGACTTGCGTCCAACTCCGCCGCCGAGCGGATCGACATCGACGAGAACGGCGAGATCGTCGGTCTCTCATGACGGAGGCGGGCGAGCAGGACGGTTTTTTCGCGCTGCCGGTCGGCGCGTTCCTGGACGCGATGGCAGCGGGAACCGCGGCTCCGGCAAGCGGCTCGGCCGCTGCGCTGACGCTGGGTCAGGCGGCCGCCCTGTGCGCCAAGACCGCGCGCCTGTCCGCTCGCCAGGTCACCGCCGACCAGGCCGCCGAGCTCACGGCGGATGCGGAGCGCATCCGCGCCAAGGCCGCTTATCTCGTCGACGAGGACGCGCGTGCCTACCGGGCCGTGATCGCGCAGAGCCACAGCGCCGCCAA
>DASWAA010000647.1:0-8799 GCA_036391385.1 Streptosporangiaceae bacterium
CTGAGCGCGGAGACGATCATGGACCGCATCTCGCCTTGCTCCCGGCCGCGCAGGTCGTCGTCTTCGTAGATGACCACCTTGCCGAACCAGGCCGCGATCGCCCGGGCGGAGTCGGCGACGAGGTCGTCGCGCCGGTCGCCAGGCAAGGTGATCGCCGCCGCCGGCGCGCCCTCCCAGATCTGCGTCACCATCGCGCCGGTGGCGTGCAGCGCCGCCGCGTTGTGACCGTAGTCGACGAGGACCGGAGCGGTGCGGGTGGCCGCGGACGGACCGGCGGCGACCGCGTAGACGTTGCCGCGGCCTGGGTTGACCTCTGCCGGGGTGAAGGTGCGCAGCGCCGCGGCGATGTCCTGGACACAGACACCGAGCGCGCGGCAGGCGGCGATGGCGGCCAGTGCGTTCGCCACGACGTGGATGGCGCGCCCTCCGAAGGCCCCGGGCAGCTCGGCCGCACTCATGATCACCTGCGGCTGCCCGGAGCCGTCGGCCTCGGTGAGCTGACCGTCACGGGCCTCGTAGGCCAGCCCGCCAGCCTGCTTGTGCTGCTCGATCAGCGGGCTGCCCGGGCTGGTGCTGAAGAACCTGATCACCGGCGCGTGCCTGAGGACCGCGGGCCGGGTGGCGATCGCCGCGGTCTCCAGTTCGTCGGAGTTCAGCACGACGCTGCCGCCGTCGGCTATCTCCTCCGCGACCAGTGCCTTGACCCCGACCAGTTCGTCGAGGTCGTCGATGCCGTCGTCGCCAAGGTGATCGGCGCTGATGTTAGTGATCACGGCCACGTCGGCCCTGTCGTAGCCGAGGCCGCGCCGGATGATCCCGCCTCGCGCGGTCTCCAGCACGGCCGCCTGCACTGTCGTGTCGTCGAGCACAACCTCGGCCGAGCGCGGACCGGACGCGTCCGCCTCGTAGACACACGACTCCCCGATATAGACGCCCTCCGTGCAGGACATCCCGGTCCGCAGGCCGGCCTGCCGCAGGATATGCGTGATCATCCGGGTCGTCGTCGTCTTGCCGTTGGTGCCGGTGACGGCGACGACTGGTATCCGGCTGGCCGCTCCCGGCGGGTAGATCGTGTCGAGTATCGCCTCGGCGACATCCTGCGATGCCCCTTCGGCCGGAGCGAGGTGCATCCGCAGTCCCGGGCACGCGTTGATCTCCAGGACGGCCGCCGTCTGGCGAGACGGCCCGACTAGCGGCGCGCCGATGTCCTGCAGCCTGATATCCACGCCGCAGACATCCAGTTCCGCCACGTCCGCCGCCCGGCGGCACATCTCGGCGACCTCAGGGTGGATGAGGCCGGTAACGTCCCGGCTTGTCCCGCCGGTGGACAGGTTTCCGTTACGGCGCAGCGTCACCTGCTGGCCGGCGGCGGGGACCGTGCCGGGCACCAGCCCGCTCGCGGCCAGGTGCGTCAGCATGGCGTCGTCGACGGAGATCCGGGTGAGCACCCGGGAGTGACCGAGTCCGCGGCGCGGGTCCTGGTTGAGTTCGTCGATCAGCTCGGCGATGGTGCGGATGCCGTCACCGGTGACCGATGGCGGCCTCAGCTCCGCCGCCGCGCGGATCTTGCCGTCGACGACGAGTACCCGGTAGTCCGTTCCTGGCACATAGCACTCCACGATCACCTCGCAGGAGCCGGACCCGGCCGCGGCCTTGCGGTAGGCCTGCTCGGCTTGCGCGACCGTGCGCACGCCGACGGAGACGCTCTGGCCCTGGTTGCCGTTTCTCGGCTTCATCACCACCGGCGCGCCGAGTTCGTTCAGGGCGCTGATCGCCTCGGCCACGCTGCGGGCGAGCACACCGTCCGGCACGCTGATCCCCGCGCGCGCCAGGAACTCCTTGGCAAGGACCTTGTCGCTCGCGATGTCCACGCCGAGCGCCGAGGTCCGCCCGGTCATCGCCGCGCTCACGATCCGCCGGTGGGACCCGTAGCCGAGCCTGAGCATGGACAGGCCGCCGACCCGCCGTACCGGGATGCCGCGACGGCGCGCTGCGGCGGCGATGGCGGCCGTACTCGGGCCTAGGCGCTCACGCTCCACGGTTCTGGCGATCGCCTCCAGATGAGCGGTCAGGTCAGGTCTTCGTTTCGCTAGCAGGTCCTTGACCATGGTGATCGCCAGCTGGCAGAGCTCGGAAGGGACGGCGGAGTCTTCCGGCTCGTCCTGCGGGCACTCGGTCATTACGTCGTAACGGCCGTCGGCACCGGCCCACATGGTCCGGCCGAGGTGCACCTCCCGCCCGGCCAGCCCGGACAGCTCGAGCAGGACGTGCTCGGTCACGTGACCGAAGTACGTGCCCCTGGCCATCGCTTCGGTGAACCCGCCCGGCCGCCCGGCGGCGCAGTGATGCTCGGTAAGGCCTGGCAGGCACATCAGCAGCCGCTCGGCGAAGCCCGGGTAGTCCGTCGTTTCCCGGCAGGTCAGCTCGTCCAGCTCCAGCCGGGCGATGCTGACCGGTGCCCTGGTGAAGATGTTCGGGCCGCTGAGGTGACGCACGTATTCCAGCCGCACATCCGCTCCTTGTGGGTGAGTGTCAGTACCTCGCGTGCGCCGGGCCGATGGCCGGCGACCGCCCGCCGATGTCGAAGACACAGCCAGCGGGAAGCAGGTGCAGTCGCACGTCGAAGAGCGTGACCGGGTCGGCGTCGGACGCGGCGTGGACCACGGTCGAGCGCAGCGCGTCCACGACCGTGACCACGCCGCTGCCCAGCACCTCGAAGCTTTCGCCGCTCACGCAGATGGCCGTGTTCTCGTCGATGCCGACGCCCAGCCGGTCCGGGTCAAGCGTGACGGCGCTGAGGAGCCGGGGGAGCCGCCCGCGCTCACCGAAGTGCATGTCGATGAGCGCTCGCGGCATCAGCCCGAGCCCGGGCCCGATTCTGACGGTGGCAGCGGACACGTCGGCGCCGTTGCCGCCGAGTATCATCGTCCGCCCCAGGGCGGTGGCGCCAGCGCTGGTCCCGGCCACGACCAGGCCGGCGCCCAGCCGCTCGAGGAGCTGGTCGTTGATCCGGGAGCCGACGAGCGTTCGCAGCCTGGACTGATCGCCGCCGCAGAGGAAGACGCCGGTAGCGTCGTTGAGCGCATGAGTGGCCCGCGGGCTGTCGGCGTCCGCCCGGCCGCTGATCGCGAGCTCCCTGACATGGCGGACGCCCAGCTTGCGGAACACCCGCTGGTACTCGGCGAGCACCGGCCCAGGAACGTCGGCAGCGGCGGTGACCACGACGATCCGAGCGTCGTCGCCTCCGCACATCTGCGTGAAGCGCTCAAGAACCTCGGCGCGCTGGCACCTGTCCTCGGCGCCGCCGATGATGAGCAGGCGGCCGGGAACTCCCCCGTCGTCCACGTTCTGGCCCTCGTCCCGGACCGCGGCGCGGCCCTCCGAGCAACTGTTACCCGGCGCTACGAATCGCTAATCAGCCGCTACTTTCAGTGATTGTGACGTAAACGCGACGTCAGGTGCGGTACCTGCTCATGCAAAGAGCTGGGTGGGCGAGCTGGATGGCTCGCCACCCAGCCTCGCTGACCGCGAGCTACTCGTGGCCGAGGGCGCTACGGGGACGCCGGCCGTGCCGACCTGAAGAACGTGGCCGGGACAGCTCGTCGGGAAGCTGCAGCAGCGGGTTGCTCGCGCTGGCGACGACGTCGCTGGCGATGTCGATTACCCGCCTGCCCCGGCTGCGAGCCGCGTTGCGCAGTTGCTCGAAGGCCTGCCGAGGCTGGATCCGGTGTCGTTCGGCCAGGACGCCGATCGCCTGCTCGACCCTGATCCTGGCGGTCAGCGCGTGCTCGAGCTGAGCGATCGTCGCCCGGAGTCGGCTCGTCTCGCTCGCGCCCTGCTCCCTGGCCGGTCCGGGGCGCTCGGCCTCGGTGGCTTGTGCCGGGCCTGCCATGCCGCCCGCCGGTTGCGCCTGCTCCGTGGTGCCCGAGTCAGCGAGCTCGGCCGAGATCAGGTCGGCGAGCGCCATGGCGCTGGTGAGGTCAGGGAGGTCAGACGTGCCGACGCGCCAGCCGTCCTTGGTGCGGCGCACGACAGCATCGTCGGCTGCCGGCTCCGGCTGGGCGGCCGCTTGGTCGGGTTCCCGCACAGTGTCAGCGGCCTTCGCTGCCCGGCGAGCACCGGAGTTTCTCGTTCTGCCTCGGAATTCTGTCATTTCGGAACTGCCAGCTCCTCCATCCGCTGCCTGATCGCCCGCACGGATGGATTGGTGAGCGTGCTGCCATCAGGAAACAGCACGGTTGGGACGGTCTGATTGCCGCCGTTCACCGTCATGACGTACTCGGCGGCTCCTGGCTCGCGCTCGATGTCGACCTCGGTAATCTCGATGCCCTCCCGGGCAAGCTGGCTCTTGAGCCTCCGGCAGTACCCGCACCATGGCGTTGTGTACATCGTCAGTGGCTGGGTCATGCTGCGGGCCCTCCTTGATTGCCATTCTCGCACCTGAACACTACTAACGTCCGCATCTGCGAGGTGCTTCCCGGCAGAACGTCGTAGCCATGCGGCAGGATGGCGCACGTGGAGGTTGCAGCCGCGTTGAGCACAGGTCAGGGACCCGAGGCGCTGCTCGCGGCGCTCGACCCTGAACAGCGCCAGGTGGCCCTGGCGACCCGCGGGCCGGTCTGCGTACTGGCGGGCGCGGGTACGGGCAAGACCAGGGCCGTGGCGCACCGGATCGCCTATGCCGTGGCGACCGGGGTTGTCCGGCCGGATCGCGTCCTCGCTGTGACTTTCACCACGAAGGCGGCGGGCGAGCTCCGCGCCAGGCTCCGCAAGCTCGGCAGTGACTCGGTACCGGGCTGTGGTCTTGAGCAGGTACAGGCCAGGACATTTCACGCTGCGGCGCTCCGTCAGCTCACCCACTTCTGGCCCGCGGCGGTGGGCGGCCCGGCGCCAGGCGTGCTCGACTCCAAGATCGCGCTGGTGGCCGAGGCGGCCAGACGGCTGAAGCTGCGGCTAGACCAAGCCGAGCTGCGCGATGCCGCCTCCGAGATCGAGTGGGCCAAGGTCACCCAGGTCCGGCCGCAGGACTACCCGCTGGCGCGGGAGAAGGCCGAGCGGGCCGGGCCGTTGCCACCGGAGCAGCTAGCCGCCTTGTACGCCGGGTACGAGGAGCTTCGCAGCGAGCGGAACGTGGTGGACTTCGAATCAGTCCTCGAGCTGACTGCCGCCATCCTCGCCGCCAGCCCGTCCGTCGCCGCTGCCATCCGTGACCGGTACCGCTACTTCGTCGTCGACGAGTACCAGGATGTCAACCCGCTCCAGAAACTGCTGCTTGACCAGTGGGCCGGGGACCGGGACGACGTCTGCGTGGTCGGCGACCCGCGGCAGACGATCTACTCCTTCACCGGCGCCAGCCCCGCCTACCTGACCACGTTCCCGCTGCAGTACCCCGGGGCGACCGTGGTCAGGCTCCTTCGCAACTACCGCTCGACGCCCCAGGTGGTGGCGCTGGCCAACCGGGTCTTCACGGCCAGCGGGCACCGGCTCGTCGCACAGCGATCCGCTGGCCCGGCGCCAGCGCTGACCGAGTATCCCGATGAAGTGGCCGAGGCGGCCGACGTCGCCCGCCGGGCCGCCGATCTGATCCGGACCGGGACCCCGGCCAGGCAGATCGCCCTGCTCGTCCGGACGAACGCGATGACCAGCGGCTACGAGGCGGCCCTTGCGGCGGCGGGCGTGCCTTTCCAGCTGCGCGGCACGGAGCGCTTCTTCGAGCGGCAAGAGGTTCGGCAGGCCGTGACGCTGCTGAGAGTGGCCGCGCGGTCGGCCGCACCGGACGAGGAGCCGGCCGCGGCGGTGCGCCCGGTGCTGACCGGCCTCGGGCTGACGAAGGAGCCGCCGGCTGGCCGGGGTAAGGCCAGGGAGCGCTGGGAGTCACTCGACGCGCTTGCCGCGCTTGCCGCCAGTTTCTTCGCCGCCGATCCAGGCGCCCGCCTCGCAGATCTGGCCGCCGAGCTCGACCTGCGTGCGGCGATCGGGCACGCGCCGGAGTCAGCCGGGGTCACGATCGCTTCGATGCACGCGGCGAAGGGCCTTGAATGGGACGTGGTGTTCCTGCCGTGCCTGACCGACGGCGCCCTGCCGATCGTCTACGCGCAGTCGGCAGAGGCGATCGAGGAGGAGCGGCGGCTCCTCTACGTGGGCCTTACCCGGGCCAGGGAGCGGTTGTTTCTGTCCTGGGCGCTAGCCAGGACCCCCGGCGGACGACAGTCGCGACAGCCTTCGCGCTTCCTCGATGACCTGCGCGGTCCCCGGGGGTAGGCCCTGGCAGGCAGGACCGGTAGCGTGCCGCAGTGGCGGTTGCAGGTGCGTGCGGCGCGTGCGGCGCGGACGATGCGGTCGAGGCGGACAGGTTGAGGCGGACAGGTTGAGGCGGACAGAGGGAGGGCGCGGGCGATGAGCAAGGCCCTGGACGCCGTGGTGGCACTGCTCGATCTCGAGCAGATCGAGCTCAACATCTTCCGTGGCCGCAGTCCGGAAAACGAGCAGCGGCAGCGGGTGTTCGGCGGTCAGGTGGCTGGCCAGGCACTGGTAGCGGTCGGCCGGACGGTGCCCGAGGATCGGCCGGTGCACTCCCTGCACGCCTACTTCATCAGGCCAGGCGATCCCGCTGTCCCGCTCATTTACCTGGTCGACAGGGTCAGGGACGGGCGATCCTTCACCACCCGCCGGGTCTCGGCCGTCCAGCACGGCAAGACGATCTTCACGCTGTCCGCGTCCTTTCATCGCCCCGAGGAAGGCGTCCTGCACCAGCGTGAGATGCCGGACGCTCCTCAGCCAGAAGATCTGCCGTCTGCTGCCGAGCGGATGGAGCAACTGTTCGGCGAGGATGCGCGCGAGTACGCGGGCAGCAGCCCGTTCGACATCAGGCACATCGGCCCGTCGTCGTACGAGGCGCTGAAGGACCCCTCCCTGCGGGCGACCCGCAGCATGGCCTGGCTGCGAGCCGACGGCGAGCTTCCCGACGACCCGCTGTTGCACGTGTGCATGATGACCTACGCCTCAGACCTGACGCTGCTGGACTCCGTGCTGCTCGCCAACGGCCTGTCCTGGGCCGACGGCAAGACGGTCGGCTCGAGCCTGGACCACGCGATGTGGTTCCACAGGCCGTTCCGCGCCGACCAGTGGTTGCTCTACACGCAGGAGTCACCGGTGGCGGCGGGCGGCAGAGGGCTGGCGAGGGGTGAGCTCTACACCCGCGACGGCGAACTCGTCGTGTCGGTGATGCAGGAGGGGCTGATCCGCACGTCGTCCTGACCCGCCGCTGGCGTGCGCAGATGCCCTTGTGTAACCCTCTGGTCACAGGCTAGGAAAATATGTTGCCTCGCCAAGCCAATGCTGCTTAGGGTCTTCCTTAGTTCTTCAACACCGAGGCGGTCTAGCCATGCTGCAAGGAAGGAGGGGCCCGGAATGCTGAATCTCATCACCACGGCCGATTTCGCCGCGCCAGCCGAAGTCGCAGTGCCAGCCGAAGTCGCAGTGCCAGAGCGTGAGCGTAACGGCGTGGGCACCTCGCTTCGCTGGGACAGCGCGCTGGCTGGTCCGCGCTACCGCGCCAACGAGCAGGCAGTCGTCACTAAGGCGGCTGCCGAGGCGGCTGTGGCCGGCCTGCGACCGCAGGCGAGCACACGGATCGCCCTGCTCGGAACCAGCGCCCACGTGGCTGGCCAGGCGAAGTCCGCCTCGCAGCAGCCCACCAGCAAGCAGTACGCCCACACGATGACCCGCCTCGCCGCTTTTGGTGGTGGTGCTCTGGGTCCGCATCTGCCGAGGGATCCGGTCTAGCCAGACCGGCCAAGATCCCCCTAAGGCCGCGGACCCGGAATCGGGTCCGCGGCCTTAGTCATGCAAGGCCACCGTTTGCCAGACGAGAGCAAGACGCTGCGACCAGCAGATGAGAGGGGATGAACCGATGTACCTGCCAGGAACCGCCACCGTCATCGACGACGTTGTGGCGGCCGAGGCGGAAATCGTGCGGGTAACCGCGATCAGCGCCGCCACTCCGGTTGCCCTTGTGGCGAGCCCGACCGGCCCGGCGAGGGACGTCAGGAGCCGCGGTTTCCCGTGTGCTTCCGACCCTGACCTGTTCTTCGCCGAGTCGCCCGACGATGTTGAGCTGGCCAAGTCACTGTGCGGTGACTGCCCCGCCCGGCGTGCCTGCCTGGCTGGAGCGATCGAGCGCAGGGAGCCGTGGGGAGTCTGGGGCGGCGAGCTCTTTCTTCGCGGCGAGATCATCCCGCGGAAGCGGGCCCGTGGTCGTCCGCGCAAGAGCGACGTGGCTGCCTGAAGGACGGCCCAGCGCGGGACCGCCCGGCGAGGCCGGGCGGTCCCCCGGCCTCCCGGCGCGCCCCGGACGCTGCGTGGCTCGCGGCCGGAGACGTGGCTGCTGGTCAGTTGCCCGGGCCTGGTCAGTTGCCCAGGCCTGGTCAGTGGTCCGGGCCTGGCCGCAGACATGGTCCGTGCTAGCCGGCTGGCTCCCTGGCAAGGTCGGCGGCGTCGGGTCCCTCGTCCTCCAGGGGCGCGTCGTCCAGGGGCGCGTCGTCTCGGGGCACGTCGTCCATGGGCACGTCGACTAGTGGCGTGATGTCAGTGAGGTTCGCAGGACCGTAGCCGGGCATCCAGCGCAGAACTTCGGCGCGGAACTCCCCACTGGCCTCGAGCTGGCACAGCACGCCGATGCCTGCCGTAGACACCCGGTGGATGAGCACGTACGACGGTGGCAGGTTCAGCTGCCGGGCGACGTTGACGCCGCGCAAGTCCGTTACGCGGCTCGCCTCACTGCGCATCCACTCCCGGCTG
>DASWAA010000648.1:0-3886 GCA_036391385.1 Streptosporangiaceae bacterium
GTGATGAGCACGTAGACGTGCGTGCTGTCCGACGCCATGGCCGGCTCCCAGTCGTCTCCGCCGCAGTATCCGAGCCGCTGCACGGCAACGGCCGCACTGCCAATCGCCGGAGCGGCGAGGCCGCTCGCCGCAATGACTGCCACAAGGACGGCGGTGAGCCGCCACCAGAACCTTCGCCTCATTACCGGCACTTACCTCTCAGTAGTAACGGGAAAGACAATTCGCCCCGAACGTAACTCTGGGTAATGGCAGCGTCAAGAGTCGGTCACAGGCGTCCGGCTGCCTGGCGAAATCGCTTGACAGAGCAGATACTCAGAGTCCTATAGTGCTAGGAGCCTAGATGAATGAAGTGAGGGTGCGGTGATCGAGTTTCACCTGGATGCGCGTTCGGGTGTCTCGCCGTACTTGCAGCTCATCCACCAGGTGCGGCAGGCGCTGAGGCTGGGCCTGCTCAGCGAGGGCGACCAGCTACCTACGGTCAAGGACGTGGTGGGGCGGCTGGCGATCAACCCCAATACCGTGCTCAAGGCCTACCGGGAGCTCGAGTACGAGGGCCTGGTGGCCGCTCGGGCAGGCGTCGGGACCTTCGTGACCAGGAGCCTGGCCGGCTCCTCGCTCGCGGCGCACGGGCCGCTGCGCGCCGACCTCGAGGGCTGGCTGGCTAAGGCACGTGCTGCCGGGCTGGACGAGGAGAGCATCGAGGCCCTGTTCCTGAGCACCTTCCGAGCTGCTCCGCCGGCCAGTGCCGCCGGGGCCGACGTCCCGCAGATGACGAGGAGGAAGTGAGATGACCGCAGTCCTGGAGTCCTCCGGGCTCGGCATGCGGTTCCGGAGGCGCTGGGCGCTCTCGGACTGCACGCTGAGCATCCCGCAAGGGCGGGTGACGGGGCTGGTCGGGCCCAACGGGGCGGGGAAGACCACCTTGCTGAGCCTGGCAGTCGGCCTGCTGCAGCCGACGGTGGGCTCCATCAAGGTGCTGGGCGGCCAGCCGGGGAGCAGCTCGGCGCAGCTTGCCCGGGTCGGCTTCGTCGCTCAGGACACGCCAACGTACGCGGGGCTGAGCGTGGCCGATCATCTCAGGCTCGGCGCGCACATGAACCCCGGCTGGGACGCTGACCTGGCGCGGCGCCGGATCAGCCAGCTTGGCCTTGACCCGGCGCAGAAGGCGGGCAAGCTGTCCGGCGGGCAGCGCGCGCAGCTTGCGCTGGCGCTGGCCATCGCCAAGCGCCCTGAGGTGCTGATACTCGACGAGCCGATCGCCAGCCTCGATCCGCTGGCCCGGCGCGAGTTCCTCCAGGTCCTGATGGAGGTCACCGCCGAGCAGGAGCTCAGCATCGTGATGTCCTCGCACCTGGTGTCCGACCTGGAACGGATCTGCGACTACCTGGTCGTGCTCATCGACTCGCGGGTGCGGGTGGCCGGCGAGGTCGAGGAACTCCTGGCCAGCCACTGGCAGCTGGTCGGGCCGCGCTGTGACCCCGCCAGCGTGCCGGCCAGCTGGCAGGTGATCTCGGCTAGCCATACCGACCGGCAGAGCACGCTGCTGGTCCGCACTGACGGGCCGGTCGGCGACCCGGCCTGGGTGGCCGACTCGGTCGGGCTTGAAGACCTGGTCCTCTCCTACATGAGCCAGGCCAGCCGGCCGGCTCTCGGCACCGAGCCCGCGCTGGAGGCGCAGCGATGACCTGGCTGACCTGGCGGCAGTTCCGCGCTCAGACGATAGCGACCGCCGGCTTCCTGGCCCTCTGCGCGGTCACCCTGGTGGTGACCGGCCTGAGCCTGGCGCACCTTGCCTCGATCACCGGGCTGTCCGGCTGCCACGCCGCGGGCTGCGTGATTCCCGCGGACAACTTCATCATCGGAGTACACGGCATGTTCGCGGACCACGTGATAGGCCTGGGAACTGGCGTGCTGTATCTCGCGCCCGCCATCATCGGCATCTTCTGGGGAGCGCCGCTGATAGCCCGCGAGATCGAGACCGGAACGTTCCGGCTGGCCTGGAACCAGAGCGTGAGCCGCACTCGCTGGATGATGGCCAAGCTCGGGCTGATCGGCCTGGCCGCCCTTGCCACGACCGGCCTGCTCAGCCTGCTGACTGGCTGGGCGAGCAGCAACTGGTACCGGGCGGCAGCGGTAGCTCGCGGTCGCGATGCCCCCATGGTCAACAGGTTCGAGCCGATCCTGTTCGGATCGCAGGGCATCGTGCCGCTCGGTTACGCCGCCTTCGCGTTCGCCCTGGGCGTCACTGCCGGTCTGCTGATCCGCCGCACCATCCCGGCCATGGCCGTCACCCTGGCGGGCTTCGCGTTCGTCGAACTCGGCTGGCTCAGCTGGGTCCGGCCGCATCTGATGACCCCGGTCCGTGCGTCAGTCCCGTTCAACGTCAACGGGATCACCGGGATCATGCTCGGTGCGAACAACCAGATGCTCGTGACGACGAGCGTCGACAAGCCCGGTGCCTGGATCCTGGCGAACCAGACCGTCCGCTCCTCCGGCCGGCCATTCACCGGCCCGGCGACCCCCGCGTGCCTGGGCCAGGGGATGCAGCAGTGCCAGGCGTCCATCGCCAGGCTGCACCTGCGCCAGCTCGTCACCTATCAGCCGGGGAGCAGGTTCTGGGCCTTCCAGTGGTACGAGACGGCGATCTTCGTGGCGCTCGCCGTGGCGCTGGCCGGGTTCTGCGTCTGGTGGCTCAGGAACCGCCGCCTGACCTGACCTCGGCTTGCTCGCACTGGCCGGACCGTCGGTCCTCCGCTGACGGCCCGTCCGGTACGCCCTGGTACGGGGTACGCTGGCGGGTCCGTGCTGTCTGAACCGCCAGCGAGGTTGATGTCATGAGCGCCGCAGGCCGGGTGACCTTCCACGGCAACGATCCGGTCGCCGCCGCTTCCGCGGCCATCTGCGAGTCCACGCCGACCAGGTGCCCGGCCAGGACCCGGCTTTACCGCGACGGCGTACTGGAGGCCGAGGGGTTCCCGGTCGCCGATATCAGCGAGTACCTGCGCGACGACTCGACCGTGGTCTGGCTGGACCTGCACGACCCGGATCGCGCCGACCTCAGCGTGCTCAGCGACGAATTCGGGCTGCACCCGCTGGCGATCGAGGACGCCGAGCACGAGCACGAGCGCACCAAGCTCGACCGGTATCAGAGCCATCTCTTCCTGGCCGTGTACGCGGTGCACCTGGACAAGGCGACCGGCCAGCTCGCCTCCAGCGAGCTGGCGGCGTTCATCACCAGCCGGGCCCTGATCACCGTGCGCAAGGACGACGGCCTGGACATCGGTGCCGTGGTCGGCCACTGGGACGGCAGTCCTGACCTGGCCAAGGAGGGCGTCGGCTTTCTCGTGCACGGGCTGCTCGACAACATCGTCGACGGCTACTTCGCCGCCGTCCAGGCTCTCGACGAGCAGATCGAGGGGGTCGAGGACCTGCTCTTCGCCGACAATGTCCGCGAGCAGGCTGACGTGCAGCGGCGCAGCTTCGAGCTGCGCAAGAGCCTGGTGCTGCTGCGGCGGCTGGTACTGCCCATGCGCGAGGTGGTCAACGCCGTGCTTCGGCGCGACATCGGCCTCGTCAGCGAGCACATGACGCCCTACTACCAGGACGTCTACGACCACGTGCTCAGGGCAACCGAGTGGACCGAGAGCCTGCGTGACCTGGTGACGACCATCTTGGAGACCAACCTCACCGTGCAGGCCAACCGGATGAACGTGATCAGCATGAAGGTGACGGCCTGGGCGGCGATCATCGCCGTGCCGACGTTCATCACCGGCTTCTACGGAATGAACGTCCCGTACCCCGGCTTCGGCCGTCCGGGTGCGGTGCTGGTCAGCGTGTCGATCATGGTCCTGTCCTCGGTCACTCTCTACCTGGCGTTCAAGCGCCG
>DASWAA010000649.1:0-1502 GCA_036391385.1 Streptosporangiaceae bacterium
CGTCCCGGCCACCCGGCCGCCCGGCCCCCTTCCAGCCCCTGATCAGCTCGGTGATCGTCAGCACCGCCTGCTCGCCGTCCCCCAGCACGGCGCCGTCGATGAATTCCGCGATCGGCTCGGGGTTGAAGGCGGCGTGCCCGCCGGCCAGGACGACTGGGTCCTCCGCGCCCCGGTCAGTCGCGGACAGCGGGATCTGGGCCAGGTCCAGGGCGGTCAGCAGGTTGGTGTAACCGAGTTCGGTGGCGAAGCTCACGCCGAGGACGTCGAAGGCACGGACTGGCCGGTGCCCGTCGACGGTGAACTGCGGCACCTGGTGGGCTCGCATCAGGTTCTCCAGGTCCGGCCAGACGCAGTAGGTCCGCTCCGCGAGTGCGTCGTCGCGCTCGTTCAGGACCTCGTAAAGAATCTGGATGCCCTGGTTGGGAACGCCTACCTCATAGGCGTCCGGGTACATCAGCGCCCAGCGGACCTCGGCGGCGTCCCAGTCCTTCACGACGCTGTTGAGCTCGCCGCCGACGTACTGGATGGGCTTTCGCACCAGCGGGAGCAGCGACTCAAGCCGGGAGTAGACCGACTGGACAGGCATCGTTATAGCTTACCGACCGCCGCGCGATGCACGGAGAAGCGGAGCGCCCGGCCTGGCGTCAGCAGCGGCGCCAGGCGCGCTCGCGCTCGGTGCCGGCAGCAGCTGAAGAGGCCCTAACGGAACCCGGCCGCACCAGCGCGCGGCGCCGCGGCAGGCCGCGATGCTGGGTTTCATTGGAAATCGATAGGGAATACCGTTATAATTAGTCCATATTGTAGATCAGAAGTATAGGTAATACTCTCAGGACGGATGGGGAACGGATCGCGATGCACCTGAATCTGTACATGATTCTCGGCAGCGCCATCGTGGGCCTGCTAGTCGGGCTCACCGGTGCCGGCGGCGGCGCGCTGATGACGCCGATGCTCATCCTGCTCTTCGGCGTGACGCCCTCGTCCGCGATCTCCAGCGATCTGGTGGCCGCGGTGCTGATGCGCCCGTTCGGCGCCGCCGTGCACCTGCGCAAGGGCACCGTCAACCTGCGGATGGTCGCCTGGATGGTGGCCGGGTCGGTGCCGATGGCCTTCCTCGGCACGTACCTGCTGCATCTGCTTGGCGCAGGAGGCACCGCCGACCAGGCTCATGTCGAGCTCGTGCTCGGCCTCGCCCTGCTCGTAGGCGCCAGCGCCATGATCCTGCGCTACGTGCTCGACCGGCGGGCCGGCCATCAGCGGAGCGCCGCCATCTCCGAGATCTCGGTGCGGCCGCTGCCGACGATCGCGATCGGCATGGTCGGCGGCCTGATCGTCGGCCTCACCTCGGTCGGCGCTGGCTCGCTGATGATCGTGCTGCTGCTGTTCGTCTACCGGCGGATCGGCGCGAACCAGCTGGTGGGCACCGACCTGACGCAGGCCGTCCCGCTCACCGCGGCGGCCGCGCTCGGAGCGCTGATCTGGGGGACGCCGCAGTTCGGGGTGAC
>DASWAA010000650.1:0-4239 GCA_036391385.1 Streptosporangiaceae bacterium
GTCAGTCACCAGGTACGTCCAGGTGGCCGTGGGCCGTTTCAGCCCGGCAGCGTCGAGGTCGACTCCGCTGGCATCGATCCGCGCCGTCCGGAAGGTCTCGGCCGAGTCCTCCTCGGCGTCGCGGAGCAGGTTCGTGAAGGCGCGCACCGCCTCCTTGTTGAACTCATCAAGCGGCTGCATCCGCCCGCCGAACGGGTTCGCGCTGATACCGAGCGACCGGAGGTGGATGCCCTCGCGGATGTCGCTCATCCGCGCCAGGTGCTCGGACCAGCCACGGTCGAGGTGCGCCAGGACGATCTGGCGGGCGGCGCGCACCAGCGTCTGCCGGTCGACGGTCTCCGACAGCCCGGCGAGGCGCTCGGGGCAGCGCGCGCCGAGCGCGGTCAGCGCGGCATCCGTGCGCAGCACCCGGTCCCTGTGCTCGGAGACGACGCGGCGCTGCTCCTCGATGATCGCGTTGTATCGCCAGGTGTTGCGGTGGATCTCCAGGTTCGCGCCTTCGGCGACCCGCTGCGCGTGCCCGACGGTCCAGTGCGCCTGCGGATCGGTGACCAGGCCGTCATCCTGCGCCGTTTCGGGCGGTTCCGCATCGGGGACGTGCGTGGTGATGAGCGGATCCGCCATGCTGACGTAGAAGACCGAGCTTCCCGGGTCGCCCTGGCGTCCTGCCCTGCCGCGCAGCTGGTGATCGAGCCGGCTGCTCGCGTGCCTGCCGGTGCCGATCACCTTCAGCCCGCCGAGCCGCGCGATCTCGTCCCGGTCCCCTGCGCTGCCGCCCAGCCGGATGTCGGTGCCCCGCCCGGCCATCTGGGTGGACACCGTGATCGCGCCCAGCGCTCCGGCCTCGGCGACGATGGCGGCCTCCTGCGCGTCGTTCCTTGCATTGAGCACAACGCACGGCAGGCCCGCGACTGCGAGCTCGCCGGCGAGCCGTTCCGATTCGGCGACGTCGAGGGTTCCGATCAGGATCGGGCGCCCGGTGGCATGCGTCATCGCCACGTCGGCAACGATCGCTCGCTCTTTCTCCGCGATGCCGCGGTAGAGCCGGTCAGGCTCGTCGTCGCGGACGCAAGGCAGGTTGGGCGGGACGACGGCGATCTCCATCTGGTAGAACTCGCGGAACTGCTCGCCTGCCGCGACGGCTGTCCCGGTCATGCCGCACCTGACCGGGTAGCGCTTAATCAGGGCCTGGACGGTGATGCTGTCCAGGATCATGCCGCTGTCGCTGGCGATCAGTCCCTCCTTCGCCTCGACCGCCTCGTGCAGGCCGTCCGGCCAGCGCTGTAGCCGGGCCACCCGGCCCCTGGACTCGCTGACCAGCCGGACCCTGCCGTCGGTCACGATGTAGTCGACGTCCCGCCGGAGCAGCGCATGAGCGTAGAGCGCGACGTTGAGCCTGGTCAGCGTCGCGAGCTGGCCGGGCGCGTAGAGGTCGATGCCGCCAAGCGCCTGCTCGGCCGCGGTGGTCCCCTTGTCGGTCAGGTGCACGGCGCGGCCGTCGTCGTCCGCCTGATAGTGCACGCCCGGGCGCAGCCGCCTGACCAGCGCGGCGATCTCGTAGTCCGGCTCGCCCTCGGCTACGGCGCCCGCGAGTACCAGCGGCACCAGCGCCTCGTCCACCAGGACCGAGTCGGCCTCGTCGATCAGCACCACGTCGGGTTCGCCCGCGATGAGCTCAGCCACGTCGGTGCACAGCCGGTCGCGCAGCACGTCGAAGCCGAACTCGCTCACCGACGCATAGGTGACCTGCGCGGCATACGCGTCACGGCGCTGCTGTGGCGTCGAAGTCTGGTCGATCCAGCCGACGCTGACGCCGAGGAGGTCGTAGACCGGGCGCATCCACTGCGCATCGCGGCGCGCCAGGTAGTCGTTGACCGACATCACGTGCACCGACCGGCCGCGCAGCGCGTAACCCGCGGCCGCGATCGCGCCGGCCAGGGTCTTGCCCTCCCCGGTGGCCATCTCGGCGATCCGCCCGGACAGCATCGCCAGGGTTCCGAGCAGCTGCACGTCGTAGGGGCGCTCGCCCAGAGCCCGCCGGGAGGCTTCGCGTCCGAGCGAGCAGATCTCGACGTCCGCCGCGGCGCCGTCAGCCAGGGCGGTCAGCTCGGCGTCGGTCAGCTCGCCGAGCTGCTGCTCGCGCCGGGCGATCTCGGGGAGCATCGCCTGGTAACGCGCCAGGCTGGCCGTCCCCGGCTCCTGCAGGATCCGCCTGACCCAGCCAGTGACCTTGCTCACGCTCGCTAACCTATCTCCCATGTCCGATCAGCCTTCCGCCCTGCGGTCCTGGCATGCCGTCATCGAGTCGCGGGACCTGCCAGCGCTAGACGACCTGCTGGCCGATGACGTGGTGTTCCGCTCGCCTGTCGTGTTCACTCCCCAGGAGGGCAAGGCCGTCACGCTGGCCTACCTCACAGCCGCGATGGCCGTGCTCGGCCCCTCGCTGCGCTATCTGCACCAGTGGCACGACGAGGCGAGCGCGGTCCTGGAGTTCGAGGCCGACCTCGGCGGCACCTACGTACAGGGCGTCGACATGCTCCGCTGGAACGACGAGGGCAAGCTGGTCGCCATCACCGTGCTCGTGCGGCCGATGCGCGGCATGCAGCGGCTGCTCGAGCTGATGGCGGCCGAGCTGTCCGCTGGCAGTACCTGACCGGCAGCGCGCATCCCTTAGCCTGCTGCCATGCCCGATGGCGAGATCTCAGCCGATGACCCCGGCGCGGACGATGTCCGTGAGCTGCTGGCACGTCACCTGGCGTTCGCCCGGGAGGTGACTCCTCCCGAGGGTGTCTTCGCGCTGGATATCAGCGGCCTGCTCGACCCGGCCGTGACGTTCTTCAGCTACCGCAGCCGCGGTGAGCTCCTCGCGGTCGGCGCGCTGCGCCAGCTCGACGAGCGGCACGCCGAGGTGAAGTCGATGCACACGGCGCAGGCGGCGCGGGGACAGGGGATCGGCCGGGCGATGCTCGAGCACCTCGTCGCGGTAGCAAGGGAGCGAGGCTGCCACCGGGTCAGCCTGGAGACCGGGTCCATGGCGGCCTTCGCGCCGGCCCGGTCGCTCTACGCGAACGCGGGCTTCGAGCCTTGCGGCCCGTTCGGCCCGTACGGCGCCAGTCCCACCAGCGCCTTCATGACCTTGTCGCTGCCCGGCGAGGAACCCGCGGCCTGACCGCAGCGAGCGGACCCCGTAAGCAGCGCCCGCTATCCCGGCGGACGGGCGGGCCGGTCAGCGGCTTCCCTGGCGCTCGCCCGGGCCGGCCGGAAACTGGCCACGAGCTTGGCCACCAGGGTGGCGAGGAAGATCTGGCCGGTCATCGCCTCGAGCATGGCGACGGCCCGGCCCTGGCTCGACCCGGCCGTGAAGTCGCCGTAGCCCAGCGTCGTGAGCGTCGTGAAGCTGAAGTACTGGAAGTTCGAGATGCTCCCGGGCTGGTGGCCGGCGAAGAAGGCCTTCGAGTGCAGGAAGTACATCGCCGCGTAGAACGAGGCGAACATCAGCCCGATGATCAGGTACGCGCTGATCGCGCCGTAGATGCTCTGCACGGTCACCTCCGGCTGCGCCAGGATCTGGCGCAGCAGCAGGACGACGATGGTCAGCAGCAGGGCGCCGGCCCAGATCGAGGCGGCAGCCCGCCCCGCGGTGCCGCCCTCGTGCACGCTGACGTCGACCATCACCAGCGCCACGATCAGCAGCGCTGCCGCGAGCGCCCGGAGGGACCGCCGCTGGATCGGCGAGTCGCGGATGGACACCAGGCCGGCGGCGGTGAACAGGATGAGCTGGGCGTCGCTGACCCAGTTGCTCTTGATAAACGCGGACAGCAGGTAAGTGCCGAGCAGGATGAGCAGCAGCAGGCCGTACCGCCGGTGCCTGCGCAGCGGCCGGCCAGCCTGAGCCGCGGCCTGGCCAGCCTGAGCCGCGGCCTGATCGCGGGCCGCACCGCGTTCCTGGCCGGGGCCCGGGGCGCCTGGCCGGCCGCCCGCGCTCTCGCTCGCCTGCTCGCTGGGCGTCGTGATCTCCTCGTCGCAAGAGCCTGGAGCCCCGCCGTGGACTGCAGTCCACGGCGGGGCACCTGGCGATGTGCTGGCTCAGGCTCCTCTCGGCTGCCGGGGCCAGCGCCAGCTAGAACTCCCCCGGCACCCGGCGCGGGGCCAGCAGGGCCCAGATGATGAACGCGTCGAGGACGATCATGATGATCGACCACACTGGCGTGAACGGGATGAACATGAAGTTGCCGATGG
>DASWAA010000651.1:0-8659 GCA_036391385.1 Streptosporangiaceae bacterium
ACGCTACGGCCTGGAGATCTTCACGGTGACATCGGTCCCCCGCACCACTACCCGCACTCTTACATCTGACTGTCCGCGCGCTACATAGGCCGGCCCGAGTTCCCAGCCATAGCCCCCTAGTTCTGGCCGGTAGCCACATCACGCCAAACCAGGGGTTCCAGTACGGTTGCAGGGCGACGCCTGGCGTCCAGGCGACTGTGGCGAGGACTGTCCCGCTGGCCAGCAGGGCACCGGTAGCGCCAGCAACCGCCCGCGCCGCTTCGATCGTCAGCGAGGCGGCGAGCATGCCATGCGCAGGGATAGAGCCAGACCTCAGTCCGACGGCCTCGGCGCTTCCGGTCAGCCGGACGCCGAGATCGCGGCACTCCTGACAGTCTGCACGTCGGTGAGCGCACCGGTCCCCGCCGTGAAGGCCAGCCGCACGGTCGGCGACAGCGTCGGCTCGGCCACCTGCAGCACCTGCACGTCGTCGAGATAGATCGTCACGATCGGGCCCTGCCCGCTGCCGGTCACGTTGACGGTCACCAGGTGCGTACCGCTCAGCAGCGAGCCTATCCCGGGGGCCTTGCTCTGGAACCTCAGCCCCTCCGGGCCGACCGCTACCGAGGTCGCCGCGAAACCGGCCGGGCTAGTGTGACCGCCGGTCGCGAGGACGACGCCGAGACCGGGAACTCCGGCGCGCGTTCCGAGCCCAAGCATGCTGCCCGCATCACCGATCGTGGTCGCCTTGGTGGTCGCCGGGTTGAGCAGCGCGAAGGTCACGCCATCGCCGCCGGTGCCGCCGCCAAGCTCGAGGTCGAACGTCACCCGCAGCCCTATCGCCTTCACGGGGAGCGGGTAGACCACCGACCCGGCATCGTTCGTCGCCGCAGGCGTGAGCCGGGTATCCGAGCCGGTCATGGCCGCCGTTCCGTTATACGACCACCCGCCGCCCGGCGGGGGTATCACGTTGCCGTTCGAGGTGATCGAGACATTACTGACGACGTGGTCGTCGGCCTTGACCCCAGTGGCTCCGGTGAAGGCGAGCCGTACTGAGGACGACATCGTTACCGGCTTCGAAAGGTACTGCCTGCCGTCCACGGTCACCGTGACGGTGCCGCCGCGCACGCTGACGCCGACAACGTGCGTACCAGTGCGCAGGCCAGGCACGCTGGCGGTGGCCAAGTAGGTGAGCGGCTGATTCGTGGCGCTCGTGGCGATGCCGACGGAACTCGGCGACGGGTTGTCCAGCGTCACCGCGACACCGTCAAGCCCGCCGAATCCGAGTCCGGCCCCGCTGCCGCCAATGGACTTCTGGCCTTCCGTGGCCGCGTTGAGCATGGCGAAGGTCAGGCCTTCCGCGCCAGTGCCGCCGCCGATCTGCGCGGTGAATTTCACGCTCAGGCCAGCGCTGGGTACCGGCACGGAGTAGACAGCCGCGCCGGACTGATTCTGCACCGGGCGCGTCAGGCTCAGGCTGGTGCCCGTCATCCTGGCGTTGCCGTTGAAGGTCCAGCCACCGCCCGGCGGCGGTACCGCTACCCCGGCCGCCGCGACGCCAGTGCCGGTCACCGGAATGGTAATCGTATGGCTACCCTGCGGGTCTGCGTCGCTCCAGGTCAGCTGATAGCTGTCAGACACCGGCCCCGCACTCGTCGGCACGAAGGTGACCGGGATCTGCAGGCTGGCGCCAGGATTGACCGGCAGGCCAGCCGGTATCGGGTCAGGTGCGCCGAACGGGATTCGCGGCTGTTTGGTCACCGTCACAAGCGCAGGCAGGTTACCGGTGTTCGTGACATCGATGACCTGCTCGGCATTGTGGCCGAGCGCGACGGAACCGAAGCTGACCGAATTCGCGGTCGCGGTCAGCGTCGGCTCGACGTCGGGTGCCCCGGTACCGGTCAGCGAGATAGTCGTCGTGACGTTGTCGGCACTGGTCAGGCTCAGCGAACCGGTGTCGCCTGTCGTCGTGGTCGGCTGATAGGTGATCGTCAGCGGTACCGACTGGCCGGCGGCGATCGTGGTCCCGCCGTTCGGCAGGCCCAGGACGCCGAACGGCGAGGAAGGCAGCACTGCCGTGGTCAGCGTCAGCGGACCCGCCTCACCGTTGGTCACGGTGATCTGCTGCTGCGTGCTGGTCCCGACCGGCACAGCCGTGCCGAAGTCCACCGCGGCGGCCGAGGCGTAGAAGCCGTTCTGCGTGCCGGTTCCGGACAGCCCCACCCCGACGACGGCGAAGTTGGCAGCGCTGGTATCGAACTCCAGTGATCCGCTCGCCGCACCCGGCGCGGTCGGCGCGAAGGTGATGCCTTGGGCGGTCAGCGTGTCGCCGGGGTGCATCGTGAGCGGGAACGATGCCGGCACGGCAGTACCGCCCTGCGGCGCGTAAAGGTACGGCCCGGCAACGGAGAAGCCGGCGCCTGTCGCGCTTACCTGCTGGACCGTAACAGTGCCCGTCGACAAGGTGCAGGTGATAGCGGCCTGCAGCGGCGACGACGTCGATCCGGTCGGCACCGGGCCGAAGTCGAGGCTGGCCGGCGACGCGCTGCCGAGCGGTGCCCTGGCTGGGCTGCCGAAGGCGAGCACCTGCCCGCAGTAGTCTCCGGACGGCACGCTCGGGCAGTCGCTCCCGGCCGGCACGCCCCTGGTCGCGACGTACACGTGACCCTGGTTCGTGGCCGGGACAGTGAACTTGCCGGCACCGCTGAACGGTGTCGACGTCCACAGCGGCTGGACGACGCACGGCCTGGCCTGGCTGCACGTGCCAGGCGGCACGGCGGGGAACGCCTGAAGCGTTCCGGTCGTGCCTGTGCGCCCCGCTGAGTTGACCACCCAGACCACCGCGGTCTTCAGGCTGGTCCCGTTCGAGGTCACCACGGGCGATCCGGACGTGTAGCCGAACTTGTCCGCGCTCTGAGCGACGTCCGCGAGTTGCGGTGTCAGGCCGGTCGGGCCACCCAGGCCGACCTTGAAGTACCGCAGCGGTGCTCCCGCGGCCGAGTCCCCCGTTCCCAGGTAGTAGACGTAGTCATGGGAGGCAGCCACGTTCGTCTTCGACAGCACCGGCGTGTCAGCGAAGGCGGCCGGGTGACCCCACTCACCAGGCAGCGACGTTCCCGACCTGCTCACCGCCGCGTCTGTCCTGCCAGGCCCTTGCTCCCGACCGCCCAGGTTATCCCGGTTCAGCAGGTACAAGCCGTCAAGCTTGCCCGCCTGGACGAGCAGGTGCGGCAGGGCGGCGGTGCCGAAGGGCAGGCCCACCGGCGCTCCGGAGCCGAGATCTCCGTCGACGGCCTGCTCGTCCAGGTAAGGAGCGTTAGCCGGGCTGAAGAAGTCCCTGGCGACGAGCGAGCCATCGCCCTGGACTGCCAGCCTGACTACCGACTCAGCGAGCTGCCCTGGCGGCCGGCTCCCTGGCCCCGGAGCCGGGGAGATCCCGTTGCCAGTGGCGAGGAAGATCCGGCCCGGGCCGTCGGACATCAGCCCGCCGCCGCTCTGCCAGATGCCGGCCTGGGTGTCGGTCAGACCTGCCTCGTCGCTCCACATGGTCTCGGCACGCGGCCTGGTGGCGTTGGCTCCGCCAACGCCAACGACGTACCCGGCATAAGGCTCGAAGTCACAGTGCGAGCCGAAGGCCGCGTATACCGAGCCACCGATCAGTAGCAGGCCGGGTCGCTGCAGCTGATCGAACGCGTGGAACGGCACGGTGGGGTTGTTAGCAGGCGCGCCCTTGATCTCCACCGGCCAGTTCGGCAGCTCCGCGCCTGTCAGCGGATCGAACGCGTGCAGGTAGAAGGCCGGGTGCTGGTTGTCGCTTCCAGCCGGTATTTCCTCAGAGACCAGGTAGACCGCCCCGTGCGGGGTAGCCGGGCCGACAGCTGGGTCGTAGACGGGCGTGCCGGTTACGCCGACGTTCGGCGTGAGGTCCGCGCAGAACTGCCCGGCAGGCACGGACCAGGGCGTGCCGAGCAGGACCTTCCACCGGATCGCGCCGGTGACCGGGTCGAGGCCGTAGACCCAGTCGTTCTCCGTGGCCACGATCAGCGTGCCGTCGGCCACGATCGGCTGTGCGTAAACCTGCCCGTCGACGTCGGCGGAGAACAGCTCGCCGAAGGTGCTGCCCCGCACCGTGGCGCGGGTGAGGGCGCTGGTCACCTCCTGGCTATCCCAGCCGTCGCGCAGGTTGTTGGCGGACACAGTGACCTCGTCCGCGCGCGAGCCAGGCACGGACGGACCAGCCAGCAGGCCGGCCGACACGGCGGCGGCCGCCAGAACGACCGCTGCGAGCGTCCGGGCGGACCGCGCCTGGGCCAGACGACGGGCAAGCGAAGATAGGGCAATCGCACGCATCATTACCGGGACCGCTTCTTCGAGTACTCGCCGGGCGAGCCTCACATCGGGGGCGAAATAAGACGTGGCAATGATGCCATGACCCGCCGGCGTCCGGCCGGGAACTCGGCTAATCCCCAGCCCGGGCCGGTCAGGTGAGCGCTGTCAGGTCAACCCTGTCAGATCAGCACCGTCAGGTCAGCATTCGACGACGTTGAGCGCCAGGCCTCCCCGGGCGGTCTCCTTGTACTTGTCCTTCATGTCGGCGCCGGTCTCGCGCATCGTCTTGATTGCCTTGTCCAGCGAGACATGGTGCGTCCCGTCACCCCTGATGGCCATCCGGGCCGCGGTGATCGCCTTGACCGACGCGATGGCGTTGCGCTCGATGCACGGGATCTGCACCAGGCCGCCGACCGGGTCGCAGGTCAGCCCCAGGTTGTGCTCCAGTCCGATCTCGGCCGCGTTCTCGACCTGCTCGGGAGTGCCGCCGAGCACCTCGGCGAGCCCGGCCGCCGCCATCGCGCAGGCCGAGCCGACCTCGCCCTGGCAGCCCACCTCGGCGCCGGAGATCGAGGCGTTCTCCTTGAGCAGCACGCCGATCGCCGCGGCGGTGAGCAGGAAGGCGACGACTCCGTCCTCACTGGCTCCCGGTACGAACCTGGTGTAGTAGTGCAGCACCGCCGGGATGATCCCGGCCGCGCCGTTCGTCGGAGCCGTGACGACCCGGCCGCCGGCCGCGTTCTGCTCGTTGACGGCCAGCGCGTAGAGGGTGACCCACTCCATCGCGTACAGCGGGTCGGACGGGTCGGCGCTCTGCTCTAGCGTCTCGCGCAGCTTGCGCGCCCGGCGCCGGACCTTGAGCCCGCCAGGCAGGACTCCTTCCGCCTCGCTGCCGGCCAGCACGCACTCCCGCATGACCTCCCAGATCCGCAGCAGCCCGGACCTGACCTGCGCCTCGTCCCTGCGGACCAGTTCGTTGGCCAGCATGATCGCGCTGATCGGCAGGCCGGCGGGCTCGGTGTGCTCGAGCAGGCCAGCGGCGCTCGCGAAGGGATAGGGCACGGGTACGGCATCGGGAACCAGGAGCGGGCCGCCAGCCTGGTCCTCGCCGAGCACGAACCCGCCGCCGACCGAGTAGTAGGTCTTCCGGCACAGCTCAGCTCCGTCCGCGGCGCGCGCGGTGAAGAGCATGGCATTGGAGTGGAACGGCAGCCGCTTGCGCCGGTGCAGCACGATGTCACGGTCGACGTCGAAGCTGATGGCGCGACCCCGGACGACGGCGTCGACCGGGCCGCCGGCCCCGAGCAGCAGGCGACCCGACTGCCTTACCTCGTCCACTGCGGCCGCGGCCGTGCCGGGATCGACCGTCTCGGGATGCTCGCCAAGCAGGCCAAGCACGATGGCCGGGACGCTGCCGTGCCCGTGCCCGGTCGCTCCCAGCGAGCCGAAGAGCTCAACCTGCACCCGCTCCACCAGGTCGGCCAGCCCGCCGTCGGCCAGCGACGCCGCGAACATCGCGGCCGCGCGCATAGGCCCCACGGTGTGCGAGCTCGACGGACCGATCCCGATCTTGAACAGGTCGAACACGCTGATCGCCATCGTCCCCGGCGCTCGTGAACCCGAGGTCACAAGCTCTCCCGGCGCTGCCGGTGTGTTCAACGGCGCACCCTCTCCCCGTCGGGGTCGAATGGCGCCCGCAGGGACACCAGTGCCGTGCACAGCTGGCCACCCACGTTGACCTGATAGCCGCCGGACCTGACGTAGTCCGGCGTTACCACGTCGCCATTGGCGTGCCTGACGTAGGCCATTGCGACCGATGCGCCGATGGTAGCCCCCCAGGCGGCGGACGTCACCAGGCCAGCGGCCACCCCGTCGCGCAGCAGCAGCTCGCCGCCCCACATCATCACGTCGGGGTCGTCGAGCACGACGCTGACCAGGCGCTGCCGCGCCCCCGCCGCCCGTGCCGCCTCGACCGCGTCCCGGCCGAGAAAGCCGATCTCGGACTTGAGCTTGCAGGCGAACAGCAGCCCGGCCTCGACGGGGCCGTAATCGGGGGTGAGCTCGCGGCCGAACGCCCGGTACCCCTTCTCCAGGCGAAGCGACTCGATCGCGTAGTAACCAGCGTTGACCGCGCCGAGGTCGGCTCCGGCCGCCATCAGGTCCTCGTACACACCGACAGCGAATTCGGCCGGAACGCAGAGCTCCCAGCCCAGCTCGCCGACGTAGGTCAGCCTCGTCGCCCGGACCGTGGCGTAGCCGAGGTCGACCTGCCTGCTCGAGCCGAACCCGAACGCTTCGTTGCTCAGGTCGGCGCTGGTCAGCCTGGACAGCAGCTCCCGCGACCGCGGGCCCATCACGCCGTAGACGGCGTAGGCCGACGTCACGTCGGTCAGCGCGGCGCCCTGTGCCGGCAGCCGGCGCCTGATGTGGTCGAGGTCGCGCTCGGTCGACGCGGCGCTGCTGAACAGCAGGAACTCATCAGCCGCAAGCCTGGTCACGGTGATGTCGGCCTCGTACCTGCCGCCGGCGTTCAGCATCCCGGTGTAGACCGTGCGGCCGGGCGGCACGTCCACATCGGCGGTACAGACCCACTGCAGCGCCTCCAGCGCTCGCGGCCCGGCCACCAGGTACTTCGAGAACGAGGTCTGGTCGAAGACCGCGACCGCCTCCCTGGTCGCCCGCTGCTCGGCGACCGACCACGGCAGCCAGCTGGGCTTGTCCCAGGAGTACTCGACGACGGGCTGCTGCCCGGCGGGCGCGAAGACGTTGGCCCGTTCCCAGCCCATCTTCGACCCGAAGCACGCACCGGCGTCGCGCAGCAGGTGATAGGCCGGGGATCGGCGGAAAGGGCGCGCGGTCACCAGCTCACGGTTCGGCCACGGCGTGGCGTAGTGCAGGCCAAGCACCTCGCCGACCCGGTCGCGCAGCCACCGGTTGTTGCCGTTGAAGCCGGCGAACCGCCTGATGTCGACCACGGACAGGTCCCGGCCAGGATCACCGTCCACGATCCAGTCGGCCAGCGCCTTGCCCGCACCGCCCGCCGAGGCGATGCCGACCGAGTTGAATCCGGCGGCTACGAAGAAGTTCCGCAGCTCGGGGGCCTCGCCGAGAATGAACTGGTTGTCGGGGGTGAAGGACTCCGGGCCGTTGTAGAGCTTCTTCATGCCCGTGCTGGCCAGCGCCGGGATCCGGTGGATCGCGCTCTCCATCAGGATCGAGAAATGCTCCCAGTCCTCGTCGAGCAGCTGGAACTCGAACGGGTGCGGAAGGCTGTCGGGCGCTACCCAGGGCTTGGCGTCCGGCTCGAACCCGCCGACGAGCAGTCCGCCGACCTCCTCCTTGATGTAGGTGTAGCCGTCCGGGTCGCGCAGCACGGGGTAGTCCCTGTGCACTCCGCAGACCTGGTCGGTCACCACGTAGAAGTGCTCGGCCGAGTGCAGCGGCACGGTCACGCCGCACATGGCGCCGACCTGCTTGGCCCACTGGCCGGCGCAGTTGATCACGATCTCGGCCTCGACGTCGCCCTCGTCGGTCCGGACGCCGGTAACGACCCGGCCAGGGCCCTGATCCCGCGGACCGGCGCCATCGGCGACCGCGATCCCGGTGACCCTGGTCCGCTCGCGGATCGTCGCGCCGCGCATCCTGGCGCCCCTGGCCAGGGCGGCGGTCAGGTCGGTCGGATTGGCCCGGCCGTCTCCCGGCAGCCAGATCGCGCCGACCAGGTCCGAGACGTTCATGATCGGGTAGAGCTCGGCGGCGCGCTGCGGGCTGATCAGCTCGCACTCCAGGCCGAACGCCTCGGCGGTCGCGGCCGTCCGGCGCAGCGCCATCATCCGGTCGGCCGTCCTGGCCACGGTGACGCCGCCACAGCGCCGGAACCCGGTGGACAGGCCGGTCTCGGCCTCCAGCCGGTCGTAGAGCTGGGTGGAGTACTGGACGAGCCTGGTCCCGCTCTCCGATGCCCGGAGCTGGCCGACCAGGCCGGCGGCGTGCCAGGTGGTGCCGCAGGAGAGCTGGCCCTGCTCGAGCAGCAGGACGTCCGTCATCCCGCGCTCGGTCAGGTGATAGGCGACGCTGGTGCCGATCACGCCGCCGCCGACAATCACGACCTGCGCACGGCGGGGCAGCTCTGGCGGGGTTCCGTTAGTCATTGCGTTGCACCTCGTCTAGTAGCCGCTCGAATTCCGCGCCGGTGAACCCGGCCACCGCTCCGTCGAACCTCTCCCCTGCCCAGGACCAGAAGTCATAATCGATCGGGCTCACGGCCGCCTGAATGGCCCCCCACAAGGTCCACCCGTACATTCCGGCCAGGCCGAGCAGCCTGGCGCGGGCGACCTTGTTCCGCAGCGGG
>DASWAA010000652.1:0-7112 GCA_036391385.1 Streptosporangiaceae bacterium
TCATCCCCGTGACCGCCCACCAGGCGATGCTCGTCGTCGGCGTGATCGAGATCGTGGCCGGCCTCGCTGTGGCGATCAAGCCCCGCTACGCGGCGTATATCGTCGCGGCCTGGCTGGCCGGCATAGTCATCAACCTCGTCAGCTACCCGGGTTTCTATGACGTCGCCCTACGGGACTTCGGGCTTATGGTCGCCGCTCTGGCGCTCGCCCGGCTGGCCTCCGTGTACGACCCCGCCTGGCGGAGCCGCACCGCCCGAGCGGGCGCCTGATCGCGTCGGCATGCATTCCGAGGCAGGCTCTCCGGGTTCGGTACCAGCCGTCTTCGGGGAGCCTGCCGCACGTTTACGCACCCCGCCCGGCGCCGGAACTCAAAGAAGACCCCGGAAGGAGCCCAGATGACCAAGCTCATGCGCCTGTTCACCGAGCAGGGACAGAGTCCGTGGCTGGACAACCTCAGCCGCGCATCGCTGCGCGACGGGACGCTCGCGAGGTACCTAGCTGACGGCGTGCGTGGTATCACCGCCAACCCCACCATCTTCGCCAGGGCAATCGAGGGGTCAGCGACCTACGACGGGCAGTTCTCGGCGCTTATCGCTGCCGGCGCCAGCGTAACGGACGCCTACTGGGAACTCGTGATATCCGACATCGCCGACGCTCTGGGACTGCTCCGGCCGACCTATATCGAGAGCAAGGGCCGCGACGGCTTCGCTTCCATCGAGGTGGCGCCGGAACTCGCCCATGACACCGCGGCGACTGTGGCCGCGGCCCGCGGCCTGCACGATCGGATTGCCCAGCCGAACCTACTGGTCAAGGTTCCTGCTACGGCGGCGGGAGTGCCGGCCATACGGGCGCTGATCGCCGAGGGCCGGAGCATCAACATCACCCTGATCTTCTCCCTCGCGCGGTACGCCCAGGTGATAGATGCCTATCTCGCCGGCCTGGAGGACCTGGCGGCTGCCGGCGGCGATCTGTCGCGGGTGCACAGCGTCGCATCGTTCTTCGTCAGCAGGGTCGACACTGAGGTCGACCGTCGGCTGGGTGGCCTGGCCGGCGAGGAGGCACGATCGCTGCGTGGCCTGGCAGCGGTCGCGCAGGCCAAGCTTGCGTACCAGATCTTCGGGGAGCGGTTCGCCGGAGAACGCTGGAACGCGCTCGCGGCGGCCGGCGCCCACCCGCAGCGGCCGTTGTGGGCATCCACGTCGACCAAGAACGCCGCCTACTCCGACGTCCTCTACATCGACAATCTGATCGGGCCCGACACCGTGAATACCCTGCCCGAGTCGGCAATCGCCGCGTTCGAGGATCACGGGCGCGTGCGTCGCACCATCGACCACGGTGTCATGGACGCGGCTGAGACGATGGAGCGGCTTGCCGCGGCGGGAATCGACATGGACGATGTCGGCACCACCCTGGAGGAACAAGGCGTGACAAGTTTCCACGACTCGTTCGTCCATGTGCTCGGGGCACTTAAGGCTAAGGCTGGTCAGCTGAGCGGTTCGGGTGACTGAGTCACTCAGCCACCAGGACAGATTCCAGCCGCGCCCGCTCGGCCTCGGTGAACGGGATCGGCTTACGCCGGTCAGCGTCCCAGCGAACCGTGACAACGCGCGCCTGCGCCGCCACTTCTCCGGTTGCGGACAGGATCGTCTCGCGGGTCGTCAGGCTGGTCGTGCCCAGGCGCACCACCTCGATCCGCACCGTCACCCGCCGGTCTGGGTGGCGGACCTCGGCGCGCAGGTCGACTTCCAGCCGGACTACGACGTAGATCGGCTCGCTGCCGAGGGCTCGCGCGTAGAAGGCGTCGCGGCCTTCTTCGAGGTAGGTCAGGAATACCGCATGGTTGACGTGGCCCAGGGCGTCTGTGTCCCGCCACCTGACAGCGACCGGATGCTCGAAGACCGCGCTCACGTGCACAGGCTAGACCAGCTCCTTCCACAGGAATTCCAGCACCAGCGCCCACTTGAGTGCCCGCTGCTCGTTGTCGGCCGCGGCGCCGTGCCCGCCCTCGATGTTCTCGTAGTACCTCACGTCATAGCCGTGCTCAGCCAGCAGCGCCGCCATCTTGCGAGCGTGTCCTGGGTGCACGCGGTCGTCCCTGGTGGACGTCATCAGCAGGACGGGCGGATACGGCTGCCCGGACGAGACGTTCTGGTAGGGGGAGTACGGGCGCATGAACTCCCATTCGGCCGGATCGCGCGGGTCACCGTACTCGGCCATCCACGATGCCCCGGCGAGCAGTTCGTGGTAGCGCCGCATGTCGAGTAGCGGTACCTGGCTGACGATCGCGCCGAACAGCTGGGGATAGCGGGTGAGCATCACGCCCATCAGCAGTCCGCCGTTGCTGCCGCCCTCGATCCCGAGCCGGTCGCGGGTCGTGATGCCCCTGGTCACCAGGTCGGTCGCCACGGCGGCGAAGTCCTCGTAAACCTTGTGCCTGTGCTCCTTGGTCGCCGACATGTGCCACTGCGGCCCGTACTCGCCCCCGCCGCGGAGGTTGGCCACCACGTACGTCCCGCCGCGAGCCAGCCAGCCGCGGCCGATGACGCCGCTGTAGACCGGGGTGAGGGCGATCTCGAAGCCGCCGTAGCCGGTCAGCAAGGTAGGACCGGCGCCTGCGGATTCCGGCCCGACGACGAAGTAGGGCACGGACGTGCCGTCTGCCGAGGTGGCGAAGTACTGCCGTACCGACAGCCCCGTTGCGTCGAAGAAGGCGGGCGCCCGCTTGAGCGCCTGGGCCTCGCCGCCGACGTGCCCGTAGGTCAGCGTGTCCGGCTGGATGAAGCCGCCGGAGCTCAGCATGTACTCATCGCTGTCGTGCGGGTCGGTGTCCGCGATGTCGGTCTGCGCGAACTCGGGGACGCCGGCCAGGGCCGCGCGCTTCCAGCCGTCGCCCGGCGTCAGCGTCGTCAGCTCGCTGCGGACATCACGCAGGACGTTCAGGATGAGGTGATGGCGGGTCCAGGAGTAGTAGCTCAGCGATGTGTGCGCGTCCGGCTCGAAGAGCACGGCGAACGTCCGGCCCCCGGCCAGGAAGGCATCGAACCTGGTGGCGAGGAGCGCTCCGGCCGGATACGTCACGCCTTCGACGGTCCAGGGCGAGCGGGTGCGCACGAGCAGCCACTCACGGTGGACCTCGGACTCGGCATCCTCGGGCACGTCCACTCTGGTCAGGCCGGCATCGGTGGTGCGCAGGTACCGCTCGCAGCGATAGAAATCCATCCGGCGGATAACGAAGTCGCGCTCGAAACCTTCGGTGGGGTCGTGGAAGCCCTGCACCATCATGTCCTCGGGCTTGGCCTCGTAGACGGTCGTCGCCTCGGACAGCGGTGTTCCGCGGCTCCACTGCTTGACGATCCGCGGGTAGCCCGACGTTGTCAGCGACCCGGGACCGAAATCGGTGCCCACGTAGATCTGGTCGGCGTCGATCCAGCCGACAAAGGTCTTGGCCTCGGCCAGCTGGAATCCGTCCGTGACGAAACGGCGCTCCTGCACATCGAACTCGCGGATCACGCTCGCATCCGCCCCGCCGCGGGACAACTCGATCAGCGCGAGCCGGTAGCCGCCGGGCCGCAGCATGGTCGAGCCCTGCCACACCCAGTTCTCGCCGTCCTCCTCGGCGAGCGCGTCGACGTCGATCAGGATTTCCCAGTCCGGGTCGGCCTTGCGGTATTCGTCCAGCGTGGTGCGCCGCCACAGGCCACGAGGATGCTCGGCGTCCTGCCAGAAGTTGTAGAGGTACGCGCCGCGCCGCCGGACGAACGGGATGCGGTCGTCGGCATCGAGCACCTGGCGCGACTGCGCGCGGAGCTCTCCGAACCGCTCGCTGCCGGACAGGTCGGCGAGAGTCTCGGCGCTGCGAGCACGGACCCAGTCAAGCGCCGCCGTCCCGGTCACGTCCTCCAGCCACAGGTATGGGTCAGGCTCAACCGCCTCTTGCGCATCGCTCATCCGGCAAGTTTCCATGCCCGCCGCCGATATTGCCAACCGGGCTGGCGAGCCGGTCGAGATCGCGGACGGCGCTGACCCTACTCGGCGATGCGCTCGAGCTGACGCCGCAGGTCGTCGACGAAGCGGCCGAGCAGCCGGGCGAACTCTGCCTGCTCGGCTTCGGGCCAGCTCGACAGGAGGCTAGCGAGCCAGGCTCGCCTGGCGGCAAGGAACCGGCTGATCATTCTGCGGCCCTGCGGCGTCGCCTGGATCCTGGTGGCCCTGGCGTCGGCCTGATCCTGGCTCCGGCTGACCAGCCCGGCCCGCTCGAGCTGCTGAGCCTTGCGGGTCACGCCGGGAGCGTCGATGGAAAGCTGCTCCGCCACGTCGGTGAGCCGCAGGCTCGTCCCTGCGGCATTGAGCACATACAGCATGGCGAGCCCGGCCTGATCGCAGTCGACGTTCGCCTGGCCGAGCAGGTAGTCGTGCAGCCGGCCGCGCTTGAGCGCGCGGGACAGCGAGTGCAGCGCCGACTGAATCTCGCCGATCGAGTCATCAGGCACGGCCTGGACAGTGGCCGCGGACGAGTCCTTGCCTTGCATGGCGCCAGGCTAGCACCACCGTTCTTGCCTGCGTATAGCAACGAAATCGTTATTAAGTTGCTTGCTGAAAATAAGCTATCTATAATTTAGTTGTCTGCGGCAAGTAACGATGGGCTGGCTCGGGTAGCGGCTTCTAGTCGAGGAGCGGGCATGGGGGACTGTCGGCGTCTGGAGATGCTCCCAGCCGTCACCGACGGTGTGATCGACAGCGGCGCAAGCGCCGAGGGCGGTGACGCCGACGGCAGGTTCACCCGTTCGGCAGCGGCCTGGACGCTCGGCGTGGCCGGCCTGATGGCCTACAACTGGTGGGTCCTGATCCCGCTGAAGCCGGGCCTCATGCGGTCGCCGAACGAGCTTTTCAGCAACCTGGAGGTGACCGGTCAGCCGTATGCCGCCGCGATGCAGCACGCCGACCTTCTCGCCGGGCTGCTGCTGCTCGGCGCCTTCCTCGCCGCTGGCAGCAATAGCCTGGCCGGAGCCCGCCGGGAGTGGCTCGGCCTGGTGACCTTCGCGACGGCGTGCGGCATCGGCGGCATCTTCCCTCAGGTGTGCGATGACGGGCTCAGTCCCGCGTGCATGAGCCAGGAGTGGCACTTCCGGCTTGACCCGAGCCAGTACCTGCATGACGCGGCCGGCGTGACGGAGTTCGCGGCCATCACGATCGTGCTCCTGCTAGCCAGCCGGCGCACCCGTGATGATCAGGCGACTGCATCGCGGACATACCGGCACCTGGTCCTTGCCGCCTTCGTGGCGTACCCGCTGCTCGGCCTGGCCTACCTGACGAACATCCTGGGCAGCGTCATCGAGGCCGCGTTCTTCGTCGGCTTCACGGTGATCGTCGTGACGCAGCTTGCCGAGCGGACCAGGGCGACGAGCAGCCAGCCCACTCGGCTCGGCGGCCGGATGCGCGGACAACGATGGCTTGGCAGGTCTTAGGCCGGCTAATACCCGCAGGACTCACCAGCCGTCAGAGCTTGGCCATCTTGGTGTAGGGCGCCATGATCCGGACGTGGCTGGTGCCGAAGTCGACGATAACGGCAGACTCCTCGACGCTGGTGACCCGGCCAAGGCCGTACCGGTCGTGGTTAACCATGTCATCTAGCCCGAATTGCTTGACGGGAACGATAACTGGCGGAGTGTTGAACGGACTTGTCGGTAGGTAGCGCTGGTTTGCGGCGCGAGCAGGTTTCATCAGTACCAGTATGCGCCTGCGCTTCCGCCCTGGTCCACCTACTCCTGGGCCTGAGCCGCGGAGTATGTGGCTGGCTGCGCCCGCTGACGCCGTGCCCGCCGGCCCGGAATCGCCGGCGCCCCGCTTAGTCGACCGGTCTCGAGCGGTATTCCTCTACCGCGGCCGGCGGTGGCGTACGCTGCGGCGCCGGGTGCGGCGCCGGGTGCTGCCTGGGCGACTGCGATGGTGTCGCGGACGGCGTCGGCGATGGCGTGGTACTGGGCGTCGGAGTCGGCGTGGTCGTCACGCTAACCGACGGAGACGGAGAAGGGGACGGGGACGACTTCTTCTTCTTGGGCTTGAAGGTGAGCGGCAGGTTGAAGTACGGGTACGCCGGCGGGGCAGCGAACGCCTCGGGCGCGAGGTGCAGCCGGAGGAAGGTCAGCTGCCAGGTGGCCCCTGGCGCGTTGTCGCCGAACATCTGGCCGGGGGCGGCGAGCAGGCCGTTGACCTCGCGGTAGTCAGCCCGCGGGTAGATCATGGCGCCGTGCCCGGTCGGCGACGCGGGGTTGAAGACCGACACGTAGCCGGTCAGGCGGGGCGTGTAGCCCGCGAAGGCGGCGTAGTGGCCGCCGTCGGCTGTGCCGGTCTTGGCGGCGGCCGGGATCCCGATGCCACGGTTGTTCGCCGTGCCGGCTCCGCCGAGCACGCCCTGCAGGACATAGTCGGCGGCGTCGGCGACTCCCTTGTTCAGCACCCGGTGACAGCCGGCGGACTCGACCGGGAACCGCCCGCCGGTGCCGTTGGTCATCGCGGTGATCGCGATGGGCTTGCAGTACACGCCCCGTGCCGCCAGCGTGGCGTAAGCGGCGGCCATGCTCATCGGCGACACATAGACCGAGCCGAGAGTGAAGGACGGGATGTTGTCGACTGATTCGTTATTGCCGCGCGGCAGATGCGGGTCAGGGCGCAGCAGGGACACCCCGTCGGCCCTGGTCATCCCCAGGCTCGCGGCCGTGCGGACGACGTTGCACAGCCCTACCCGCTGCTCAAGGGTCGCGTAGAACGCGTTGATCGACTGTACGGTCCCGTCGTAGATGGTGTACGTCTGCGCCGCCTGCGGGCCCTCGGCGTTGATCACGGGGAATGGCGGGACGTAGCCGCCATGGCAGTTGGTATAAGGTCCGACCGTCGTTGGCGAGGTGACGCGCAGGTGATAGCCAAACGGCAGGCCCTGCTTGAGTGCGGTCACCAGGGTGAAGACCTTGGAAGACGATCCGGTCTGCACGCCGGCGCTGGCGCCGTAGGGCGTGTTCACGGCGTAGTTGACAGTCGTCTGGTTGTAGCCGCTGTTGCCGAAGGTCCGGTTGATGGCGATCGCCCGGATGTCGCCGGTTCCCGGCTGGATCAGT
>DASWAA010000653.1:0-4669 GCA_036391385.1 Streptosporangiaceae bacterium
CATGGTCGCAGGCGAGCCGGGTCGTGCAGGCATGGCAGTCCTGGGCCCCGCACGCACCGCAGGAACTGTGGTCGAACATGCACCTCGGCGCCGCGTTCGGCGGTCAGCCGCAGCTCAGCGTCGGCGGCACCTACGTCGGCACCGTGACCGGCGCCGACCGTCTGCTCGGCCAGCTCTACAGCGCGGTCGGCTCAGCGCCAGGCTCGGCCTTCCTGAGCTCGCAGACCTACCTGCGCGCCATGCTGATCGAAGCCGGGTGCTCCCGGCTATCGCTCGGCCAGTGCACCACCGTGCCAGCCGGCCGGCTGCCGCGCGTACCGTCGTTCGCCAAGTCAGACTTCTTCACCACGAAGTTGTCAGCTTCGGGAATCCGCACCCTGATCACCGGCGTCGAGCGGCTCGGCCGCATCCGCGGCGCGAATGGCGGAGCCGGGTCGATCGCCTTCGACGCGCTCGGCGGCGCGGTGAACAACGTGCGGCCGGACGCCACGGCATTCGTGCACCGGAATGCGCTCTTCCTCGCCCAGTACTACACGTCCTGGAGTTACCCGGCCTCGGCCGCCGGTGTCGCACGGCAGCGCCAGTGGCTGCGCACCGTCCATGCCGACCTGCGCCCGCACGCGAGCGGGCAGGCGTACCAGAACTACGCAGACCCGGACCTGATCAACTGGCGTCAGGCGTACTACGGCGCGAACTACCCCAGGCTGTCGCGGATCAAGGCAAGCTACGACCCGGCCGGCCTGTTCCGGTTCCCGCAGGGCATCACGCCTCCGGCGTGACACTCGGCCCGCCCGCCGGCCCTGTGCGCCCGTCCTGTGCGCCCGCCAGCCCCGGGCACCCGCCGGCCCCGCGCACTCGCCAGCCTGGTACACCCTCGGCTAAAACTGGAACGTGTTCTACTATGGTGCCCGGGAGGCGCCATGGCAGCGGATGATGCTGAATTCGACGTCGTTGTGGCCGGCAGCGGTGCAGCCGGCATGACGGCGGCGCTGGCTGCGGCCAGGCACGGCCTGAGCGTGGTCGTAATCGAGAAGGCCGCGCGCTACGGCGGATCCACGGCACGTTCCGGCGGCGGCGTCTGGGTGCCGAACAACGCCGTGATCAAGCGGGCCGGGGTCCCGGACACCCCTGAGCAGGCTCGCCAGTACCTGTCGTACGTAGCCGGCGACGGTGTCGAGCCAGGACGCCAGCAGGCCGTGCTTGAGCACGGCCCGGCGATGCTCGACCTGGTCCGCTCGGCGACACCGATGGACTTCGCGTGGGTACCTGGTTACTCCGACTACTACCCGGAGGCGCCGGGCGGGCTGGCCTGCGGCCGGAGCATCGAGCCGCGGCTGTTTGACGGCCGGATACTCGGCGCCGAGCTTGCCCGGCTGAACCCGCCGTACCTGCCGGCGCCCGAGGGCGTGGCCATCACCCAGGCTTACTACCGCTGGCTCAGCCTGGGCACGACTCATCCGCGCGCGATCTGGACCGCGGTCAAGGTGGCCGGGCGGACGGCGTTGACCAAGCTGCTGCGCCGCCGCACCCTCAGCCTGGGCCAGGCGCTCTCCGCCGGCCTTCGCGCGGGGCTGATGTCAGCGGACGTCCCGGTCTGGCTTGAGACGCCGATGACCGGGCTGCTGGTCGAGGACGGCCGGGTGACCGGGCTGCACGCGACCAGGAACGGCGAGCCGGTCACGATCCGGGCGCGCCGCGGCGTGCTGCTGGCCACCGGGGGCTTCGAAGGGAACGCCGCGATGCGGGCGGAGTACCAGCGCCAGCCGATCGGAACCGAATGGACCGTCGGCGCCCCGGAGAACACTGGCGACGGTATCGTCGCCGGCCAGCAGGCGGGCGGTGCGATCGACCTGATGGACGACGCCTGGTGGGGTCCGTCCATCCCGCTGCCGGGCGGGCCGTACTTCTGCCTGTCCGAGCGCTCGCTGCCCGGCTGCATCCTGGTCAACGCCGCGGGCCAGCGGTTCGTCAACGAGGCCGCTCCGTACGTCGACGCGGTGCACGCGATGTACGACCGGCATACCGACGACAAGCCGCACATCCCGGCCTGGCTGATCCTGGATCAGCGCTACCGCAACAGGTACTTGTTCGCCGGGCGGGCGCCGCGCAAGCCGCTGCCCAGGCGCTGGCAGGCCGCGGGCGTGGTGTTCAAGGCCGACACCCTGGCAGACCTCGCCGGGCAGGTCGGGATCTCGGCGGAAGGGCTGACCGAGACCGTCGCCCGGTTCAACGCCTTCGCCCAGGCCGGAAAGGACGAGGACTTCGGCCGCGGAGACTCCGCCTACGACCATTACTACGGCGACCCGCGCTGCCTGCCGAACCCGAATCTGGCCCCGCTTGCCCTGCCGCCGTTCTACGCGATCAAGATCGTGCCCGGCGACCTGGGCACGAAGGGCGGGCTGCGCACCGACGAGCGAGCCCGCGTGCTCCGCCAGGACGGCACCCCGATCCCGGGGCTGTACGCGGCGGGCAACGCCAGCGCCGCCGTGATGGGCCACAGCTACGCCGGCGCCGGCGCGACCATCGGCCCGGCCATGACGTTCGGCTACATCGCGGTGAACGACATGGCAAGCGCCAGCGTCTGACGCTATAGGCCCTGCCCGGCCAGCTGGCCGGGCAGGGCCTATAGCGGACCCTGGAGCCCCCGCTCAGGGGACTCCGGCCACGCTCAGGACTTGACCGGGAACGAAATTCCGGACAGCGTGGTGAACTGACCTGCGCTGCTGGTCGCGGCGGGATCGGAGTACACCCACATAATGCCGCTCGGATAGATCTGGATCTCGCCGACCGCACCGCCGAACTGATAGGTCTTGAGGTACAGGTAGTGCGAGGGCCGCGCGCCGGTCGGGAGCGTCGCGAAGTACCCGGTCGAGCTGCTGGCGTTGTGCATCGAGCCGTTCAGGTACACGACACCGTTGATCACCGAGTACGACGGATTCCCGGTGCCGTAGGCTCCCTGCGAGGACACCCAGCCATTGTGCAGCGTCAGCGGATGCCTAGTCGCCGAGGCGACCGGGTAGGAGATGCCGGCGAGCGAGGTATAGGACGTGGCAGCGCCGTCGTAGGCCTCGGCGGTTCCGTTCTTCCCGATGTAGACAATGCCACCGTACGACCCGCTGAAGGTGTAGACGGAGAGGTACAGGTTGCTGGCCGGCCTGGCGGCTGCCGGCAGCGTCGCGAAGGCGCTGCTGGTGCCGCCGTGCAGCGATCCGGACAGGTACGCCACGCCGCCCCTGACGGTGTAGGAGGGGTCGCCACTGCTCCACCGGACCTGGCTGGATTTCCAGCCGTTAACCAGGGTCAGCTTCGACTGAGCCGTCGTCTTGGCCGGGAACGAAACGCCAGCTAGCGAGGTGTAACCTGCGGGGCTGCTGGTCGAAGTCGCGTTAATCTCGGCATTCATCTTCCCGCTGGTGTCGATGTACAGGGTGCCAGTGGTGCCATTGAGGGTGTAGACGGTGATCCACAGCTTGTGCGCGGGCCTGGCCTGCGACGGCAGCACCGCGAAGAGCGTGCTCGTCCCCGAGGCGCGGATGATCGAGCCGGACAGGTACACCACGCCGCCGCTGATCCCCCACGACGGGTCGCCGGTGCCGTACTTGGACTGGCCTGAATGCCAGCCGTTGATTCCGGTCAGCCTATTCCAGGTGATGCCGGCCGGAACGGCATGATCGGCCGCCGCGCTGACCCGGCTGGCGCCCGCGGTGCTGGCGCCGGCCGCGCCGGCACCCAGTGTCAGGCTTATCGCCACGACAGGTACGGTGAGCACTGCCACCCGCCGCACCCGTGATCCAAGATGTCGCATCGTCTCCCCTGCCTATGTGCATCCGTACGTGGCTCCTTGTGAGCACGCCAGCTACACATTAGTGACGATCACCGCTCCAAATGGCCCTAGTCAGCATTCATGTAGCCAAAGCGATCAGATTGGCCTAACCGAACAGACAGGTCGCTCCAGGCTGCCCAACCGCCCGCCCCTGGCTAATCTTCACGCTCGAGCCACGTTGCGAGGATCCATCGTCGCCAGCGCCTCGTGCGCGGTGTACCTGGGCACCCAGCCGAGATCCCGGTAAGCCCGGCTGGCGTCCATCAGCATCGGGTACCGGACGGCATGGATCCACTCGAATTCCGGCGGGGTCCATGGAAGCGTGCCCGCCAGTCGGCTGCCCGCCACGGCGAGCAGATGCGGCACCGGGAACGTGCAGTCGCCTGCCGCCCTAGCCAGGTCGGCGATCGTCACCTGCCCTGCCGCCGCGAGGTTGTAGGCGCCGGGCGGCCCGGACCCGGTGACAGCGGCGGCGAGTACGGCAGAAGCGACGTCGTCCTGGTGGACAAGCTGCACGGGCATCCCGGGATCGGGGACGAACGGCCGGAGGCCGGGCGCCCGCGCGAGCAGCCACCGGGCGGGCGCGGGGATCTTCTCGGTGACCGGACGCCATTGCAGGCTCCGGATCAGCGTGGTCGCGTCCGGCCCCGCGACGATGCACGGCCGCAGGACGTAGGCCCGCGTGGTCGTCCCGGCAGTCGCCTCGGCGAGCAGCGCCTCGCACGCTGCCTTGTGCGCGGAGTAGTAGTGCTCGGGCGACCCGCGGGCAGGCACGTCCTCGGTCAGCGGTACCGGATTGCCGGCGTGGTAGCCGTACGCGGCGACCGAGGACAGGAAGACGAGCCT
>DASWAA010000654.1:0-2446 GCA_036391385.1 Streptosporangiaceae bacterium
TTCGCCCGCCACGGGCTGAGTGTCAGCCAGATCGGCGCCCTCGCGGCGCTGTACCCGGCGGTGTGGGGGGCGGGGCAGCTCGGCACCGGTGCGCTGTCGGACCGGATCGGCCGCAAATGGCTGATCACCGGCGGGATGCTCATCCAGGCCGCGGCCATCGGCCTGGTCGCGCTCGGCACCACCTTCGCCACCTGGGCCGTCGCCGCCGTTCTGCTCGGAGCCGGCACCGCCATGGTCTACCCCACCCTGCTCGCCACCATCGGCGACGTCGCGCACCCCACCTGGCGGGCCCGGTCGGTCGGCGTCTACCGGCTCTGGCGTGACGGCGGATTCGCTGTCGGTGCCCTGCTGGCCGGGATCATCGCCGATCGCTTCGGCATCGTTACCGCGATCTGGGTCGTCGCTGTCCTCACCGCCGCGTCCGGCATCGTGGTCGCCGTCCGCATGTACGAGACCCGCCCGCGCCCCGACGGCAGTCGCCCGCCGTTGGCGGTCAGCACGTAACGACTGGCCGCTCGTCCATTCTGCGAAGGGCGGCCGAATCGCAGTGACTTTCGGTACTCATGTGGTGACCGAAGTCCCTGGAGACGCTTCGGTCTTCCTCAGCAGACTGACAGTGAGCCATTGTGCCTGCGCCAGTGCCTGGGCAGCCGGCCGGGGGGCATAGCGCATGCTGCGATGGGATCGCGGCCGCGCGGTGCTGCCGGAGACGATGGGTGAGGAGCGCTCCGATGAGGAAGTCATTGTCGGCTCCCGTGACAGGTGCAGCCGAGCCCAGCGGCGTTACGGCTCCGCCCGTCGCCGGGAAGCGGCCGCGGCGACGGCTGCGCCGGGCACTGCGGTCATCGCTGGCCGCCCTCGGCACGGTCGTGGTTCTCGTCTTCGTCGCCGGCGGCTGGTACTTCGCCGGCCAGATCCGGTCCGGAGCGCTGGTGCCTGACCCAGCCGCGGCCATGCCCGCCTACAACGATGCCAAGGTTACCGGCGTGTCAGCTGGCCAGGTCCAGCTGCGCGCCATCGGCGACCGGACCGCACTGGTCAGCCACGAGCTCTATGGCATCGCCTGGCGCGGCGGTATAGGCCGGCTTGGCGCCTCGGTAACGGTATCTGGTGGCGTGGTCACTCGCCCGCTGACGGTCACCGAAGGGTCGGGCCCGCAGGTGGGACAAGACGTCGCGCTTGATCGGGCCTACTTCCTCGGTGACCCGCGAACGGCGCTCGGCATTCCCGTTCGGGACGTGATCGTGCCCGGGCCGCTCGGGCCGCTGCCATCCTGGTACATCCCCGGGCGCGGTAGCACGTTCGTCGTCGCTGTGCACGGACAGAACGGCAGCCGCGCCGACGTTCTCAGAATCATCGACATCGTGCACCGCCTGGGATTCCCTGCCCTGGCGGTCAGCTACCGCAACGACCTGGGCGCCTACCGCGACCCGTCTGGCTACCTTCGGTACGGTCAGTCCGAGTGGCGCGACCTTCAGGCCGCGGTGCGCTGGTCGCTCTCCCACGGGGCTCGCCACGTCGTCCTCGTCGGGCAGTCGATGGGAGGCGCGATCGTCGCCAGCTTCCTCGAGCACTCCTCGCTAGCCGGGAAGGTAACCCGAGTGGTCCTTGACGCGCCGATGCTGGATTTCCGTGCGGTCGTCGGCTACCAGGCTGGCCGGCGGAGCCTCCCGCTGATCGGCACGGGAGTTCCGGCGCCGCTGACCTGGACGGCGGAAGAACTCGCGGCGGTGCGGTTCGGCGTGAACTGGAGCGCCACCGACTACCTCGGCAACACCTCCTGGCTCAAGGTGCCGGCGCTAGTCACCCACGGAGCGAACGACACCCGGGTACCGGTCTCGGTCAGCGCGCGACTGAAGGAACTAAGGCCCTCGCTCGTCACCTTCGTCCGGTTCCCGGGCGCCGGCCATCTGGAGTCCTGGAACAGCGACCTGCCGCGTTACACCGCCCTGCTCGAATCGTTCCTCGCACCCGTCGCGCCATAGCCAGGCGCTCCTGGCACGCCGGTAGAAAGAGGCGGTAGCCGGGCAGGCTTACCGCACGGGGCAGGACACCTGCTAGTAAGCCAGCAAGGGAGCGTGACCATGGACCAAAGGGTCATCTTCAGCGCGGTAGCACAACGAACCGTCCTGTCACATGAGGAGTCGGCGGACCTGACCCGGGCGGTACTCGAAGGGCTCGCGGACCAGCTGAGCGAGAGCGGGGCCAGGCGGCTCGCTCGCGACCTCCCCGAGCCGCTTGCGGAGCCGCTGCGGGTAGAGCGACGTCGCAGGAAGGGAGCACACCCGATCCAGGTCGACGACTTCACCAGGCAGGTCAGTGAGCACACCGGGCTGACCCGCCACGATGCGCAGGCTGGAGCCGGGGCCGTCATCGCGGTGCTGCAGGAGACGCTGGGCGACGAGGAGTACCGCCATCTCATCGGGCAGCTCCCCGCGCAGTACGC
>DASWAA010000655.1:0-3615 GCA_036391385.1 Streptosporangiaceae bacterium
CCGTCGGCCGAGCCGGTTCCCGCCCGCTGAGTCCTCGCTCCCGCGCGATACGTCGCCTGGCACCCGGGTGTTTCGCCTCGCCGAGTCGAGAGGCCTGCACCGGGCACTCCCCTGCCGCGGATAGTGAAGGCGTAGTCGTCCCGGATGGCGGGCGTCCGGCGTCGGCGCATGGTTGCAGTGTGACCACTTCCGGGCCTGCGTACACGACCAGGCTGCTGACACCGGCCACTTGGCAGGACATCGCACGTCTCGTCGAGGCGAACAACGGCGTCTTGGGCGGCTGCTGGTGCATTGGGTCCTATCAGAAGGAGCTGCAGAACCTGCCGACTGGCTGATCGGCTGTCGGAAGTGATGACGAGATCCTGGCGGCGGACGGCGCCTTCGACGACGCACGCGTCGAAGATGTCGGTTACCTGGGCGTGGCTCGCGAAGGTCCCGGTGGCGCGCGCCTGGATGTTGTCGAGGGGTTCGGCTTCGCAGTCGACCAGGATACGGGCGATGAGGGCCAGCCGTGGCTGCCGCGCCAGCATTGAGCCACGGCGGGTGCGGTGGCGACGGGCACTTGGCGGCGCAAGAGCAGCCGCTCTGGCATCAGCTACCTTCACCTGGAAGATTACCTAACCACGAGCGATGTCCCTACGGCCTGGTCGTCGCGCCGATCTAAAGCCGAGTTGAGGCAGTGCTCACGAAGGCTGCGGTTGGCCCAGCAGCCTGGAGCCATAGGTACAGGTGCCCGGTGCGCGAAGGTAGCGCGCAGTTCTCGGATCACGTATACCGAGTTCCCGAGACTCGGCCCCGCTGCCGCCGAAGGGCACAATGATGCGCTCACCTGCCGACGTCGCTTGTTGAGCCTCAGGTCAGGGCAGCAGCCCATTAACCTCGATCGTGCCTTCTTCGTGGCGGCTGAAAGTGTAGAGCCCGAGCCGCCACGCCGATGTTGTCCCGGGGATCCTGGCCAGGCCGAAGGTCTCCTGGCAGCCGTCGCGGGAGTAGTCAATCGGATGCCAGACCCCGCGCAGCCAGTGCCAGCAACCGCCGATCCAGGCACCGCCCCGCCCGTCGGGCACAACCGGCGCTGGAGTCACATACACCCCAGGAGCCTTCACGCTGATCCGAGCCCAGCGATAGCCGTTCCAGTGCCAGATCGTGGACTGGCTCCAGTCGGCGAACCAGATGTCACGAGGCGACGACACGGCAAACGGGCCAGGTCCGACGGAATGACCGACGACGATCCTGGGAATCTGGACCTGCTGGAACGAAGACCCGTTCCACCGGTATGCATGCAGAGGCGCTCCGCTGACCGGCCGACAGTACGTCGTCGACGTCTCGGCTCGGGTCAGCACCCAGAAATTCCGCGGCGAAGATCCGCTTATCGCCGTGATGCCTTCCGGGAACGTCACCGTTGACCAGCCAGTGCCGGTCCAGTGGTCCAGCGCTCCCGTACCACACACCCGGCTGGCGACGGTCCACACATCGGACGGGCCGAGGACGACGGCATCGCTCATCGACATGCCCCGGGTACCTTGCGCGGCCGCCCAGCGCTGCCCGTCCCATACGAACGCCCTGTTCGCATTGCTGAAAAGCCACACGTTGTCAGGCCCCGACGCGGCCACCGCGTCCGGCCTGAGGTTAACGCCCGGCACGGCGGACATCCGCCAGCGCACGCCGTTCCAGTGCTCCAGGAAATAGCCCCGGGTACCCCCGGACCTCTCGGTGAATCCAACCGCCCAGGCCTGATCGCGGCTCGGCGCGACCAGCGCACCACTCCACCAGTAATTCGTCACCTTGAGGTCGACGTGATAGACGATGCGCCACTGCCGGTACACACTGACCTGCGGACTCGCGCTTGCCGGACTCAGACCGAAGACAGCGGACAAGGCAGCGGCCGCAGCCTGCTTCAGCCCGATCATGAAATTAACTCCATTCAGGCCAAACGACCGTAAGAGTAGCAGGCTACCGCAAGAAACTCCGGTCACGGGCGTGACTGACCTACGCCTATGTCAGGCCGCTGACACTTCGCTGCGATAGCAGTCCCTGGCGCTCTTGACTGAGGTCAGCCCGGTGAGAGGAGCAGGTCGTGCTGCGCGCGGTGTGGAATGGTGTGGTGATCGCCGAGAGTGATGCGACGGTCAGGCTGGAGGGCAATTACTACTTTCCGCCGGGGTCGGTGAATCGCGCGTATCTTGCGCCGAGTGACCGTACGACAGTGTGCCCGTGGAAGGGGCGCGCTCACTACTATGACGTTACCGTGGACGGCTATGTCAACGCGGCGGCCGCTTGGTATTACCGGCACCCGAGCATGGCCGCCCGGCAGATCAGGGGTTACGTGGCGTTCTGGCACGGTGTCCGGGTCGAGGCTGATGCGCGGGGAGTCAGCGCGTCAGGCAGGCACCGCGTGGCCGGCTGGCTACGCGGCCTTGCTGGCAGCCGGTCGGGCCGGCTCCAGGCGGGCAGCGCGCGGATGCCGGTGGCTGAGCAGGCCCGCGTTCACGCCCGGGCGGGCGGGGTGGCGGCGCTGGTGGTGCTGGCGTGGCTGGCCCTGTCGTGGTGGCATCCACGCGTGACCTACCACTTCGGGCCGCCGCTGGCGGCGGTGGCCTGGCCGGTGACAGTACGCGCCCTTTCTGGCGGTCCCGCTGGGTGGCGGACTGCCCTGGCCGCGGCCGCGGGCGGCGTGGGCCTCGCTGTTGCTGGGGTAGCAGTGGCGGCAGGGCTGCACTGGCTGGCTGGGCCGACCCTTGCCGGGCGAGGAGGTGTGCCCGCCGAGGAGCTGATCCTGATCGCCGCAGCCGTGGCATGGGCGGCCCGGGTCATGCTGCGCGACAGGCCAGCCTGGTTCCTGCGGGCAGAGCCCCGGATGCCGGATGGCCGGCGTGGCTAGGCCGGCGGAGGTGGCGGTGCCGGTCGCGGATCTGCCGCTGGCGGTGGCGCCGGGCGGTGGTCAGCTGAGCCTGGGCGAGATCCGGGGGGTGCAGGTCCTGGTGCTGCTGCGGCACCGGCATTGACTGCCGTGCCAGCAGCATCTGGTTCAGGTGCATCAGGAACCGCGAGACCCCCGGATCGGGCTTGTCCTCGTGGGATTCAGCCCGCCGGACCGGCTCGCGGCCCTGGCTCGTCACCTGGGCTGGCCCGGGGTGGTACTCACTGACCAGGACCGCGTGATGTATGGCCGTCTCGGTGCCGGCCGTGCGCCGTGGTGGCGGATCTACTCGCCGGGGACGCTGCGGATCTACGCTCGCGCGGTGCTGGCCAGGCAGCGGCTGCGACCGCCAGCGGAGGACACCCGGCAGCTTGGCGCAGATGCCGTGGTTGTCGACGGGGTGGTCCGGGTCCTCTGGCTGCCGCGGTCACCTGACGACCGCCCGTCAGCAGCGGACGTAGTCGCGGCAGCGCAGCAGCTGCTAGCGCCGTGATCCCGGCGTAACGCGCGCCGGATCATCGGCTCAGCCTGCCGAGCCCAGCCGGGTCGAGGATCTCGATCACGCCGTAGCTGGTCCGGATCATGCCCTGCCGTTCCAGGTCCTTGAGCACCTTGTTCAGCGACGGCCGCTGCACGCCGAGCATGGCGGCGAGGGTACGCTGCGGGAGCTCGACCTTCCCGTCCACGGACTCGTC